>JBQCCW010000157.1:0-2014 GCA_051961835.1 Marmoricola sp. | reverse complement strand
CAGCGGTCACGAGAAAGTGAACGGAGACGGTCTTGAAAAGTGATCGTTGGCGGCCATGAGAATTGAACGCTGACGGTCGGGGATCTGCCCGACACGACGTCGTTTGCCTCGCCGGGTTCCACGGTTGAGGCCCTTCCTCGGGTGCGATGAGCGGTGCTGATGCGCCCTATCGCCTCCCGAGGAAGGGAGGAGTTGAAGTCTGCCGAGGAGATCATGGAAATCTTGAATGCCTACGACCTGACCGGGTCGTTGCGTGATGCCGGGGAGCTGGCCGGCTGCTCCCACCACACGGTCAAGCACTACGTCGAGCGGCGTGCTGCCGGTGGCGAGCTGGACCGCGCTGTGGCTCGGCCGCAGCTGATCGATGAGTACTTGCCGAAGGTCGAGGAGTGGGTCGAACGTAGCCGCGGGAAGGTCAGCGCCGACGTGGCCCACGAGAAGCTGGTGGCGCTGGGTTACACGGGTTCGGAGCGCACCACCCGGCGTGCCGTCGCGAAGGTGAAGCACGCCTACCGGGCCGGTCGGGTGCGGGTGCACCGGCCCTGGGTCACCGAGCCGGGGATGTGGCTGCAGTACGACTACGGCGACGGCCCGGTCGTCGACGGCGTGAAGACGGTGCTGTTCGTCGCGTGGCTGGCCTGGTCGCGGTTCCGGGTCGTGCTCCCGATCCGGGACAAGACGATGCCGTCGGTGTTCGCCGCCCTCGACCAGACGTTCCGGCGGCTGGGCGGGGTGCCGACGTATGTGTTGACCGACAACGAGAAGACCGTCACCACAGAGCACATCGCCGGGATCCCGGTCCGCAACCCGCAGCTGGTGGCGTTCGCCGAGCACTACTCGGTGAGCGTGCACACCTGCGTACCGGCCGATCCGGCGTCCAAGGGTGGCACCGAGTCGTCGGTGAAGATCAGCAAGGCCGACCTGGTTCCCACCGACACCAACCTGCGCGATGCCTACGGCTCGTTCGCCGAGCTCGAGGCGGCCTGTGGGGCGTTCTGCGAGAAGGTCAACACGCGTCCGCACCGGCTCACCAAGCGGCCACCGGTCGAGATGCTCGCCGAGGAGCGTGCCCGGCTGCACCCGGTCGCGGCCAGCCCGTACACGGTCGCGTTCGGCACCACCCGGACCGTGCCGGCGAACACGCCGATGGTGACCTTCGAGTCCGGCCAGTACTCGGTCCCGCACACCCTGCTGGGCGCGACCGTGTGGGTCCGCACCCACGGCGTCGGCGCGGGCGAGCGGGTGGTGATCGTCCATGTCGGCGATGACGGCCCCGTCGAGGTCGCCCGCCACGCACGTGCGACTCCCGGCACGCCACAGATCGACGAGGCCCACTTCCCGCCCCGCCCCGAGGGGCCGTTGGACCGGCGGCCACGCGCCAGGAACGCTGCCGAAGCCGAGTTCCTCAACCTGGGCGAGGGCGCCCGGTTGTGGCTGGTCGAGGCCGCTGCCGCGGGCACACCGCGGATGCGAGTGAAGATGGCCGAGGCGCTCGCGTTGGCCAAGCTGTTCGACCCCGTCGAGGTCGACTGGGCACTGGGCCACGCCGCGGTGCACGGCCGGTTCGCCGAGGCCGACCTGTCCTCGATCCTGGACCACCACGCCCGCGCACCGAAAGCCGGCGAGCATCGGGCGAGTGAGGACTCCTCGCTGACCCAGGGCACCAGCGCCTGGGCACGGCTCGGCCAGCCCGTCGACGGCCACCGCGAGGTGACTCGATGACCACCACGACCAGCACCGCGCCGCCGTTGCCGGCCGAGCTGGAGGAGCTGCTGCGTCGGTTGCGGCTTCCGCACATCCGTCGCCACGCCCCCGAGGTGGTGGCGACCGCGAAGGCCCAACGGTGGGAGCCCGCCGAGGTCCTCAAGGCGCTGTTCGCCGAGGAGGTCGCCGGCCGGGAACGCTCCGCACTCGCCACCCGGCGAGCTGCCGCGGGGTTCCCGACCGGGAAGACCTTCGACGCCTGGCAGCCCGAGGCCTCCTCGATCCCGGCCCCGACCCAGCAGGCGCTGCG
>JBQCCW010000156.1:0-2767 GCA_051961835.1 Marmoricola sp. | reverse complement strand
GCCGATCCCCACCTGCGCATTCACCACGGAGGCGCCGCGAGGCGAGCCGAGGATCACGCCGAGCACCCGCGCCGGGTGCTCCCGCGACGCGAGCCGCGCGGCGGTCATCGCGTCGTGGGACCCCGCCTCGTCGACGACGACGATGAGCGTCATCACCATCCCCATCGCGGGACTGCCGGCACGCACACGGGCCCGCACGAACTCCGCGGCGATCGCGCTCGCGTTGGTCTCGAGGAGCTCCTTCATCAGCGGTTGCCTCCTCTCACGGCCGGCGCCAGCTGCGCCCGTCGCGCGCCAGCATCTCGTCGGCGGACGCCGGACCCCAGGTGCCCGCGGGGTACGGCTCGGGTCGGCCCTTCTCGGCCCACGCCGCGAGCACCGGGTCGAGGATCTGCCAGGAGAGCTCGACCTCCTCGTGGCGCGGGAAGAGCGGCGGGTCGCCCAGCAGGACGTCGAGGATCAGCCGTTCGTACGCCTCGGGCGAGGACTCGGTGAACGCGCTGCCGTAGACGAAGTCCATGTTGACGTCGCGGATCTCCATCGCGGTGCCCGGCACCTTCGCGCCGAAGCGGATCGTCATGCCCTCGTCGGGCTGGACGCGGATCACCAGCGCGTTCTCGGTGAGCTCCTCGGTCGCGGTGGCGGTGAACGGCAGGTGCGGTGCCCGCTTGAAGATCACCGCCACCTCGGTCACCCGGCGGCCCAGCCGCTTGCCGGTTCGGAGGTAGAACGGCACGCCGGCCCAGCGGCGGGTCTCCACGTCGAGGCGTACGGCGGCATAGGTCTCGGTGGTCGAGTGCGGGTCGATCCCCTCCTCCTCGAGGAACCCCTGGACCTTCTCGCCGCCCGCCCACCCGGCGGTGTACTGCCCGCGGGCCGTTTGGAGGTCGAGCCGGGCCGGCAGCTTCACCGACGCCAGCACCTTCTGCTTCTCCAACTGGAGGCTGCGCGCGTCGAACGCCGCGGGCTCCTCCATGGCGACCAGGGCCATCAGCTGCAGCAGGTGGTTCTGGATCACGTCCCGGGCCGCGCCCACGCCGTCGTAGTAGCCGGCGCGACCCCCGATCCCGATGTCCTCGGCCATGGTGATCTGCACGCTGTCGACATAGTTGCCGTTCCAGATCGGCTCGAAGAGGTTGTTGGCGAACCGCATCGCCATGATGTTCTGGACGGTCTCCTTGCCCAGGTAGTGGTCGATCCGGAAGATCGCCTCGGGCGGGAAGACCTCGTCGAGGATCTCGTTCAGCTCGCGGGCCGAGGCCAGGTCGTGACCGAACGGCTTCTCGATCACCACCCGACGCCAGGAGTCGCCGGTCGGCTCGGCCAGCCCGTGCTTCTTGAGCTGGTCGGCGACCACTCCGAAGAACGACGGCGGGATCGCCAGGTAGAACGCGTGGTTGCCCGCGGTTCCGCGCACCTGGTCGAGCTCCTCGATCGTACGCCGCAGCTCGTCGAAGGCGGCGTCGTCGTCGAAGTCGCCGGAGACGAAGCGGAAGCCCTCGGCGAGCTGGCGCCACACCTCCTCCCGGAACTCGGTGCGTGCGTGCTTCTGCACCGAGTCGTGCACGATCTGGGCGAAGTCCTGGTCCTCCCAGTCCCGGCGGGCGAAGCCGACCAGGCTGAACCCCGGGGGGAGGAGACCGCGGTTCGCCAGGTCGTAGATCGCCGGCATCACCTTCTTGCGCGACAGGTCGCCGGTCACCCCGAAGAGGACCATCCCGCAGGGTCCGGCGATCCGGGGGAGCCGTCGGTCCTGGGGGTCGCGCAGCGGGTTGGTGTACGTCATCGGTCGCGGTGACTCCGGTAGTAGGAGATGAGCGCCTTGGTGGAGGCGTCCTGGTCGTCGAACGCCTGCTGGTCGCCCGCGAGTGCGGGCGCGATCTGCTGCGCCAGCTGCTTGCCGAGCTCGACGCCCCACTGGTCGAAGCTGTCGATGCCCCACACCGTGCCCTCGGTGAACGTGATGTGCTCGTAGAGCGCGATCAGCTGCCCGAGCACCGAGGGCGTGAGCGCGGGAGCCATGATCGAGGTCGTCGGCCGGTTGCCGGTGAACACCCGCGCCGGGACGACGGACTCGGCGGTGCCCTCCGCGCGGACCTCGTCGGCGGTCTTGCCCAGCGCCAGCGCCCGGGTCTGCGCCAGGAAGTTGGCGAGCAAGAGCTGGTGGACGTCGACCCGCTCGCCGTCGTGCTCGTCGACCAGCGGGTACGCCGGCCGGGCGAACCCGATGAAGTCGGCGGGGATGAGCCGGGTGCCCTGGTGGATCAGCTGGTAGAAGGCGTGCTGGCCGTTGGTGCCCGGCTCGCCCCAGAACACCTCTCCGGTGTCGGTGGTCACCGCGGTGCCGTCCCAGCGCACGCCCTTGCCGTTGGACTCCATCGTCAGCTGCTGGAGGTAGGCCGGGAAACGGTGCAGCAGCTGGGCGTAGGGGAGCACCGCATGGGTCTGGGCGCCGAGGAAGTTGGTGTACCAGACGTTGAGCAGCCCCATCAGGGCCGGCACGTTCGCCTCGAGCGGGGCAGTGCGGAAGTGCTCGTCCATCGCATGCATGCCGGCGAGGAACTCCGCGAAGCGCTCGGGGCCGATCGCCACGGCCAGCGAGGTGCCGATCGCGGAGTCGACGGAGTAGCGGCCACCGACCCAGTCCCAGAAGCCGACGGCGTTGGCCGGGTCGATGCCGAAGGCGGCCACCTTGTCCAGCGCGGTGGAGACGGCGACGAAGTGGCGCTCGATCGCCTCCTTCTCGTTCACGCCGACGCTCAGGCCC
>JBQCCW010000155.1:0-6063 GCA_051961835.1 Marmoricola sp. | reverse complement strand
ATGTCGGACCCCCTTCCCTCCCCCCACCCCCGGGCCGCCACCGACGTGGCCGGCGATCCGGACCCGCAGGAGGCGGGCCCGGGTCGCCGGCCACGTGCGTCTGCGGCTCAGGCGCCGCGCGCGACGGGATGCCGGGGTCGGGCTGCGGACGGATGCGGCAGGGGCAGCACCGCGCCGGTGTCGGCGTCCACGGGGGGCTCGACCTGGCTCAACAGGCGGTGCAGGCGCACGAGGCTCGGTGAGGATGCCGTGGCGCCGGCCGGGCAGGAGCGCTCCTCCTCGGTGCGCGCCGCGAGCGGCGGCGGTTGCACGGCGAGCCGTCGGAACCGCTCCGCCAGCGCGTCGAGTGCCGGAGCGACGCTGTGGCCGCGGCGACTCTCGGCCACGACCGAGCGCACCGTCTGCACGATCCGGGCGAACAACAGCAGCCGGTGCCGGGCGAGCGCGGGGTCGTTGCGGAACAACAGCGGCCGGGTGAGCGGCGCTGCGACGAGGGCCAGCTCGCGCAGCTCGTTCTCGCAGGCACGCAGCAGTGCCTCGGGATCCCGCGGGCCGTCCTCGTCCTCGCGCGGGCGACCGGCGACCGCCTCGAGCAGGTCCGCCAACGAGGTGAGCAGGTCTTGCTGAGCCTGCCGCACGGTGTCCCGGGTGCTGACCGGCATCACCAGGAAGCCGACCGCGATGCCGGCGGCTGCGCCGATCACGGTCTCCTCCAGGCGCAGGACGAGCAGGCCGTCGGAGAACTCGTGGAGCACGGTGTAGAGCTGCGCGACCATGATCGTGATGAAGAAGATCATGTAGGCGTAGTTCACCCGCACCAGGTAGAAGCCGCAGAACATGCTGAGCACGATCGTGGTGAGGATCCAGCCCGGGTGGCCCGTCGTCACCTGGGCGAGCTCGATGCCGGCGACCAGGCCGACCAGGGTGCCGAGCACGCGGTTGCTCGCCTTGAGGAAGGTCTCGGCACGGGAGCCGGTGCCGGTGAAGGCGATGAAGGCCGCGATCACCGCCCAGTAGTAGCGGGTCTCGTTCAGCCACCTGCCGAGGACGATCGCCAGGGCACCGGCCAGCGCGACCTGGACCGCCTGGCGGGTGGTGAAGTCGAGCCTGCGCAAGGGGTTCCAGCGCCGACCTCGGGCCTCCACCTCGCGTGCCACCGTCACGGACCCGGGCAGGTTGCCCATCATCAGGGACACCGAGGCGTCGAAGTCCGTGGCGTCCACCCGAGGCGGATCGCCCGCGTGGCGGACCAGCTCGACGTAGTCGGTGGTCGCCCCGGCGAGCAGGTCGACCGCCGCGCGGTTCGCTCCCACGTCGTGGCGCTCGCGCAACGCGACAGCCAGCGCCGGCACGAGGTCGAGACGACGCAGCGACACAGCGCGCGTCAGCGTCGCCGCAGCCCGTCGTACGCCGGACGGTGCCTCGGCCAACGCCTCGCCCGCCAGTGCGATGCCGTCGAGGGCCAGCTGGGTCTCGAGCACGCGACGGCGCAGCGCCTGCGGCGACCAGCCGTCGGGCAGGGCGCGCTTCTCCACCGACCACGCCTCGATGATCAGGGCGGCCTCGCCGAGCTGCGCCTGCTGGCTGTGCAGCCGGCGCCGGGCACGCGCACGGGTCGTGTCGTTGTCGGCGGCGAGCAGTTCGGTCACGGCGGTCGCCATCCGCCGGGCGCGGGCGGCGAAGCTGCGCCTGACCCGGGTCAGCGTCCGGGCCGCACTTGTCCGCGTCACCGTCACGGCGAGGAGGGCGACCCAGGCGGCGGCGACAGCGGTGTCGGCGAACAGCCACGGCAACATGCTCCAGCCGGCGCCGAGGAACGAGGCGAAGAAGTAGCCCATCCAGAGCATGAAGCCGTAGAAGAAGAACGGCAGTCCGAAGCGGCGGACGAACACCGCCACGAACATCACCGCGACGAAGCCGGTGAGCATGATCCGGCTGTGTCCCGCCGCGGCGATGCCGGCCGCCATCCCGAGCCCGATGGCGAGCGGGAACCCCGCGGCGGTGCGGATCTTCGACCAGACAGCGCTCCCGGTGAGCGCCATCGCCCCCATCATCGCGACCACGGCGCCCAGGAGCATCCCGATCAGCGTGCCTTGTGGATCGGCTCCGCGCAGGTGCGCGAGGAGGTACTCGAGCCCGAGAGCGGACGCCATCGAGAGCGCCGCGGAGGCGGCCGTGCTGAACCGGGTCAGGCCCGGGTCGGATCCGGCGATGAAGTCACGCATACGGCGGACCCGGGAGGAGAGCGCACCGTTTATCTGCATAATACCGATATTATCAGCGGGTGGGTGACAACCGGAGCGACGATCTCTTCGCCGACATCGAGGTGCAGGCGGCCGTCCTGACGCGCAACTTCGAGCTGCTCCGCCGGCGGCGGTCACAGCTGCTCGAGGTGGATCGCGCGGAGTACCTCCTGCTGCGCACGCTGGCCGATCTCGGCGCCAGCTCGATCGGGCGGTTGGCCGAGGCGCTCGGTCTGGACGCCTCGACGCTGGGGCGACAGGTCGGTGCGCTGGAGCGGGAGGGATGGGCTGAGCGGGTGGCCGACCCCGACGACGGTCGGCGTTCGATCGTCCGGATCACCGCGGCGGGCCGCAGCGCGATGCGCCGCACCTCGCGGGAGCGTCGCCGGCGCACGCAGGAGATGCTCGGGCACTGGAGTGAGAAGGACCTGCAAGCCCTTGCTACGGCCTTCCGCCGTTACAACGCCGAGGTGACCAGGCACTACCTGGGGCGCGAGGACCAGGCACGATGAGCACCACGACCACGTGGGATGGATGCGAGAACCGTAGGGTCCACAATCGGTTGCCGGAGCAGGATCGGGGAATGGGGCGCCGGCCCGGACGCCGGGCGGGCTCGCACGTTCCTGGACCGGCAGGTGCGGTCAGTCCGGTAGGTCGGCGGGCCGAATGGTGAGGGGAAAGGGACTCTCGGCGGTCCACGTGTCCTCGGGCCCGACATCCGCGATCTCGACGTAACCGTCGTCGGCGAGCGAGAAGGCGGTCAGTCGCGGAGTCACCGGGTCGACGATCCAGTACGACGGGATCCGGGCCACGGCGTACCGCGCGAGTTTCATTCCTCGGTCGTAGGCGGTGGTGCTGGGCGACAGGATCTCCACGGCGAGGAGCGGAGGCCCGAAGAGGCCCCGCTCCACGAGATCGGCCTTCGGCGCGACGATCAGGTCCGGTTGCACCCGGGTGTCCGGCGCGAGCGTCACGTCGTAGGGCGCGAGGCGGACCCGCAGGTGCGAGGGACAGGCTTGGCGGAGCAGCACGTAAAGAGTTCCGAGGACCCCCTGGTGGGCATCACTCGGCGCGGGCGTCACGACCAGCGTCCCGTCGATCAGCTCGTAGCGATGCCCGTCGTCGGGCATCGTGTCCAGGTCGTCGACCGTGAGTGGTCGCGACGCCGGCAGGGTCGTCATGCTTGCCATGGTGCCTCACCTCCGGCCGGACGCGCATGTCGGACGATCCCACGCTTCTCGTCTCGGCGGCGCAGGTCGTCCACAGGCACGCCCCTCCGCGGCTCGCGGCCGGTCGAGGCGCCCTACAGCCGCCGCATGGCGGTCGTGGTGAGCACCAGCTCACCCAGCTCGTCGGAGGCCTCGGTGTCCACCTCGGCCTCGATCACCCAGTCGCGATGGCCGGCCGGGTCGGCCAGGGTCTGACGCACCGGCCAGCGCGTCCCGGTCCGCTCGACCACGAAGAGGTCGGGTCCTCGAGCGTCCGCGTCGGTCGCGATGGAGTCGTGCTCGGCGTAGTACGTCTCCAGGGCCGTGTCCCACGCTTCTCGCGTCATGACGACCTCGCGCGGCGGGTCGAGCCGCTCGGCGTCCGCGCTCTCCACCGCCGCGAGGCGGTCGACGTCGTCGCGGGCGGCCAGCTCGACCCGGCGCCACATCGCGTTGCGGATCATCACCGTGAACGCGCGGTCCTGCTGCGACAGCGGGCGCGGCGGGCGCGGCGCGGCGTCGCCCGTCGTACGCGGGTGGTGGTCGGGGTCGCTCAACGCCTCCCACTCGTCGAGCAGGGAGGAGTCGGTCTGCCGCACGGTCTCCCCCAGCCACTCGATGAGGTCCTCGAGCTCCTCGGGCCGGTGCGCCTCGGGCACGGTCTGGCGCAGCGTCCGGTAGGCGTCGCTGAGGTAGCGCAGCAGCAGTCCCTCGGAGCGGGCGATCTGGTAGCGGCCGACGAAGTCGGTGAACCCCATCCCCTGCTCGTACATCTCGCGAACGATCGACTTGGGGTCGAGGGCGTCGATCGGCAGCCAGGGGTGGGTCTCGCGGTACACCTCGAACATCGGCACCAGCAGGTCGGCCAGGGGCCGCGGCCAGGTGACCTCCTCGAGCAGCGCCATCCGCTCGTCGTACTCCAGACCGTCGGCCTTCATCTCCGCGATCGCCTCACCGCGCGCCGCGTGCTGCTGGGCGAACAGGATCTGGCGCGGGGGGTCGAGGACGGCCTCGATCACCGAGACGATGTCCAGGACGTACGTCGGTGCCTGCGGGTCGAGCAGGTCCAGCGCGGAGATGGCGAACAGGGCGAGCGGCTGGTTGAGGGCGAAGTCCTCGGGCAGCTCGACGGTGAGCACGTAGCGGCGGCCGAACGCGTCGACCTCGTCGAGCCGAGTCAGCACGCCGTTGTGGACCAGGCTTCGGGCGAGGCGGACCGCACGCCGGGCGAGGGCGAGCTGACGGCGGCTCTCCTCGTGGTTGTCCATCACGAGCCGCCGCATGACCGGGAAGGCGTCCTCCTCGCGGGCGACGACGTTGACGAGCATCGCGTTGTCGACCTTCATCCGGCTCCGGAGCGGCTCCGGTTCGCCCGCGACGAGCTTGTCGAAGGTCTGCTCGGTCCACACGACGGTCCCCGGCGGCGGCTTCTTCAGCTGCGGCTTGGACTTGCGCTTGGCGAGCTTGGCGTCGCTCATCGCGGCGTTCTTGGCCTCGGCCTTGGCCTTGGCCTTCTCGTTCTCGATGACGTGCTCGGGTGCCTGGACGACGACGTAGCCGGTGGTGTCGAAGCCGGCGCGGCCGGCACGCCCGGCGATCTGGTGGAACTCGCGAGCCCGGAGCACGCGCTGCTTCGTGCCGTCGAACTTCGCCAGCCCGGTGAACAGCACCGTGCGGATCGGCACGTTGATGCCGACGCCGAGGGTGTCGGTGCCGCAGATGACGGTGAGCAGTCCCTCCTGGGCGAGCTGCTCGACCAGGCGGCGATAACGGGGCAGCATCCCGGCGTGGTGCACGCCGATCCCCTTGCGGAGCAGCTTGGACAGCGTCTTGCCGAAGCCGGCGCCGAAGCGGATCCCGGCGAGCCGCTCTTTCAACTCGTCGGTGTGCTCGGCTCGCTTCGCGACGTCGCCCTTGAGCAGGTTCGTGGCGTGCTCGACGGCGGCGGCCTGGGTGAAGTGCACGACGTACACCGGTGCCTGTCCGGTGTCGACGAGCTCCTGCAGCGTCTCGTCGAGCGGGTCGAGCGACCAGGAGAACGTCAACGGCACCGGACGCTCGGCCTTGTCCACGATCGCCGTCTCGCGGCCGTTGCGCCTGCTGAGATCCGCGGCGATCGTCGCCATGTCGCCGAGGGTCGCGCTCATCAGCAGGAACTGCGCCTGCGGCAGCTCCAGCAGCGGCACCTGCCAGGCCCAACCGCGCTGGGGATCGGAGTAGTAGTGGAACTCGTCCATGATCACCATGCCGACGTCCGCGGTACGCCCTTCGCGCAGCGCGATGTTGGCCAGCACCTCCGCGGTGCAGCAGATGATCGGCGCGCTCGGGTTCACCGAGGCGTCACCGGTGAGCAGCCCCACGTCCGCAGGCCCGAACACCTCGCAGAGCGCGAAGAACTTCTCGCTCACCAGCGCCTTGATGGGCGCGGTGTAGAACGAGACCTTGTCCTCGGCAAGCGCGGCCATGTGCGCGGCGGTCGCGACCAGCGACTTGCCGGATCCGGTGGGCGTCGCGAGCACGACGTGCTCCCCCGCGAGCAGGCTGAGCAGCGCCTCCTCCTGGGCCGGGTAGAGCGTGACCGGCGACCACGTCGTGAAGGCGTCGAGGACGGC
>JBQCCW010000154.1:0-17924 GCA_051961835.1 Marmoricola sp. | reverse complement strand
ACACGCCCGGCGGCGCGGGCCGGGCGGGCGTCCGCGGGGCGGGCGCCGCCCAGCCCGCCCCGGTGAGTTTGGACCACCGGCTCCTCCACCTGCCCGGCACCTCTTCCCCGCTTGCGGAGGAGCCGGAGCACCCGCTCACGGGCGGCGCTCGCGGGCACCGCCTCACCGACCGACGGCACCACCCCGAGGAACACCCGCTCCCCCGCGTCCAGCGCCTGCCCGAGCGGCTCGTAACCGCCGGGGGCGAGCACGGCCGGCTCGACCGACACAGCGCGTGCGCCCGCTCCCCGGAGCAGCGCGACCGGCGGGTCGACGGCGCAGCAATGCGCGACGGTGCCGGCACCGCTGTCCGTGATCGCTCCGAAGACCGTCTCGAGGGTGGCCGAGGCCTGGGGGGCGTCGACCGACCTGTGCCGGTGGAACCCTGACGCGGTCGGCACCGCGCCTGCCAGGACGCCGGGCAGCGCCGGCTCATCCACCTGCACGATGAGCTCGGCGCCCGGGACGCGCCGCCGTACATCAGCAATGTGACCGGCGATGCCGAGGGCGAGGGCCTCCGACAGCTCACGACGTGCCCCGACATCGGCGAGCACCCGGTCTCCTCGGGGCCGCTCGACGGTCGCGGCCAAGGTCCAGGGTCCCGCGACCTGCAGCTTCAGCGGGCCGGCGTACCCCTGGGTGAGCTCCTCGAGCACGTCGAGGTCCTGAGCGAGGAGAGAGCGCGCGCGCCGATGGTCGACCCCGGAACCATCAGTGAGCCGCCAGCCCGCCGGCTGGAGGTCGAAACCGAGCTCGGTCACCATCGCGAGGGTCCGACCCGTCATCCCTGCCGTCGCGCCTCGGGCGGGCAGCTCCGGCATGTGCGGGAGGTCGGGCAACTCACCCCACACGATGCGGACCGCTTCGGCCATGTCCTCCCCGGGCATCGAGCCCACCCCGGTCGCGACAGCCACCCGAGCACTGTAGGCGGCGGCTCGTCGTACCTCCGGCACGGGTCGTTTTCACAGGCTAGGAGAGGAAACCGATCTGATCCGGCACGCCCCGCAGCTCAGCAGACCCGCCCAAGCTGCGTGGCGTGCCGAATCACCGCACCCCGGCGCGCCGCCGTACGACGGGCCCCCAGAAACGACTCATCGGGCCACAACCCGCAACTCGCGCGGCCACAACCCGCAACTCGCGGGGGGTCAGGGGGTGGTGGTGGCGATGGTGCCGGAGCCGAGGACGCGGGTGGCGGCGTAGATCACGCAGGCCTGGCCGGGGGCGATGCCCGCGGCCGGGTCGTGGAGGGTGACGTCGAAGCCCTCGTGGGTGGGGACGACGACCGCGCGGTGCTCCTCGCCGTGGGCGCGCAGCTGCACCGTGCACTCCAGCGGCCCGTCCGGGGCGGCCCCGGCCCACAGCGGGCGGATGCAGGTGAGCCCGTGCACGGCGAGCGCCTCCTGCGGGCCGACGGTCACGGTCCCCGACACCGGCTCGATGTCGAGCACGTAGCGCGGGCGCCCGTCGGGGGCCGGCCGGCCGATCCGCAGCCCCTTGCGCTGCCCGATCGTGAACCGCCAGGAGCCCTCGTGCTGGCCCAGCACCTCCCCGGACGCCCCGTCGACGATGTCGCCGGACCGGTTCACCCCGTCCAGCTTCTCGCTCAGCCACCCGCCCGTGTCGCCGTCGGCGATGAAGCAGATGTCGTGGCTGTCCGGCTTGGCGGCGACCTGCAGGCCGCGCGCCGCCGCCTCCGCTCGTACGGCGGGCTTCGGGGTGTCTCCCAGCGGGAACAACGAGTGGGCGAGCTGGTGCTGGGTGAGCACCCCCAGCACGTAGGACTGGTCCTTGCCGGCGTCCTCGGCACGGTGCAGCTCCACGGTGCCGTCCGGCCGGGCGAGCAACCGGGCGTAGTGGCCGGTGACGACGGCGTCGAACCCCAGCGCGATCCCCCGCTCGAGCACCGCGGCGAACTTGATCTTCTCGTTGCAGCGCAGGCAGGGGTTGGGGGTCCGCCCGGCGGCGTACTCGGCGACGAAGTCCTCCACCACGTCGGCGTGGAACCGGTCGGAGAGGTCCCACACGTAGAACGGGATGCCGAGCAGATCGGCCGCGCGGCGGGCGTCGTTGGCGTCCTCGATCGTGCAGCAGCCCCGCGCGCCGGTGCGGTGGGAGGCGCGGTTGCGGGAGAGCGCCAGGTGCACGCCGGTGACGTCGTGGCCGGCGTCGACCGCGCGGGCGGCGGCGACGGCGGAGTCGACCCCGCCGGACATCGCGGCGAGGACGCGCATCAGCGCACGCTCCCCGCGGCCCGCGCCCGCTCCACCGCCGGCCCGATCGCCTCCAGCACCGCCTTCACGTCGGCCTCGGTGGAGGTGTGACCCAGGCTGAACCGCAGCGAGGACCGGGCCTCCTCCTCGCTGCACCCCATCGCGAGCAGGACGTGGGAGGGCTGCGGGACGCCGGCGTTGCAGGCCGAGCCGGTCGAGGACTCCACCCCCCGGGCGTCGAGCAGCATCAGCAAGGCGTCGCCCTCGCACCCGGGGAAGCCCAGGTTGACGTTGCCGGGCAGGTGGTGGACGGGGTCGCCGTGCACGACGACGTCCGGCACGACGTCGCGCACGCCGTCGATCAGCTGCGCGCGCAGGACCGCCAGGCGCTCGGCCAGCTCGGCGCGCCGCTGGACGGCCAGGTCGCAGGCAGTCGCGAAGCCGACGATCGAGGGCGTGTCCAGGGTGCCGGACCGGATGTCGCGCTCCTGCCCGCCGCCGTGCAGCAGCGGAACAGGCGCCAGCTCGCGCCGCATCAGCAGCGCGCCCACGCCGTACGGCCCGCCGAGCTTGTGTCCGGTGACGGTCATCGCGTCGACGCCGCTCTCCCCGAAGTCGACCGGCAGCTGCGCGACAGCCTGGACGGCGTCGGTGTGCACCGGGACCCCGTGGTCGTGGGCGAGCCGCACGATGTCGCGCATCGGCTGCACCGTGCCGACCTCGTTGTTGGCCCACATCACCGACAGCAGCGCGACCTCCGGGCCGCGCTCGGCGAGCACGGAGCCCAGCTCGGCGAGGTCGAGCCGTCCGCGGTGGTCGACGCCGACGAGCCGCACCTCGGCGTCCTCGTGATCGGCCAGCCAGTGCAGCGAGTCGAGGACGGCGTGGTGCTCGATCGCGCTCGCCAGCAGCACCCGGCGGCGCGCGTCCTCGCCGCGCCGTCCCCAGAACAGTCCCTTGATCGCGAGGTTGTCGGCCTCGGTGCCGCCGGAGGTGAAGACCAGCTCCCCCGGCCGGCATCCCAGCGCCGAGGACAACGACTCCCGGGACTCCTCGACCACCCGGCGGGCATCGCGGCCGCTGGCGTGCAGGGACGACGGATTGCCGGTCCGCACGAGCTGGGCGGTCATCGCCGCCACCGTCTCGGGGAACATCGGCGTGGTCGCCGCATGGTCGAGATAGGCCGTCATCGCCGCCCAGCCTACGGTCCTCGCCGAACGCCCCGGACGCGCGCCCGGACGGGCGAGATGCGCGACGGCCCCCACCGGAACCGGTGGGGGCCGTCGGGCGAGCGAGCGGCTCAGCCCTTGCGCTTGGTGATCTCCTCGGTGGCGGCCGGGAGGACCGTGTGCAGGTCGCCGACGACGCCGAAGTCGACGAGCTCGAAGATCGGCGCCTCCTCGTCCTTGTTCACTGCGACGATCGTCTTGGAGGTCTGCATGCCCGCGCGGTGCTGGATCGCGCCGGAGATGCCGTTGGCGACGTAGAGCTGGGGCGAGACGACCTTGCCGGTCTGGCCGACCTGGAAGGCGTGCGGCTTCCAGCCCGAGTCGACGGCGGCACGCGAGGCACCGACCGCCGCACCGAGGGCGTCGGCGAAGTTCTCGACCGGCTCGAAGTTGCCGCCCGTGCCGCGACCGCCGGAGACCACGATCGCGGCCTCGGTGAGCTCGGGCCGGCCGGACGCCTCACGCGGCTGGGAGGCGACGATCTGCGCCTTCTTCGCGGCGTCGGAGATGGTCGCGCTGACCTGCTCGACGGTGCCGGCGCCGGCCGACTCCTCCGGGGTCGCGGCGTTGGGCTTGACCGTGATGATCGGCGTGCCCTGCGTGACCTTGGCCTGCACGGTGTAGTTGCCGGCGAAGACCGACTGCGTCGTCACCGGCGCACCGCCCTCGGCCTGCACGTCCACGGCGTCGGTGATCAGCCCGGAGTCGAGCTTGACGGCCAGGCGGCCGGCGATCTCCTTGCCCTCGGCGGTCGAGGGGATCAGGATCGCGGACGGACTGGCGCTGCCGGCGATCTGCTGCAGCACCTCGGCCTTGGGGGCCACCAGGTAGCCCTTGATCTCCGCGTCGTCGACGACGTAGACCTTCTCGGCGCCGTACTTCTTCACCGCCTCCACGGCGGCGTCGGCCTTGTCGGCACCGCCGATGAACACCGCGGACGGCTCGCCGAGGCGCTTGGCGATCGTGAGCAGCTCGTACGTCGGCTTGCGGACGGCTCCGTCGACGTGGTCGACGAGGACCAGGACCTCAGACATGACTGTTCCTCACGCTCCCTTAGATGAACTTCTTCGACGCGAGGAAGTCGACCAGCGCCGTGGCGCCCGAGCCGTCCTCGTCGGTGACGATCTCGCCGGCGGTGCGCGGCGGGCGCGCCTCGGCGTTCTCCACGGCGGACCACGACGCCGAGAGGCCGACCTGGCCCGCGTCGACGCCGAGGTCGGCGAGCGAGAAGGTCTCGACCGGCTTCTTCTTCGCGGCCATGATCCCCTTGAACGAGGGGTAGCGCGCCTCGCCGGACTGGTCGGTGACCGAGAGCACCAGCGGGGCGGTGCCCCCGATCACCTCGGTCGCGGTGTCGCCGTCGCGCTTGATCCGGAACTGGTCGCCCTGGAACTCCACCACCGAGCCGAGGGTCACCTGGGGCAGGTCGAGCCGCTCGGCGAGCATCGCCGGGACGACCGACATGCCGGCGTCGGTCGAGGCCATGCCGCACATGACGACGTCGACGCCGCCGTCGGCCTTGAGCTTCTCGATCGCCGCGGCGAGCACCTTGGAGGTGGCCAGCGCGTCGGAGCCGGCGATGGCGTCGTCCTGCACGTGGACGCCCTTGTCGGCACCCATCTGCAGCGCCTTGCGGACGGCGTCGGCCGCACCGGCGGGACCGATGGTCAGCGCGGTGACCTCGACCTCTCCCTCGGACTTCTCCTTGATCTGGAGCGCCTGCTCGACGGCGTACTCGTCGAGCTCGGAGAGCAGCCCGGGGACGCCCTCACGGTCGACGGTGAGGTCCTGCTCGAACTTGCGGTCCGCCGTTGCGTCGGGGACGTACTTCACACAGACAACAATGTTCATGGTTCCTCGGCCCGGACGGGCCCCTCCTGAACTCGAGACGGTTCTTCGCAGACTACTGGCGGGTCATATGTCGGGCCCACCGCTGGGGCCCGTGGAATGGGTCACAGCGGATCGGTCACGACGAAGGGCGGAGCAGCCGGCGCAGCACGTTGCCGATCACCATGTAGACGATCGCCGCGAGGCCCCAGTTCGTGACGGCGTCGAGCTTCTCGGCGTTCTTCCCGGTGAAGGCGAAGACGCCGCCGTCCTTGGAGAACGGGCCGTCGAAGACCCCCGCGAGGTCGAGCACCAGCCGCACCAGGGCGTTGTCGGTGCTGACATAGCGTCCGACGGCGACCAGCACCGCCGCGAGCGCGAGAATCACCGCGACCAGGGTGAAGACCAGCTTCACGACCGCGGCCATCGTCATCCGCAGCTGGGCGATCTCGCGCTCGTGCTGCTCGCGTCGGTCCGGGAAGGGCTCGTCGGCCGACCTCACCTTCGGCACGGCTGTCCTCCCCTCCCCGGCGCCCTCAGCGCCCCTCGAACTGCGCCTTGCCTGGACCGTTCTCCAGGAACGACTCCATCCCGATCGTACGGTCGCGGGTCGCGAACAGGGCCGCGAACTGCTGGCGCTCGATCTCCAGGCCGGTCTCGAGATCGACCTCGAGGCCGCGGTCGATCGCCTCCTTGGCCGCCCGCAGGGCGAACGTCGCGGCTCCGGCGAACTGAGAGGCCCAGGCCACCGCCTCGGCGTACACCTGGTCGGCGGGCACCACCCGGTCGACCAGGCCGATCGCCAGCGCCTCGTCGGCCTTGACGAAGCGGCCGGTGAAGATGAGGTCCTTGGCCTTGCTGGGGCCGACCAGCCGGCTCAGCCGCTGGGTGCCGCCGGCGCCGGGGATGATCCCGAGGAGGATCTCCGGCTGCCCCAGGGTGGCGTTGTCGGCGGCGATCCGGATGTCGGCGCACAGCGCCAGCTCGCAGCCGCCGCCCAACGCGTAGCCGGTGACGGCCGCGACGGTGGGCTTGGGGATCCGCGCCACGGCGCCGAGGGACGAGATCAGGGCTCCGGAGCGCTTCACCATGTCGGTGTGCGCCATCGTGGCCATCTCCTTGACGTCGGCGCCTGCGGCGAAGAGCCGCTCGCCGCCGTAGATCACGACCGCCTTGACGTCGTCGCGGTCGGTGGCCTCCAGGGCGGCCTGGCGGATCTCCTCCTGCATCTGCACGTCGAGCGCGTTCATCTTCGGACGGTCGAGCCGGATCGTGCCGACACCGTCGGCGACCTCCAGGCGGACGAACTCCCTGTCGCTCACTGCGTCTCCTCCTCCTCGCCGAATGCCGGCGAGCCTAGCGGGGCCCTCGGAGGCAACCGAGAGCCCCGCCTCGGCGCGGGTCGGTGAGGATCAGCGCCGGTGGATGCGGACCGTCGCGACGTTGCGCCGTCCCGCCCGCTCCACGTTCCCCGCCCGGTCGATCGCCCGCTCCCGCACCACGTAGTGGCCGGCGCCCAGCGCCTGGGGCGTGGTGAACGACCACGAGCCCGTCCCCCTGGCGGTGAACACGTAGTGGCGGCGTCCACAGGCCTGCGCCTTGCTCCAGGTGCCGTCACGGTGCAGGTAGCGACACGTCCCGTTGCGGGTCGTCTTGGAGACCGACACCTTGACGGCGGCCAGCCTGTGCCCGCAGCCGGTGTCCCGGGCGGTGCCGGTGACGTGGATCCGGTGCCGGGCAGTCAGCGACGCGCGGTAGCTGCCCACGTGCGAGGTGGGGGCGGTGCGGTCCACGCAGCCGGGCGTGCCACCGCCGTTGCCGGTGCCGCCGCTTCCGGTGCTGCCGCCGCCGTTTCCGGTGCTGCCGCCACCCGTGCTGCTGCCGTCGCCGGCGAAGGTGTAGCGGTAGATGCCGCGCCCGAAATTCGCCACGTAGATCTGCTGGGGGTTGGCCGGGTCGACCGCGATCTGCGTCACCGGCGCCGAGGGCAGGTTGTCCCCCAGCCGGCCCCAGGAGCCGCCGGCGGTGTCCTTGGCGGCGAACACACCGACGGTGGTCCCGGCGACCAGCTGACCGCCCACGATCTGCAGCGACGTGACGCCGGTCTTCGGGAGGTCGCCGGTGATGTCGGTGAACGTCTGACCGCCGTCGGTGGACTTGTAGACGTAGCCGCCGGTCGGGTCGACTCCGTCGTCACCCAGGGCGTGCGGCGGCGCGAACTGGCGCACGGTCGAGGAGCCGAGACCGACGTAGACGACCTTCGGGTTCGTCGGGTCGACCTTGACCGCGTTGACGAGCCGCTGCGGCAGGCCGGTCGCCGGGACGATCTTCCAGCTGCCGCTCGCGTTGGTGGCGATGCCGTTGTGGAACTTGAGGTTCTTCAGCACCGGGTCGCAGGAGCCGCAGAAGCCGACGTACGCCGTCCCGTTGCTCATCCCGACCGCCGTCGTGACGTTGTCGGGGTCGCTGTCGGTCGCGGTGGCCGCGGCGTCTCCGGGGTGGTCGTGGGTGCCGAGGTCGAAGACGCTGGTGAACGCGCTGCTGTCGTTGATGTCCGCGATCTTGTGGTTGGCCACCCAGATGTCCCGCGCCGCGTAGATGACCCGGGAGGTGGAGGCGTCGTCGAACGCGAACGGCGTGACGAACTGGGGGTCCTTCGCGTCGGGGTAGACCGAGGCGTTGGTCTTGCCACCGTCATGGGTCACCGCCAGGCTGCCGCCCGCCGGGGCGTACAGGGCCTGGTTCGGGTCGTCGGGGTCGACGAGCGCGTCGGTGCCGTCACCGCCGTAGACCTCGATCTGGTCGCCGGCCTTGACCCCGTCGGCGGCCACGTCGGCCGGTGCGATCTTGATCGTGCCGTTGTCCTGCAGGCCGGCGTAGACGGTGCCGTCCTTGGCGACCGCGACGCTGTAGGGCAGCAGGGTGTTGAACCCGGTCTGGGCGCCCTTGCCGAAGTCGCTCTGCTTGAGGTTGCCGCTCGCCGGCACCGGCGCGGTGTAGTTGCCGCCGTCGTTGCCGACCACCAGGGTCTCGGCGGAGCTGCCCACCGGTGGCAGGAAGATCGCGGCGTGCTGGTCGGGGTGCGTGGTGTTGCCGAAGATCCCGGACGCGGCGTTGCAGACGTCCTGGGTGGTGCTCAGCAGGCACGCCCCGCTGGCCGGGCCGCCCGTCGAGGCGTACGGCGCCACGGCGGTCACATCCACCGGCGTGGAGCCGTCGAGCGGCTGCGGGATCGCCCCCAGCGGGTCCATCCGGTTCTGCCAGATCTCCTCGAGCCCGAGGGTGAGCGAGGTCGGCACGCCGCTGGCGTTCTGCTTGTAGGGGTCCGGCTGGATCCAGGAGTTGTACCAGGACTGGATGCCCGGGCCGAACCCGATCGCCTGCAGGGTGGCCAGCGTGGAGTTGCTCGCCGGGTTGAGGAACTGCTCACGCCGGACCAGCTGCGTCCACGTCTTGCCGAAGTCCTTCGACACGTAGACGCCGTTGAGGTACGTCGAGGTGCAGGTCGGACAGGTCCCGAGGACCGGCTCGGTCTCCTGCGGCACGTCGAGACCCTCGACCGTGCCCTTGTTGAAGAGCTGGGCGTCTTGGACCAGCGCGTAGAGGTAGTCGTGGTTCTGCTTGGGGCCGTAGGCGTAGCCCAGCGACACCCGGCCGACGTTCGCGGTCGGGGCGAAGCCGGCGCTGTCGGGCACCTTGGTGAAGGGCTTGACGCCGTCCGGAGAGGTGTAGACGCCGTTGTTGGGCGCCTGCACGGACCCGTCGGGGTTCTTGCGCTGGCCGGCACGCCAGCCCACGACGGCCGTCACCGCGCCGTCGGCGTGGCCGAAGCTGTCCTTGCCGCGCACCACGACGTCGGTCACCACGTTGGCCAGGAAGCAGCTGCCGGTGTGGACGCCCGCGCACTTCGTGCTGGTCGGCAGCTTCTCGTTGGTCCAGGTGCGGCCGGCGTCGGCGGAGCGGTAGAGCCCGTATCCGGTGGCGGCGTAGACGACGTCGGGGGCTCCGGGGTCCACGGCGATGCGGAAGCCCATCGCCCCGTCCAGGTCGGAGGTCGCCTTGACCCAGTGCTGACCCTGGTCGGTGGAGTAGTAGATGCCGAGCCCCGGGTAGGTGTTGCCGCCGAAGGCGTTGTCACCGGTGAGGGCGATGAGCGTGCCCTGGGTGCCGCCCTCGGGCGTCCAGCCGAGGCCGCCGACGATCTGGGTCGGCAGGTCGTTGCCGATCGAGGTCCAGCTCTGGCCGCGGTTCGTGCTCTTCCACACGCCGCCGTTCGCGACCGAGGCGAAGAGCACGTTGTCCTTGGCGTCGAAGGCGTAGGCGCTGATCCGGCCCGAGGCCTTGCTGAGCCCGTTCGCCAGGCCGTTGGTGTTCGTGTACGCCGCGTTGTCGAAGACGACCGGCCCGTTGCCGACCTGCGTCCAGGTGCCGTCGGTGCCCGGGATGCCCGTGCTGCTCAGTGCCGCCGCCTGGCGGACCGCGTCGGCGTAGGCCTGGGGCGAGGTGAGCGCGAACCGGTTGAGCATCGTCGCGTTCGCCTTCATCAGGTCGTCGAACGGCTCGGGCTTGCGGACGTCGGCCCGCAGGCAGATGCCCTTCTCACCCTCGTGCTCCCCTTCGTGCTCGGCCTCCTCGCCGGCACTCTCCTCCGCGGTGCCGCCGCGCAGCTCGCGGAGGTACTCGTCGCTGAGGCGCACGAAGCCCTTCTGACACCCGGCCTCGGTGAAGCGCGAGTCGTGACGCAGCACGAGGGCGGTCACGGCGCCGCCCACCACGAGGGCGAGGGCGAGCAGACTGACGAGGACACGACGCATGGGCACTCCCGGCACGCGGGGAGGACGGGTCGTCCTCCGGGCGGACCGGCCAACGCGTCAGGGGCGCGAAAGGTTACGCGCCGCCACCAAGACCCTCAGCCCACCCGACGGCCGCCGGCGCCCGGCTGCACCGCGAAGACGTCCGGCTCACGGTGCCCACCGGCGATGAACGCACGTGTCACTGCGTCGCGGATCACACCGACGTCGGGAGCCAGTGCGATCACCGACCCGCCGAAGCCGCCACCGGTCATCCGCGCCCCGAGCGCTCCGGCGACCACCGCGGTCTCCACGGCGAGGTCCAGCTCGGGGGCACTGATCTCGTAGTCGTCGCGCATGCTCGCGTGGGAGGCGGTGAGGACCGGGCCGATCGCCCGGAGCCGGCCGCCGCGGAGCAGCCGGACCACGTCGAGCACGCGGGCGTTCTCGGTGACCACGTGGCGGGCGCGGCGCCGGAGCACCTCGTCCTCGAGGCCCTCCACCGCGTCGACATCCGCCTCCCGCAGGGAGGGAACGCCGAGCGCGCGGGCCGCCTCCTCGCACTCCGCTCGTCGCCTGCCGTACTGACCGTCGCCGAGCGCGTGGTGCACGCGTGTGTCGATGACGACCAGGACGAGCTCCTCGCTCGCCGGATCGAAGGGGACCTGCTCGGTGCTGTCGTCCCGGCAGTCCAGGAGGAGGGCATGCCCCGGCGTGCACAGCAGGCTCGCCCGCTGGTCCATCCCGCCGGTGGGGACGCCGACGAAGTCGTTCTCCGCTCGTTGCGCCAACGCGGCGAGCTGCGGACGCGACAGTCCCAGGCCGCACAGCTCGTCGATCGCCAGCGCCACCGAGCACTCCAGGGCGGCGCTGGAGGACAAGCCCGCGCCGATCGGGACGTCGCTGGTCACCTCCACGTCGAGACCCGGCACCCGATGGCCGGCGGCCCGGAACGCGGCCACGACGCCGTCGACGTACTCCTGCCCGACGTGCCCGGCGTCGCTGCGGAACCGCACCTCCTCGTCCTCGCGCAGGCTCACGGTCGCGCGGGTCGTGCGCTCCAGCGCGATCGGCAGCACGAACCCGTCGTTGTAGTCGGTGTGCTCGCCGATCAGGTTCACCCGTCCGGGGGCCGCCCACGTGCCGGAGCTCACGCCTGCCATGGCGGTCAGCCTGCCACGGCACAATGTGCCCGTGGTGGAAGCAGGAACCGTTGAGCGGCACGAGGACGCACCGAGCCCGGTGTGGCCCGGACGCAACTGGCCGCTGGGCGCGACGTGGCGCCCGGAGGCGACGAACTTCGCCGTGCACGCGCCGCGCGCCTGCGCGGTGTGGGTGTGCCTGTTCGACGACCAGGACCGCGAGGTGCGCTACGCCCTCACCGAGCAGAGCCTGGGCATCTGGCATGCCGAGATCCCGGACCTCCCGGTCGGCACCCGGTACGGCTTCCGGGCCGACGGGCCGTGGCTGCCCGAGCAGGGCCTGCGCTTCAATCCCGCGAAGCTGCTGCTGGACCCCTACGGCCGCGCGATGAGCGGCACGATCGCCAGCGACTCCCCAGCCCTCCTCGGCTACGACCCCGAGGAGCCCGACCAGCCCTCGCCGGCCGACTCCGCACCCGTCACCGGCCGCAGCGTCGTCGTCGACGACGCCTTCGACTGGGGCGACGACACTCCCCTGCGCCGCCGCTGGCGCGACACCGCGATCTACGAGCTGCACGTCAAGGGCTACACCCAGCTGCACGACCGCATCCCCGAGCACCTCCGCGGCACGTACGCCGGGTTGGGGCACCCGGTCGTCACCGACTACCTCAACGACCTCGGCATCACCGCGGTGGAGCTGCTGCCCGTGCACCAGTTCGTCTCCGAGCCGCGGCTGGCCGCGCAGGGCATGGTCAACTACTGGGGCTACAACAGCATCGGCTACTTCGCGCCGCACGCGGCCTACTCCTCCTCCGGCGACCTGGGCCAGCAGGTGCGGGAGTTCAAGGAGATGGTGCGCAGCTTCCACCGCGCCGGCCTCGAGGTGATCCTCGACGTGGTCTACAACCACACCGCCGAGGGCGGCCCGCTCGGCCCGACGTTGAGCTTCCGCGGCCTCGACGACCGCGGCTTCTACAAGCGGGTGCCGGCGACCGCACCGGACTTCGACGACACCTACTGGGACGTCACCGGCTGCGGCAACACCGTGGACGCCACGGATCCCAACGCGCTGCGGCTCATCCTCGACTCGCTGCGCTACTGGGTCACCGAGATGCACGTCGACGGCTTCCGCTTCGACCTGCTCTCGGCACTCACCCGCACCGGCCACAGTGTCGACCTGCGCGGCCACCTGCTGACCACGATCGGCCAGGACCCGATCCTGCGGCACGTCAAGCTGATCGCGGAGCCGTGGGACGCCTCGATGGACGGCTACCGGGTCGGGGAGTTCCCGCCGCCCTGGGTCGAGTGGAACGACCAGTTCCGCGACACGATGAGGGACTTCTGGCGCGGCCGCTCCGACGGCATCCGGCAGGTGGCGACCCGGCTGGCGGGCTCCAGCGACCTCTACGCCGACGACGGGCGCTCGCCGTACGCCTCGATCAACTTCGTCACCGCCCACGACGGGTTCACCGTGCGCGACCTGGTGTCCTACAACCGGAAGCACAACGAGGCCAACGGCGAGGACAACCGCGACGGCACCGACGACAACCGCTCGTGGAACTGCGGCGTCGAAGGAGAGACCGACGACCCCGCCATCCTCGCGATCCGACACCGGATGGCCGCGAACCTGATGACCAGCCTGGTGCTGTCCGCCGGGGTCCCGATGATCACCGCCGGAGACGAGCGCGGGCGCACCCAGCGCGGCAACAACAACGCCTTCTGCCAGGACGACGAGACCTCCTGGATCGACTGGCAGGTCGACGACGCGTGGCTCGACCTCTACGAGATCACCCGCGCCGCGCTGCGGATGCGGCGCGAGCACCCGGCGCTGCGGCAGCGGCACTGGTTCGAGGGACGGCCCGCGGTCAAGGGCGGGCCCAAGGACCTCGCCTGGATCCACCCCGAGGGCCGGGAGATGACCGGCGACGACTGGCACGACCCCGACCTGCGGGTGATCGGGATGTTCGTCTCCGGGTCTCCGCTGCGTGCACCCGGACCGCGGGGCGAGATCCAGCGCGACGCCTCGTTCCTGCTGTGGCTCAACGGCTCCGACACCGACACGGCCTGCGTGGTCCCCCGCAACCCGTGGGTGCTCGGCGGCGAGGTCGTCCTGTCCACCGACCGCACGCTGCCCACCGGCACCCAGGTGCACGCCGGTGACGAGCTGTTCGTCGCCGCGCGGTCCCTGGCGCTGCTGTGCGGGGGCCGCTGACCAGCTATTGGGCCCAGGCGACCAGGCCCAGCTCGGCCGGGGCGGCCAGCGCGTCGTTGCGCGGCAGCACCCGCACGGTGTAGCCGAACGGGCCGGTGCGCTCCAAGGTGAGGTGCCCGTCGAAGCGGTGCCGGCCGCCCTCGTACGCCTCGCCGACCACCAGCGGCACCCGGGCCCGGTCGACCAGCTCGTCCTCACCGGCGACCCGGCCGTGCACGACCTCCACGCAGACGTCGTCGGGGTGGATCTCGCCGAGGGAGACGAAGACCCGCACGTCGACGCCGCAGCCCACCTCGGGGCTGTCCGGGAGGCCGGAGGTCTCCACGTGGTCGATGCGCACGGCGTCCCAGCCGGCCCGGACCCGGTCCTTCCAGGCGGCCAGCTCGCGCGCGCCGTCGTACGACGCATTGAGCGCGCGCGCCGACCCCGCGGCCGGTGCGTAGAGGCGCTCGACGTACTCGCGGACCATCCGGCTGGAGAGCACCTTGGGGCCGAGCGACTTCAGCGTGTGGCGGACCATCTCGATCCAGCGCACCGGCAGCCCGGAGGCGTCGGTGTCGTAGAAGCGCGGGGTGACGTCGTGCTCCAGCAGGTCGTAGAGCGCCGTGGCCTCGAGGTCGTCGCGCTTGTCGGGGTCCTCCACGCCGTCGGCCGAGGGGATCGCCCAGCCGTTGTCGCCGTCGAACCACTCGTCCCACCAGCCGTCGAGGATGGAGAGGTTCAGGCCGCCGTTGAGCGCCGCCTTCATGCCCGAGGTGCCGCAGGCCTCGTAGGGCCGGAGCGGGTTGTTGAGCCAGACGTCGCAGCCAGGGTAGAGCGGCTGCGCCATCGCGATGTCGTAGTTCGGCAGGAACACGATCCGGTGCCGCACGGCCGGGTCGTCGGCGAACCGCACGATGTCCTGGATCAGCTTCTTGCCGCCGTCGTCGGCCGGGTGGGCCTTGCCCGCGATCACCAGCTGGATCGGGCGCTCGGGGTCGAGGAGCAGCCGCTTGAGGCGCTCGGGGTCGCGCAGCATCAGCGTCAGCCGCTTGTAGGACGGCACGCGGCGGGCGAAGCCGATGGTGAGCACGTCGGGGTCGAGCACCCCGTCCACCCAGCCGAGCTCGGCCGGCGTCGCGCCGCGGCCGAGCCAGGAGTCGCGCAACCGCGCCCGGGCGTCCTCGATGAGCCGCTGCCGCAGGTCGCGCTTGGTGGCCCACAGCTGGTCGGAGGGCACCTTGTCGACCACGGTCCAGATCTCCGAGGCCGCGTCGGCGGCGGCCGGGTCGGCGCCGTGCCGCTCGGCCAGCTCGAACACCTCGCGCGCGACCCAGGTGGGCGCGTGGACGCCGTTGGTGATCGAGGTGATCGGCACCTCGTCCTCGTCGAAGGTCGACCACAGGCCGTGGAACATCTCCCGGCTCACGTGGCCGTGCAGCAGCGAGACGCCGTTGGCGCGCTGGGCGAGCCGGAAGCCCATCACCGCCATGTTGAAGACCCCCGGGTCGCCGCCCTCGAACGTCTCCGCGCCGAGGGCGAGGATCCGCTCGGCCGGGACGCCGGGCACCGGGCTGTGTCCGGCGACGTACTGCTCGACGAGGTCGCGGGGGAACCGGTCGATCCCGGCCGGCACCGGCGTGTGCGTGGTGAAGACCGTGCCGGCGCGCGCCACCTCCAGCGCGGTGTCGAAGTCGAGGCCGGGACCCGCCGGGTCGGCGGTGAGCTCGCGGATCCGCTCGACGCCCAGGAAGCCGGCGTGCCCCTCGTTGGCGTGGTAGACCTCCGGCTCGGCCGCCCCCGTGACGCGCGACCAGGCGCGCAGCGCCCGGACCCCGCCGATCCCGAGCAGCAGCTCCTGGCGCAGCCGGTGCTCGGTGGTGCCGCCGTAGAGGCGGTCGGTGACGTCGCGGAGCTCGCCGCTGTTCTCTTCGAGGTCGGAGTCGAGGAGCAGCAGCGGCACCCGGCCGACCTGGGCGACCCAGATCCGGGCGGTGAGCACCTGCTCCTCGGGCAGGTCCAGGGTGATGGTGACCGGGGCGCCGTCCTGCTCCCGCAGCAGCCGCAGCGGGAGGCCGTCGGGGTCGAGGACGGGGTAGGTCTCCTGCTGCCAGCCCTCGCGCGAGAGCGCCTGGCGGAAGTAGCCGTGCCGGTAGAGCAGCCCGACGCCGGTGAGCGGGAGGCCCAGGTCGCTGGCGGTCTTGAGGTGGTCGCCGGCCAGGATGCCCAGGCCGCCGGAGTACTGCGGGAGCACCGAGGTGATGCCGAACTCCGAGGAGAAGTAGGCGATCGCGCGGGGCATCGTCGCGCCGTCGTCCTCGCGCAGGCGCTCCTGGAACCACTGGTCGCCGGTCAGGTACTCCTCGAGGTCCTCGGTCGCGGCCTGGAGCCGGCGCAGGAAGCGCCGATCGCCGGCGAGCTCGCCGAGCCGCTCGGTGGAGACCGCGCCGAGCGTGGTGACCGGGTCCTTGCCGCTGGCGAGCCACGCGGCGGGGTCCAGGAACGAGAACAGGTCCTGGGTCTCGTCGTGCCAGGACCAGCGCAGGTTGGTGGCCAGCTCGTGGAGCGGCTGGAGCGGCTCGGGCAGGACCGGGCGGACCGTGAAGCGTCGGATGGCGCGCATGCGTCCGACCGTAGCCCACCGACGTTGGATCGATCCAACTTGCCGGTCGCGGCCCGAGACGTTTGCGTGAGCGCGAGTGATTCGGGAACGGTGGGGGCATGCCGCCGGAGCAGACAACGCAGATGACACGCATCCCGGTCATGGACGTCTCCCCCGTCGTCGAGCACGGGCGGTACGCCGCCAAGGCGGCCCTCGGGGAGCCCTTCCCGGTGACCGCGCTGGTGTTCCGCGAGGGTCACGACCTGCTCGGGGCCGACGTCGTCCTCACCGACCCCGCCGGCGTACGCCGGCCGCCGCTGCGGATGCGCGACGTGCCCGACGAGGTCTCCCGGATGTCGGCCGTCGTGGTGCCCGACGCCGAGGGCGCGTGGACGTATGAGGTGCAGTCCTGGAGCGACCCGCTCGCGACCTGGATCCACGACACGGTGATCAAGGTGCGCGCGGGCGTCGACGTCGAGCTGATGTTCACCGAGGGCGTCGTCCTCCTGCAACGCTGGACCAAGGCGGTGAAGCTGCCCAGGGACGCCGCGCGGGTCGTCAAGGACGCGATCACCGCCCTGAAGGACCAGAAGCGGCCGGTCGAGGCCCGGCTGGCGGTGGTCGAGTCCCCCGAGCTCGCGGCCGTGGCCGACGCCCACCCGCTGCGCGACCTGGTCGACACCGAGGGCCCCTACCCCTTCTTCGTGGACCGCACCCGCGCGGTGTTCTCCGCCTGGTACGAGTTCTTCCCGCGCTCGGAGGGCGCCCGCGCGACCGACGACGGCCGCATCGTCCCCGGCACGTTCCGCACCGCCGCCGAGCGGCTGCCGGCGGTCGCGGCGATGGGCTTCGACATCGTCTACCTGCCGCCGATCCACCCGATCGGCGAGATCAACCGCAAGGGCCGCAACAACACCCTCGACCCCGGCCCCGACGACGTCGGCAGCCCGTGGGCGATCGGGTCGAAGGCGGGCGGGCACGACGCGATCCACCCCGACCTCGGCACCTTCGAGGACTTCGACGCCTTCGTGGCCGCCGCCCGCGACAACGGCCTGGAGGTCGCCATCGACCTCGCCCTGCAGGCCGCCCCCGACCACCCGTGGGTGGAGAGCCACCCCGAGTGGTTCACCACCCGCGCCGACGGCTCGATCGCCTACGCCGAGAACCCGCCGAAGAAGTACCAGGACATCTATCCGATCAACTTCGACAACGACCCCGCCGGCATCCGCACGGAGGTCGAGCGGGTCGTGCGGCACTGGATGGGTCACGGCGTGCGCATCTTCCGCGTCGACAACCCGCACACCAAGCCGGTCGGCTTCTGGGAGTGGCTGCTGGGCCGGATCCGGGCGACCGACCCCGACGTGCTGTTCCTCTCCGAGGCGTTCACCAGGCCGCCGATGATGCGCGCGCTCGGCACCGTCGGCTTCCACCAGAGCTACACCTACTTCACCTGGCGCACCACGCGTCACGAGCTCGAGACCTATCTCGACGAGGTCTCCCACGAGAGCCCGGCCGTGCTGCGCCCGAGCTTCTGGGTCAACACCCCCGACATCCTGCACGCCTACCTGCAGTACGGCGGTCCGGCGGCGTTCCGGATCCGCGCGGTGCTCGCGGCGACGGGCTCGCCGAGCTGGGGCGTCTACGCCGGCTACGAGCTGTTCGAGCACGTGGCGGTCCGGCCGGGCAGCGAGGAGTACCTCGACTCCGAGAAGTACCAGATCCGGATCCGCGACTGGGAGCGCGCCGAGGCCGAGGGCCGCTCGCTGGCGCCGTACCTGACCCGGCTCAACGCGATCCGCCGCGCGCACCCCGCGCTGCAGCAGCTGCAGAACGTCACCCTCCACGCCTCCGACGACGAGTCCGTGCTCTGCTTCGCCAAGCAGGACCTGCGGCC
>JBQCCW010000153.1:0-3565 GCA_051961835.1 Marmoricola sp. | reverse complement strand
GGCTTCGGGCGGGCCTTCGCCCTCTACGTCATGGCCTACACCGCCGGGCGCGGGTGGATCGAGGAGCTGCGCATCGACACCGCTGCCGATGGCGTGCACTTCCTGGGCCTGCGCTTCAACACGTGGACCTCGATCATCCTGTTCCTCCTGGCCCTGGCCTACTTCGTCCTCGTCGGGCGCCGGCACCGCGACGAGCCCCGGCGCTCGCCGTACCGCGAAGGGCACGAGCCCGAGCACGCCACCGAGCCGCACGACCACGCCGTCCCGCCCGGCGCCTCCGTGTGACGACCCGCGCGCGTCGACGCCCCGATCCAAGAGGTCATTCGGCACGTGTGGCACCCGGGGCACCCGCTCCCACTTGCCAGGCGTGCCGAATCGTCTCGGTTTCCTCTCCTAGCCTGTGAAACCGACCCGGCCGACCACGGACTGAGATATCCGTCCCACGAAACAAGACTTCCCACGGGGCGCGGCTGCGGTATTCTGAGCTCCCGCGCTGGCCAGCGACGTCCCGCGCATCCACCTCCACCGCCGTACGCCGGCCAGCCAGCGATGGACTTCCCCGAGGGGAGCCCTCGCCGCGCTCGTCGGCTACGCACGACGACGGGAGAGTGCACATGCAGGCATTCCCGCCGCCTCAGGGCCTCTACGACGCGGAGCACGAGCACGACGCCTGTGGTGTCGCCTTCGTCGCCACGCTGACCGGTGAGCCCCGGCACGACATCGTGGCCAAGGCCCTGACCGCGCTGCGCAACCTCGAGCACCGCGGCGCCGCGGGCGCCGAGAGCAACTCCGGCGACGGTGCCGGGATCCTGCTCCAGGTGCCCGACCGGTTCTTCCGGGAGGTCGCCGCCGACGCCGGGATCGAGCTGCCCGCCGCCCGCGCGTACGCCGTCGGCACGGCGTTCCTGCCTGGCGACCCCGACACCGTCGCGAAGACCCGCTCGCGCATCGAGGAGATCGCCGCCGAGGAGGGCCTCACGGTCCTCGGCTGGCGCGAGGTTCCCACCGACCCCGCCGACCTGGGCCGGACGGCGCTGGACTGCATGCCGACCTTCTCCCAGCTGTTCGTGGCCTCCCGCGGCTCGCGGGTGCTGGGCATCGGCCTGGACCGCCTCGCCTTCTGCCTGCGCAAGCGGGTCGAGCACGAGACCGAGGCGTACTTCCCCGCGCTCTCGAGCCGCACGATCGCCTACAAGGGCATGCTCACCACCGACCAGCTCGACCGGTTCTTCCCCGACCTCGCCGACGAGCGCGTCGAGTCGGCGATCGCGGTGGTGCACTCGCGCTTCTCCACCAACACCTTCCCGAGCTGGCCGCTGAGCCACCCCTTCCGGTTCATCGCCCACAACGGCGAGATCAACACCGTGATGGGCAACCGCAACTGGATGCGCGCGCGCGAGGCGCTGCTGTCCAGCGACGTCATCCCGGGCGATCTCGACCGGCTGTTCCCCATCTGCACCCCCGGCGGCTCGGACTCCGCGTCGTTCGACGAGGTCCTCGAGCTGCTGCACATGGGCGGGCGCAGCCTGCCCCACGCGGTGCTGATGATGATCCCCGAGGCGTGGGAGAACCACGCCGAGATGGACGCCCAGCGCAAGGCGTTCTACGAGTTCCACGCCTCCCTCATGGAGCCCTGGGACGGCCCGGCATGCGTGGTGTTCACCGACGGCAGCCAGGTCGGCGCGGTCCTGGACCGCAACGGGCTGCGGCCCTCCCGCTACTGGGTCACCGACGACGGGCTGGTCGTGCTCGCCTCCGAGGTCGGGGTGCTCGACGTCGACCCGGCCACGATCGTGCGCAAGGGCCGGCTCCAGCCGGGCCGGATGTTCCTGGTCGACACCGAGGAGCACCGCATCGTCGAGGACGAGGAGATCAAGGGCGCCCTCGCCGCCGAGCACCCCTACGACGAGTGGCTGCACGCCGGGCTCATCAAGCTGCCCGACCTGCCCGAGCTCGAGCACATCGTGCACACCCACTCCTCGGTCACCCGGCGCCAGCAGGTCTTCGGCTACACCGAGGAGGAGCTGCGCATCCTGCTCACCCCGATGGCCAACACCGGCGCCGAGCCGATCGGCTCGATGGGCACCGACACCCCCATCGCGGTGCTCTCGGACCGACCGCGCCTGCTCTTCGACTACTTCACCCAGCTGTTCGCGCAGGTGACCAACCCGCCGCTCGACGCGATCCGCGAGGAGCTGGTGACGAGCCTGAACGGCACGATCGGCCCGGAGACGAACCTCCTCGAGCCGTCTCCCGCCTCGTGCCGCCAGGTGGTGCTGCCGTTCCCCGTGATCACCAACGACGAGCTCGCCCAGATCCGGCACATCAACCGCGACGGCGACATGCCCGGTTTCATCGCCCACGTCGCCCGCGGCCTGTACGACGTGCAGGGCGGCGGGCCGGCCCTGGCGCGCCGGATCGAGGAGGTCTGCGCCGAGGTCAGTGCCGCCATCGCCGAGGGCGCGCGGATCATCGTGCTCTCCGACCGGCACTCCGACGCCACCCACGCGCCGATCCCGTCGCTGCTGCTCACCGCGGCGGTCCACCACCACCTGGTCCGCGAGAAGACCCGCACCCAGGTCGGCCTGGTGGTCGAGGCCGGCGACGTCCGCGAGGTCCACCACGTCGCCCTGCTCGTCGGGTACGGCGCCGCCGCGGTGAACCCCTACCTGGCGATGGAGTCCGTCGAGGACCTCGCTCGCGACGGGTTCTACGTCAAGGCCGAGCCCGAGGTCGCGGTCAAGAACCTCGTGAAGTCCCTGGGCAAGGGCGTCCTCAAGGTGATGTCCAAGATGGGCGTCTCCACCGTGGCGTCGTACACCGGAGCCCAGATCTTCGAGGCCCTCGGCCTCTCCCAGGAGCTCGTCGACACCTACTTCACCGGCACCACCTCCAAGCTCGGCGGCGTCGGCCTCGACGTCATCGCCGAGGAGGTCGCCTCGCGACACCGGCGCGCGTACCCCGCCGACGGCCTCACCCCGGGCAACCGCGAGCTCGAGACCGGCGGGGAGTACCAGTGGCGCCGTGACGGCGAGATCCACCTGTTCAACCCCGAGACCGTGTTCCGCCTGCAGCACGCCACCCGCACCGGTCGCTACGACGTGTTCAAGCAGTACACCCACGCCGTCGACGACCAGGCCGAGAAGCTGGCGACCCTGCGCGGGCTGTTCCGGTTCAAGGACGCCGCCGCATTCGGCCGGGAGCCGATCCCGATCGAGGAGGTCGAGCCGGTCTCGGAGATCGTCAAGCGGTTCTCCACCGGTGCGATGTCCTACGGCTCGATCAGCCAGGAGGCGCACGAGACCCTCGCGATCGCGATGAACCGGCTGGGCGCGAAGTCCAACACCGGCGAGGGCGGGGAGGACCCCGAGCGGCTGCACGACCCCGAGCGCCGCAGCGCGATCAAGCAGGTCGCCTCGGGCCGCTTCGGCGTCACCGCGGAGTACCTCACCAACGCCGACGACATCCAGATCAAGATGGCGCAGGGCGCGAAGCCCGGTGAGGGCGGGCAGCTGCCCGGGCACAAGGTCTACCCCTGGGTCGCGAAGACTCGACACAGCACGCC
>JBQCCW010000152.1:0-11315 GCA_051961835.1 Marmoricola sp. | reverse complement strand
GACGGTCCCGTGGCCGCTCGGCGTACCCGCTTGGATCGCGGTCGCCTTCCTCGTGGTGCCGCTCGTCGGCCTCCTCGTCAACGCACCGTGGCGGAAGCTCGCCGGCCTCCTCACCAGCACCGCGGCCCTCGACGCGCTCCGGCTCTCGCTGCTCACCGCGACCCTGGCGACCCTGCTCGCCAGCGCCCTCGGCGTCCCCCTCGCGTGGTTGCTGGCCCGCTCCACCGCCCGCTGGATCGGCGTCCTGCGCGCGCTCGTCACCCTGCCGTTGGTGATGCCTCCGGTGGCGGGCGGCGTCGCGTTGCTCTACGCCCTGGGCCGCAACGGGCTCGTCGGTCGGTGGCTCGACCAGGGCCTGGGCATCACCCTGCCCTTCACCACGGCGGGGGTCGTGGTGGCCGAGACCTTCGTCGCGATGCCGTTCCTGGTGCTCACCGTGGAGGGCGCCTTCCGTGCCGCCGGCGCCGGGTACGACGAGGCAGCGGCGACGCTCGGCGCCTCCCCGCTCACCCGGTTCTGGCGAGTCACCTTGCCGCTGGTGCGGCCCTCCCTGGCCGCGGGCGGCGTCCTCTGCTGGGCCCGCGCCTTGGGGGAGTTCGGCGCGACCATCACCTTCGCCGGCAGCTTCCCGGGCACCACCCGGACGATGCCGATCGAGATCTACCTCCAGATGCAGAACGATCCCCAGGCGGCGGCCGCGCTCGCGCTGGTCCTGGTCGTGGTCTCCGTCGCGGTCCTCGTGCTCCTGCGTGAACGCGCCTGGGGAGCGGCTCGCACCCCCCGGGCCGTGGCGGCCGCACCGTGAGCCTCGCGGTCGACGCCCGCGTCCGGCGCGGATCCTTCGCCCTCGAGGCGACGCTTCACGTGGCGGCCGGCGAGCGGCTCGGCGTGCTCGGACCCAACGGCGCCGGCAAGTCCACGCTGCTCCGGGCGATCGCCGGGCTGCTCGCCGTCGAGAGCGGGTCGATCGGCATCGACGGCGTGGTGGTCGCCGACCCGCGCACCCACGTCCCTCCCGAGCGGCGCAGCGTCGGCGTGGTGTTCCAGGACTACCGGCTGTTCCCGCACCTCACCGTGCGCGACAATGTCGCCTTCGGCCCCCGCAGCACGGGCTTGCGCCGCACCGCCGCCCGACGCCGCGCCGACGCCTGGCTCGACCGCCTCGACCTGACCGCTCTCGCCGACCGGCGGCCCGAGGCGCTCTCCGGCGGCCAGGCCCAGCGGGTGGCGCTGGCCCGGGCGCTGGCCCGGGAGCCGCACGTGCTGCTGCTCGACGAGCCGACCGCCGCCCTCGACGCTGCCCGGCGCGCCACGGTGCGCGCGGAGCTCGCCGGACACCTGGCGGCCCAGCGGGGCCCGACCGTCGTGGTCACCCACGACCCGTTGGAGGCCATGGTGCTCGCCGATCGTCTCGTGGTGATCGAGGACGGGAGGATCACCCAGCAGGGCACCCCGCTCGAGGTCGCGAGCCGCCCTGCGACGCCGTACGTCGCCCGGCTGATGGGCCTCAACCTGTACGCCGGACGCGCCACTGTCGACGGCGTCCGGCTGTCGGGCGGCGGCGTCCTGCACGCCGCCGACGCCCCCACCCATGGCGAGGTGCTGGTCGCGATGCGACCCGCCGCCGTCACGGTGCACGCCGGCCGGCCCGACGCCGCGAGCCATCGCAACGCCTGGACGGGCGTGGTGCGGCACGTCGCGATGCTGGGCGATCGGGTGCGGCTCGACGTCGAGGGCACGCCACCGGCCCTCGTGGACGTGACGCCCGCCGCGGTGGCGGAGCTGGGTCTGGTGCCCGGGCGCGAGGTGTGGCTGACGGCGAAGGCGACCGACCTGGACGCCTACCCGGCACCCACTACTCTCGCGCCATGACGACGATCGCGGACTTCTCGGCCAGGACGCTCGGCGGCGAGGAGCTGAGCCTCTCGACGTACGCCGGCAAGGTGGTGCTCGTGGTCAACACCGCCTCTCAGTGCGGCTTCACCCCCCAGTACGAAGGGCTCGAGGAGCTGCACCGCCGCTACGCCGATCAGGGGCTGGTCGTGCTCGGGTTCCCGTGCAACCAGTTCGGTGGCCAGGAGCCCGGCGACGCCGAGCAGATCGGCGCGTTCTGCGAGAAGAACTACGGGGTGTCCTTCCCGATGTTCGACAAGATCGACGTCAACGGGGACGACGCCCACCCGCTCTATCGATGGTTGCGCAGCGAGAAGGGCGGGGTGCTCGGCGATGCGATCAAGTGGAACTTCACCAAGTTCCTCGTGGGCCGCGACGGGCAGGTGATCAAGAGGTACGGCTCCACAACCAAGCCCGAGAAGATCAGCGGCGACATCGAGGCGGCCCTCGAGAGTTGAGCGCTGCGCAGTCCTCGGTGCAGCAGCGGATGCGACGCCCGCGGAGCACGGTCGTGGCGGCGCTCGCGACCGCCCTCGTGGTCGGTGCCGTCGCGACCGGGTGCGGCGGCGACGACCAGGCCGCTGCCGCGGCGGCGGCGCATACGGCCGCCGCGCAGCTCGCCTCGGGGAGGCTTACCACGGCCGGCTTCGCCGACGCTGCCCGAGCGCGACGGGGGTACCGGTCCGTGCTGGCCGGGTTGGACGGGCTGAGGCCGACGGTGACGGTGATCGACACGACCCTCGACGGGGACACCGCCACGGCGTCGCTGCTCTGGTCGTGGCCGGTCCTCGACAAGGCGACGTGGAGCTACCGCACCGACCTGCCGCTGCGCCGTTCGGGAGCGGGCTCCGCCGCGAGCTGGCGCGCGCGGTGGCGCGCCGCCGACGTGGTGACCGGGATGCCGGACGGCGCCAGCCTCGAACTCGAGCGGGGGGCCGGCCAGCGAGGGCGGATCCTCGGCGCGAACGGCACGGTGCTGGTCACCGAGCGCCCGGTGGTCCGGGTCGGCATCGACAAGGAGCAGGTGCCGGCTCCCGACGCCGCCGCCTCGGCGCGCGCGCTCGCCCAGCGGGCCGGCATCGACCCCGCGGCGTACGCCAAGCAGGTGGCGGCGGCCGGAGCGAGGGCCTTCGTGCCGGCGATCGTCTACCGGCGCGCCGAGGTGCCCGCCTGGGTCGGCGGCAAGGCCATCGCCGGGCTTCGTGCCGTGCCGGACTCCCTGCCCCTGGCGCCGAGCCGCGACTTCGCCGACGAGCTGCTCGGACGCGTCGGTGTCGCCACGGCGGAGATCGTCAAGGCGAGCCATGGCCGGGTCCGTCCCGGCGACCAGGTCGGGCTCTCCGGACTCCAGCGCCGGTACGACGCGCGGCTGGCCGGGACGCCCGGTGTCCGCATCCTCGAGCACGACCCCAACCACGCCAGCCGGACGCTGTTCACCCTGCCCGCCAAGGACGGCACCGACCTGGTCCTCACCCTCGACCGGAGACTCCAGGCGCTGGCCGACCACGTGCTCGCCTCGGTCGGACCCGCGAGCGGCCTGGTCGCGATTCGGCCCTCGACGGGCGCGGTGCTGGCCGTCTCCAGCGGCCCCGGGTCACAGGGCTACGACACCGCCGACTTCGGCCGGTACGCGCCCGGGTCGACGTTCAAGATCATCAGCTCCCTCGCCGTGCTCCGGTCGGGCCTGACGCCGCGCTCCACCGTGCCGTGCACGCCGGGCATCACGGTCGCCGGCAAGCACTTCGGCAACGACTCCTACTACCCCGCGAGCGGGCTCGGCGACATCCCGTTGACCCTGGCGCTGGCGAACTCCTGCAACACGGCGTACGTCTCGCAGGCGGGCCGGCTCCACGGGGACGACCTGGGCCGTGCCGCGGCCGCGCTCGGATTCGGCGTGGACCACGCGGTCGGATTCCCTGCGTACTTCGGACAGGTGCCGCCGGCGTCGGGCGCCACCGAGGCGGCGGCGGACATGATCGGCCAGGGCAAGGTGCTGGCGTCGCCGTTGGCGATGGCGACCGTCGTCTCCTCCGTGGTTGCCGGGCACGTGGTCGTACCGCACCTCGTCGCGGGACACACCGCCTCGGCCACTCCGGCGGCACCCCTGACCGCGACGGAGGCACGCCGGCTGCGGGCGATGATGCGGGCGGTCGTGACGACGCCGACCGGCACGGGCGCAGGCCTGGCCGACGTCCCGGGGCCGCCGGTGCTCGCCAAGACCGGGACGGCGGAGTTCGGTACGACGCCGCCGCTGGACACGCACGCCTGGATGGTGGCCGGACAGGGCGACCTCGCCGTCGCGGTCTTCGTGGACCGCGGCAAGACCGGTGCGGGAACGGCCGGGCCGCTGCTCGAGGCGTTCCTGCGCGGGGCCCGCTGAGGCCCCGCTGAGGCGCGTCCTTCCCTGCGCGACCCTGACAGCGTTACTGTCACCGTCATGTTCGGCCGCTACCACCTCCGCGACCGCCACGAGCGGCGCGATCCGGTCGCCGACCACCGCGAGATCGCGACCGACCTGAGCACGCTGGAGTTCCCCTGGGACACCCTCAACGCGCTGTCGTTCGCCCTGTTCCGCACGTTCGCGGTGCCCTCGATCGGCGTGCTCCTGCACGAGACCGGGGAGTTCACGACGAGGGTGCAGAAGCGCTACGACGACACCGGGATGCTGCTGGAGGAGGTCCTCGAGCACGGCCTCTCCCACCCACGCGGGCGCTCCGCGGTGCGCCGGATCAACCAGATGCACGGGCGGTACGCGATCAGCAACGAGGACATGCAGTACGTGCTGGCCACGTTCGTGGTGGTGCCGAGCCGCTGGATGGACCGGTGGGGCTACCGGCCTTACACGGACGTCGAGCGGCGCGCGATCGTGGAGTACTACCGCGAGCTCGGCCGGCACATGGGCATCCGGGAGGTGCCCGAGGACTACGCCGGCTTCGCGCGGCTGCTCGACGACTACGAGGCGGCGCACTTCGCGTTCGACCCCCGCTCCCGGGCGGTCGCCGACGAGACGCTTCGGCTCATGACGACGTTCCCGCCGACGAGCCTCGCGCCGGCCTGGCTGGCCCGTCGCTTCGCGTACACGCTGATGGACGCGCCGCTGCGGGAGGCGATGGCCTACCCGACGACCACGCGCTGGGAGCGCGCGGCCTTCCTCGGCGCGATGCAGCTACGCCGTCGCCTGCTGCGCGTCGCACCGCCGCGGCGCCGACCGAAGTGGGCCCGGGACTTCGGCTACTTCCGCAGCTATCCCGCCGGTCACGTCATCGAGCGGATGGGCACGTTCCCGGTGGCCGAGCCGGCGGTCAGCGCGCGTTGAACACGTCCGCGCCGAACGGCCGCACACCGGGAAGCCGCGCGTAGCCGATCCGCCCGACGCCGAAGGCCTTCTCGAGCGTGGCGAGCAGCGCGTAGTGGTTGTACCGGGCCGTGCTCGTCGAGCCGGGACGGGTCCAGCGGGAGATCACCAGCGCGCCGATCCTGCCGCCTCCCGGGCCGTCGATGCCCGGCTGGGCGACGTTCGGCGTCGGGCCCTCACCGCAGCATGCTGCCGACTCGTCGCCGCCGCCGTCGGACTCGTCGGCGGTGATCACGAGTACGCCGTCCCTGCGGAACGCCGGCGAAGCGAGGATCCGTGGGATCCAGGTGCGCATCCACCGGTCGACGCTCGCCAGCCCTCCGGGCCGACCGTCGGCGCAGGGTGCGTCGTGACCGTCGTCGCAGAGGTCCGGGGTGAGGTAGCTCCAGGCCCGCGTGGTGGCCACGGAGCCGAGGTCGGCAGGCAGGCGGTCGAGGCCGACGACGTGCTCCCGGCAGTACGCCGGCCGGCCCGTCACCGAGCGGAAGTAGACGAACGGATCGTGGCGGGCGGCGTACAGGTGCCCGCGCCGCGCTCGCTGGGTGGTGTCGACGGTCCCCAGGCGCGGGTGCTCGCAGGGGGTGCTCATGCCCTCCATGTAGCCGCGCCAGGAGACCCCGGCGCCGTCGAGCTGCTTCATCAGGGTCGGCGTGCGGCGGTCGTACACGCACCCGTCGCCGACGCGCTGCTGATAGGCCGCGACGCGCACGGTGCGTATCGGGGTGTAGATCGCGCAGTCGCGCTGCACCTGGCGCGTGGGTCCCTGCCCGGAGACCTGGGCCAGGTAGTTGCCCAGCGAGTGGTGGGCGGTGCCGTAGTACCGGGTCAGCAGCACGCCCTGGGAGCGCAGGGTGCTCGCGAGGTACGGGGCCGCCGAGCCGCTTCCCCAGGTGCGGGTGAAGCCCTTGTTCTCGATGTTGACCACGAAGACGTGGCCGGGATGCGCCGCGGAGGCGGCCGTGCTGTGTGTGCTCGTGCCGGTCCCTGCTTCTCGCTGGCTGGCATGGCCGGCGCCGGCGCAGCCGACCAGCGCGACGACGAGGAGCGGCCCGAGCAGGTACCTCATGGCGATCAGGGTCGCACAGGCACGACGGCGTCGCCGGTGATCACGAGCCGAGGCGGCTCGACCACCGCTCCTCGATCCGGCCGACCCGCCAGACAAGCAGCGACCCGACCCACGCCACCACGAAGAGCGCGACGATCGCGTAGCCCACGTACGCGAGATCGAGGCCGGCGAGCCAGGCGAGCGGGCCCGTGTGGACGTCGAGGGTCTGCGCGAGCATGCCGCCGAGCGTGGTCGCGCCGATGCTCAGTGCCACCGCGACCGACAGGGCCGTCACGGTGAGGTTGTAGTAGACCTTGCGGACCGGGCGGGAGAACGCCCAGCCGTAGGCGACGTTCATGAAGGCGCCGTCGAGGGTGTCCAGCAGCGCCATCCCGGCGGCGAAGAGGACGGGCAGGGTCAGCACCGCCCACCACGGCAGGCTGGACGCCACGGCGCCGCCGGCGATCACAAGGAGACCGATCTCGGTCACGGTGTCGAAGCCGAGGCCGAACAGGAACCCGATCGGGTACATCTGCCACGGCCGGCGGACGGCGCGGTTGACCCGGCCGAGCACGCGGTTGAGGAGACCGCGGCTGTCCAGTTGCCGCTCGAGCTCGGCCTCGTCGTACCGCCCGCGCCGCATCGCGAGGAAGACCCGGAGGATGCCGAGGAGGGCGACGAGGTTGATCAGCGCGATCAGCAGCAGGAACACGCCGCTCACGGTGGGTCCCCACACGCTCGCCGCGCGGCGCAGGGCCGAGTGGTCGTCGGAGACCCCCTGAGCGAGTGCGCGCACGCCGAGCGCGATCCCCATCACCATGACCAGGACGACCGAGGAGTGCCCCAGGCTGAACCAGAAGCCCACGCTCATGGGCCGCTGCCCGTCGCTCATCAGCTTGCGGGTGGTGTTGTCGATCGCGGCGATGTGGTCGGCGTCGAACGCGTGCCGCATGCCGAGCGTGTAGGCGGTCAGGCCCAGGCCGACGCCGAGGAGGCGACCGCCGACCTCGTAGTGGTGGGGCGCCACGACGCCGACGAGCAGGCCCCAGCCCAGCAGGTGCAGGAACCCCACGAAGGCGAGGCAGCGCCACAGCGCACGCCGTTGCTCGGGGTCCAGCCGTCGCCGCCGTCCGACCGGCCGCTGCACCGCCGCGGGAGCGGGAAGCGGGCGCGCGGCGGTCACGTGCCGACCTTACGGAGCGGGTCGAGTAGTTGCAAACGATGTGCAACTACCGCGCCGGCGCGCTCGCGATCTCCAGCGCCCGACGGGCGAGGGGCTCAGCGGCCGCGCGGTCCACAGGGACCAGGCCGATCCGGGTGCGCCGATCCAGGAGGTCCCCGCCGTCGACGGCGCCCTCGTGCGTGATCCCGAAGAGGAGCTCGGCGAGCGTGACCGGCACGCTGGGCGCCGCGGGGGCGAGCAGCGTCTCCTCCGACAGCCCCGAGACGGTCCGGGCCGAGTCGAGGACCGCGCTCGCCTGTGCTCCGTACCGCCGCACCAGCCGGAGGGGGAGGCCCCGCTCGACGGGGCCCGCACCGAGGAGCGGCAGGTCCCGGGTCGGCGACGGCGCGACGCCCCAGCCGGCGGTGGCCCGATTCACCGCGTCCTCGGCCATCCGCCGGTAGGTCGTGAGCTTGCCGCCGACGACCGTGACCACGCCCGTCTCCGACACCACCACCGCATGTCGGCGGGACAAGTCGGCCGTGGTCCCGCCCGCGTCGAGCAGCGGGCGCAGTCCGGCGTAGGCGCCGACGACGTCGTCGGGCGTCAGCGGCGTGGCGAGCACACGGTTGACGGTCGCGAGCAGGAAGGCGATGTCAGCCTCCGGCACCTCGGGTACGTCGGGCAGCGCCCCGGCGACCTCCTCGTCGGTCAGTCCGATGTAGAGCCGGCCCTCCGGCTGGGGCAGCGCGAACACGAAGCGGTTGGCGTGGCCCGGCACCGGGGCCATGACGGCGCAGCGGAGGCCCGGCAGCCGGTCGGCGGGGACCACCACGTGGGTGCCGCGCGACGGCCGTAGCCGGATGGCGGGGTCGAGCGAGCCGGACCAGACGCCGGCGGCGCTGACGACGGCACGGGCGCGCACCTCGTGCTCTGCGCCGGTGAGCTCGTCGCGGAGCACGGCGCCGGTCCCCGTGGCGCGCAGGACCCGCACGCGCGTGCGCACGTCCGCGCCGTGCGCGACGGCGGTCCGCGCCAGCTCGATCACGAGGCGGGCGTCGTCCTCGAGCTGGCCGTCCCACGACAGCAGTCCCCCGCGCAGGTCGGTCGTGCCGAGCACCGGCGCCAGGGCCCGTGCCTCGGTCGCGCCCAGGCGCCGGGGCCGCGGGAGGGTCTCGCGCGACGTACCGGCGCCCAGGCGCAGCACGTCGCCGGCCCACAGCCCCGCGCGCGCCATCCACTCGGCTCGCCGGTCGGTCACCGGCCCGAGCGGAAGCAGCATCGGAAGCGCGCGCGTCAGGTGTGGGGCCGTCCTCTCCATGAGGATGCCGCGCTCGACCGCGCTCTCGTGGGCCACGCCGACCTGGCCCTTCGCGAGGTAGCGCAGGCCGCCGTGCACCAGCTTCGAGCTCCACCGCGAGGTGCCCCAGGCGACGTCGAAGGCGTCGACGGCGAGCACCTCTAGGCCGCGGGCCGCGGCGTCGAGGGCCACGCCGGCGCCGGTGACGCCCAGCCCCGCGACGAGGACGTCGAGTTCGGTCGGGAGGCCGGTCGCCCCGGGCACGATCCGGGCTCCGGCTGGGCCCGTCACGCGAGGTACCTCTCCACGAGTCGTCCGAGCTCGGCATCGATGCCGGCGAGCCGTTCGGGGTCCTCGGCGACGGTGTGGGCGGACAGCACGAAGCCGTGCGCGGCGAGCAGCAGGGCTCGGGCGAGCAGGTCCGGATCGCCCGAGCGGATGCACCCGGCGGCCTGCCCGCTCGCGATCTCGCGCTCGAGGAGAGTGAGGAGGGACTGCTGGGAGCGCCCTGGCCGCTGGAGCAGGTAGGGCAACAGCAGGTCGGGGTCGAGCTCCACCACGCGTCGGAACACGTCGTTCTCCCGGATCGCGACCACGGTCGCGACGACGCCGGCGGTGATCCGGCGCAGCGGGTCGGACTCCGCGGCGTCCAGGCGCAGCAGCCCGGACCACTCCCGGGTCATCAGGTCGCCGAGGAGCGAGCCCATGTCGGACCACTGCCGGTAGAGGGTCATCCGGCTGACGCCGGCCCGGCGGGCGATGTCGGTCAGCGTGGTGCGGCTCCATCCGACGGCGAGAAGCGCCTCGCGGGCGGCGTCGAGGTAGCCCTCGCGCGGCGGGCGTTCCGCTTCTGGCGTGTGACGAAGTGCCGTCATGTGTAACACTGTAACGCATGACGCGCGAGATGCACTGGTCCCGGTGGGGCGACCCGACCCGCGACGACACGCTTCCCGAGGCGACGCGTGACCTCGTGGACGCGTTCGTCGGCATCCGGGACGCGCCGGCTGTCGCGGAGGAGGAGGTCCGGCTCAGCCCGCCTCTCGACGGCGCCCTCCTCGGCGAGCTGGAAGCGCTCCTCGGCGAGGCCCACGTGCGGACCGACCACGCCACCCGGCTCCGGCGCACCCGGGGAAAGTCCACGCCCGACCTGCTCCGGATCCGCGCGGGCGACGGCGAGGCCTCGCCCGACGCGGTCGTGTGCCCGGCCGACGCCGGCGAGGTCGCCGCGGTCCTGCGCTGGGCCGTCGACAGGCACGTCGCCCTGGTGCCGTTCGGGGGCGGCACCTCGGTCGTGGGCGGCTTGGTCGCCGACCGCGCCGGCTACGCCGCGGTGGTCTGTCTCGACCTCGGACGCCTCGACCGGCTGCTCGAGGTCGACCGCACCTCGATGACCGCCATCCTCGAGCCCGGCCTCCGCGGCCCCGAGGCGGAGGCGCTGCTCGCCGCCGAGGGGCTCACCCTCGGCCACTTCCCGCAGTCCTTCGAGTACGCCTCGATCGGCGGCTTCGCCGTCACCCGCTCCTCGGGGCAGTCCTCCGCCGGCTACGGTCGCTTCGACGGTCTCGTGGTGGGCATGTCGGTGGCCACGCCGAGCGGTCCCCTGGAGCTCGGTGTCGCGCCCGCCGACGCCGCCGGCCCGGACCTGCGCGAGCTCGTCATGGGCTCGGAGGGGACGCTCGGCATCGTGACCGCCGTCCGGGTGCGCGTGCGGCCGGTGCCCGAGGTGCGGCGGTACGAGACCTGGCGCTTCGGCTCCTTCGCCGAGGGAGCCGAAGCGCTCCGCGCCCTCGCCCAGGGCGGTCTGCTGCCGACCGTGCTCCGGCTCTCCGACGAGTCCGAGACCGCGCTCAACCTGGCGCGTCCGGACCAGGTGGGCGCGGAGAGCGGCGACGGCTGCCTCGTCGTGGTCGGCCACGAGGGGACGGTCGAGGTCGTGGGGACCAAGCGTGCGGCGGTGGCGGGACTGCTCGAGAGGCGGGGCGGCGTACCCCTCGGGGAGGAGGGCGGCGAGGCGTGGGCCGCCGGTCGGTTCGAGGGGCCGTATCTACGGGACGCGCTGTTGGACCTCGGTGTGCTGGTCGAGACCCTCGAGACGGTGACGTTCTGGTCCCGGTTGCAGGCGGTGTACGACGCGGTCCGCGCGGCCCTCACCGAGGCTCTCGGCGAGCGGGCGCTGGTGCTCTGCCACGTCTCGCACGTCTACGAGACCGGCGCCTCGCTCTACTTCACCGTCGCCGCGCCCGAGGACGACGACCCGGTCGCCCAGTGGACGGCGGCGAAGGCGGCTGCCTCCGACGCCATCCTCGTCGCCGGCGGCTCGATCACCCACCACCACGGCATCGGCCGCGACCACAAGCCCTGGCTCGCCCGGCAGATCGGGCCTGTCGGCGTCGACATCCTCCGCGCCGTCAAGGACCGCCTCGACCCGACCCACATCCTCAACCCCGGCGTCCTCATTCCCTGACCCCGCGAGTTGGGGGGGGGTGGGGGGGGGGGGGGGGCGGGTGGGGGGGGGCGCGGGGGGGCCCCCCCCCCCCCCCCCCCCCCCCCCCCCCCCCCC
>JBQCCW010000151.1:0-2367 GCA_051961835.1 Marmoricola sp. | reverse complement strand
CGAGACCATCACCCAGTCCGCCCGGGTGAGGAGGTGCTCCGCCCGGGGCGCCTCCTGGGCGCCCCGCACCCCCCCGGGGTCGTGGGCGACGGCGACCACCCGCGGCACGGCACGGACCGCGCGGCGCCACGACTCGGCGAGCGGGCCGATCTCGGGCTTGCGGTGCAGCTGGTCGCGGGTGAGGTTGAGCAGCACCGCCGTGTGCGGGCGCAGCACCCGGACCGCCCACGGCATCCAGGACTCGTCGACCTCCAGCACGACCTCGTCGGCCGGCTCGGCGGCGACCGCCCAGGCCAGCCCGTGCGGCGTGTTGGCGCCGTCGTCGTTGGTGCACACCGGCCCCGCCGCCCGCAGCGCTGCCGTGATCATCGCCGTCGTCGTCGACTTGCCGTTGGTGCCGGAGACGATCGTGATCCGTCGCGACCGTGCCAGCGCCCGCACGCCGCCCGGCGCGAGCCGCAGGAGCACGGCTCCCCCGATGACGTTGCCGCTGCGGTGGAGCAGCAGCCGGGACAGGGACCGGGCGCCACGCGCCGCGAGCAGGGCGGCACGGTAGCGCAGCGACGGCCGGAGCATGGCGCCAGATGACCACAGCCAGTCTGCAACCACCCTGACTGGTCGACGGCGACCCGCCGGTCCGGGTCAGAGGTAGTCCTGGACCGCCTTGAGCGCGTCCGCCGAGGAGTCCGCGCGCCAGTCGCGCTCCTTGGCCATCTGGAAGAACGTGAGGGCCGTCAGCCGCGGCATCGACCGCAGGGTCAGCGCCGTCCGGAACCAGGCCGCCTTGCTGGCGTCGGTGGTCGCCGGCGCCCCGTCGTCCTCGCGCGGCTCCTTCGAGCCGAACTCGCAGATCCACACCGGCGCGTCGCTGTCGAGCGCCGTCAGCGCGTCGTACTGGCGGTTGAAGACGGTCGCGAACGACCGCCACCCGCCGTAGTTGCCCCCGTCGCCCCAGTTGAAGCCGTCGATCCCGAGCACGTCGACGTAGCGCGAGCCGGGCCAGATCCGGCTCACCGGGGTGGTGCCGGGATAGGTGTCGGCCGACGGGTTGAAGACCCAGCGCAGGTTGGTGGCGCCGCGCGCGCGGGTGTAGCTCACGACGTGGCGCCAGGCGGCCTTGAACTCCGCGTAGGTGCCGCCGGCGGGCTTGCCACCCTGCGCCGTGGGCTGGAAGGGCTGCCAGTCGCCGTTCATCTCGGGCCAGGGCCGCACGTACACGCGCCACGGGTAGGCCCGCGCGGCCTGGGCGATCCTGCGCAGGTAGTCGTCGTGCGCGCCCTGCGCCCAGGACCGGAAGCGGGAGGAGCCCATGTCCCACGACAGCAGCACGTCGCGCGTGCCGCCGGCCGCGAAGGTGCGCTCCAGCGGGCCCGGGAAGACGTCGCCGTAGCCGTAGTAGTACGACGCCAGCCCGATCCGGTGGTCGATGGTGGTGCCGAACTCGTCGAGCCGCGCCGGGTCGGCGGTCATGCCGTCGACGAACGCCCCGACCCGCACCCGGTCGCCGAGCGGCCGCAGGCTCGTCGTCCGGGACTCCGACCGGGCGGCCTGCGCGACGCCGACCATCCCGAGCACCGTGCCCAGGACGAGCGCGAGCACCGCGGCGACGACGGCAGCCGGGACCCGGCTCCGCGGTCGATGCGGTCGGTGCGGTCGGCCCTGCCACGCACCCGAGACGTTCTGCTCCACGCCGGAGGTATCGGCGCACGAAGGACGCACCTTGAACGTTCCTCCGTCACAACAGCACCAATCGGTCTAGACCACCGTATACCCCAGATGAGCTAGGTCGAGCCCGCCACACGGACTACGCCGAACCACGGGACGTAGCGTCCACGGCTCAAGCCGCCGTCTGCCCGGCAGCGCCACATCGGGGGCGTGTCTCTCAGGGCCCGACAGTCGACGACGGCTTCCGGGTCTCGGCTGGGAGCACATCAGGGCAACCGATGTGGGGGCTGAGAGTTGACCGTGCTGCGCGAGCGCGGCGCCCCGGAGGCGCCGGCCGAGGTTCCGGCGTGCCCGTCGGCGGAGGACCGCCGGCTGCTGGCGCTGCGACCGGTCCGCGGCGAGCGGCGCGGCCGGCGGGTGGTGGCGCTGCTCCCCGCGCACGACGAGGAGGCGTCGCTGGGGTCGGCGCTGGCGTCCCTGGCGCGGCAGTCCGAGCCGCCGCACGACGTGGTGGTGGTCGCGGACAACTGCTCCGACGACACCGCGGGGGTGGCCCGTGCCTACGGCGCGCGGGTGCTGGAGTCGGTGGGCAACCGGCACAAGAAGGCCGGCGCGCTGAACCAGGCCCTGGGGCTGCTGCTGCCCGGGCTGGCCGACGACGACCTGGTCCTGGTCATGGACGCGGACTCGCTGCTGGACCCC
>JBQCCW010000150.1:0-2088 GCA_051961835.1 Marmoricola sp. | reverse complement strand
CAGGTCGCCGGCGTCCGGTCGATCGCGCTCACCAGCTCGCCGCAGAAGGAGCACGGCGGCCTGCCGCACCCGACGATCCTCGCCGCGTGCGCGCTGCTCGGCATCGACGAGGTGTACGCCGTCGGGGGTGCCCAGGCGGTGGCGATGTTCGCCTACGGCGCCGGCCCGTGCCGTCGCGTCGACCTGGTCACCGGGCCGGGCAACATCTACGTCGTGTCGGCCAAGCGACTCCTCAAGGGCGTCGTCGGGATCGACTCCGAGGCCGGTCCGACCGAGATCGCGATCCTCGCCGACGCCACCGCGGACCCGGCCTACGTCGCGGCCGACCTGATCAGCCAGGCCGAGCACGACCCGTTGGCCGCCTCGGTGCTCGTGACCGACTCCGAGGAGCTGGCCGCCGCCGTCGACGTCGAGCTCGACCGTCAGGTCCCCGAGACCAAGCACGCCGAGCGGATCCGCACCGCGTTGGCCGGCGTGCAGTCCGGCGTGGTGCTGGTCGACGACGTCGACCAGGGGCTGGACGTGGTCAACGCCTACGCCGCCGAGCACCTCGAGATCCAGACCGCCGACGCGGCCGCGGTCGCCGCCCGGGTCCGCAACGCCGGCGCCGTCTTCGTCGGCTCCTTCGCCCCGGTCTCGCTGGGGGACTACTGCGCCGGCTCCAACCACGTGCTGCCGACGGCCGGGTGCGCCTGCCACAGCTCGGGGTTGTCCGTGCGCGCGTTCCGACGTGCCATGCACGTGGTGGAGTACGACGAGGCGGCGCTGCGGGAGGTCTCCGCGCACGTCGTCGATTTGGCCGAGGCCGAGGACCTGCCCGGACACGCGGCCGCGGTCCGGGTGCGTCTGTGACCTGGGAGCCGCCGCTGCGTGAGGAGCTGCGCGGGGTCGCGCCGTACGGCGCCCCGCAGCTCGACGTACCGGTGCAGCTGAACACCAACGAGAACCCGTATCCGCCGCCGGCCGAGGTCGTCGTCGACATCGCCGCCGAGGTGGCGGGAGCGGCGCGCCGGCTCAACCGGTATCCCGACCGCGACTTCCCAGCGCTGCGGGCGGCGCTGGCCGACTACCTCGCCGCGGAGTCCGGAGTGCGGGTGGGCGTCGACCACCTCTGGGCCGCCAACGGGTCCAACGAGGTGATGCTCCACCTGCTGCAGGCCTTCGGCGGGCCGGGCCGGACCGCGATGAGCTTCGCCCCGACCTACTCGATGTATCCCGAGTACGCCCGCGACACCCACACCGGCTGGGTGCAAGGGCGCCGCCACGAGGACTTCTCCTTCGACCTCGACCACGCCGGCGCGCTGATCGCCGAGCACCGGCCCTCGGTGGTGCTGTTGCCGAGCCCGAACAACCCCACCGGGACGGCGCTGCCGCACGACGTGATCGGGGAGGTCGCCACGCTCGTGGGCGACGGCGTCCTCGTCATCGACGAGGCGTACGCCGAGTTCCGCCGGGCAGGGACGCCCAGCGCCCTGGAGCTGCTCGCCGAGCACCCGAACCTCGTGGTGACCCGCACGATGAGCAAGGCGTTCGCCGCGGCGGGTCTCCGGCTCGGCTATCTCGCCGCGGACCCCCGGATCTGCGACGCGCTGCGGGTCGTCCGGCTGCCCTACCACCTGTCGGCGACCACCCAAGCGGTCGCGGTGGCCGCGCTCCGGCATGCCGACGTTCTGCTGGCCCAGGTCGGGGCGCTGCGCGAGGAGCGGGACCGGGTGGTCGACTGGCTGCGCGGGCGTGGCTTCGAGGTCGCCGACAGCGACGCGAACTTCGTGCTGTTCGGTCACTTCGACAACCGGCATGCGACGTGGCAGGCGTTGCTGGATCATGGAGTGCTGGTGCGCGAGGTCGGCCCGGAGGGCTGGCTGCGTGTGTCGATCGGCACGCCGGACGAGATGAAGGCATTCGAGACAGCCCTGGAAGGGGTCGAGAGATGAGCAGGACCGCGCCGGAGAGGGTCGGACGCAGCGAACGGCAGACCAAGGAGTCCAAGGTCGTCGTCGCGGGCGACCGCGACGGCGCGGGGCGCCCCGCCCGCTCCACCCGCGTCGGCGTCTTCGGCCCCCAACGCGCCGCCATCGGGCGGCACGC
>JBQCCW010000149.1:0-11748 GCA_051961835.1 Marmoricola sp. | reverse complement strand
CGCTCGGTGAGCTTCGGCGTGGGGACCTGGTCGCGGTCCCCGCGCGCCATCTCCTTGAACTCGTCGATCAGCTTGATCGCCATCGACGGGCTGATCAGCGACTGGCCCTCGGCCACGACGCGCACCGCCTGCGCGACCTCCTCGATCGAGGAGTCCTTGAGCAGGTAGCCCGACGCACCGTTCTTGACGGCCTCGTAGAGGTCCTTCTCCTCATCGGAGACGGTGAGCATGATGATGCGGGTCGACGGCACCCGCTCCTTGATCCGGATGCACGCCTGCAGGCCGGTGTCCTTGGGCATCCGCACGTCGAGCAGGACGACATCGGGCACCGTCTGCTCGGCCAGCGCGACGGCGGACACGCCGTCACCCGCCTCGCCCACGACCTCGATGTCGTCCTCGACACCCAGCAGCATGGTGAGCCCGCGACGGAAGAGCTCCTGGTCGTCGACCAGGACCACCCGCACCTTGGACGACCCGCCGGCCGTCTGCTCCGAGACCTCGGACACGTCGGCCATCATGCCAGAGGAGATGGCTCGAGGGGACCACCCGACACCGGCCCGGTCGGGTCACCCTCGTGACCCGACCGGGTGGTGCCTGTCCGACCCTCAGCTGAGGTCGAGGGAGATCACTCCGTAGTCGGAGCCGCGCCGCCGGTAGACGACGCTGGGCCGCTCGCTCTCCTTGTCCACGAACAGGAAGAAGTCGTGGCCGACCAGCTCCATCTCGTACAGCGCCTGCTCCAGACCCATCGGCGCAGCGGCGTGGGTCTTCTCACGGACCACGAGCGGCCCGTCACCGTCCACGGCGATCGGGCCCACTCGGCGCAGGGCACTCGCCTCGCTCTCCTCTCCCTCCACGGCGTCGGGGCCGGTCCGTGCCATCGCCTGGGCCACCGACTCCGGGGTGTGCTGACCCCGATGGACCTTGCGCCGGTCCGCCGCGCGGCGCATCTGCGCCGCCATCTTGTCCAGCGCCAGGTCGAGCGCGGCGCGCATGTCCTCCGCGCACGCCTCGGCTCGCACCACCGGGCCCCGAGACAGGGCCGTCAGCTCGACCCGCACCGCGCGGTCGGGCTGGCGCGGATTGCGCTCCTTCTCCACCTCCACCTCGACCCGGATGATCCGGTGGTCGTGCTTCTCGAGCTTGCTGAGCTTGTCCTCGACATGTTCCCGGAACCGTTCCGACACCTCGCAGTGCCGGCCACTGACCACGACGTCCACGCGGGACCTCCCTCTCGCTTGCTACCTGATGGGCCCCCGGCCCGGACCCGCCCTGCCGCAGCGCAGAGGCGGTCCGGACATGGAGGAGGAGTCCGCCCGGCCGACCTGGTCTTCGACCCCACACCCGCCTGCTGAGGCTCTCGCAGCTTGTCTGCCACTACCCACCTTCTCGCCCGGTCGCGCCGTGTCTGACGACGCGGGGACGGCAGGACTTACCTCTAAGCCGCACCGTGCTCGGCGCGCCGGGACGACGCCCCAGCACGCCTTACGTGGACCGTTTCGCCTGCGACTGGCATCGGCTTGCCGAGGGTCGCGCACCGCGGGGACCGGCTCTCGCCGGGGCCCGGGTGTGACCTGCTCGACGCAACCACGGACCCGGGCGGACTCCATGCACAGACGTTAGTGGGCCGGGCCAGGATCCGGTAGCGGCCCTCGGGGAGAGCGCGTCGTACGTCGGCGTGTCGCGGCGACCGCGGCGATCGCCCGGACGGGGATCCCCGCCTCCTCCAACGCCCGTTGCGCCTCGCGGGCCGTCGCGCCGGTCGTCACCACGTCGTCGCACAGGACCACTCCGGCGTGCCCGCTGTCGCCGGTCGCCGGCATCGCGGCCACGAGCACCCGCCGGGCCGCCGGCCGCAGCGCCATCGCCTCGGCGAGATTGGCCGCCCGCGCGACGGCGGACAGCCCGGCCTGGTCGGCGACCGGGAGCCGCAGCCGCAACGCCGGCACGACCTCGCTCGCCCGGCCCCGCGCCCGGAGCCGGTCGGCGGCTACCCGCACCATCCGCAGCAAGGGATCGTGTCCCCGGCGACGCACCGTGGCGGCGCGAGACGGCACGGGGACCAGCACGAGCCGACGGGAGGGTTGCCCCGCGGTTGCGCCCGGCAGCTCGGCGAGCACGTCGGCCAGCACGCGCCCCAACGGAACGGCGAGCTCCCACGCACCCCGCTCCTTGTGGGCGAGGAGCAGCGGCTTGAGCGGCGCGCCGTACGGGCCGGCGGCGAAGCACGGCGCCAGGCCCGGCGGGCACGGGTCGGGCACGACCGGACCGCCGCTGCGAGGCAGGGCACCGGCACAGGACCGGCACAGCGGCCGGCCCGGCCTCCGGCACACCGCGCAGCACGAGCCGTGGACGAGATCCGCCCAGGCGTCGCGCACGCCGCCGCGGTCGTCGGGGTCCGGCATCGGGCCACCGTGCTCCGGCCAGGGACGGGACCGCCACCCCGTGTCGCGGCCCTGTGGACGGCGCGGCCTGTGGACGGCGCGGGCCCGGTCGCTCCGGTCTTCCGCCGGCTCAGTCGGTGTAGGCCGCCGCCGTGAGGCGGACCGAGCCCGTGTCGGCCCATTTGCCGGCGCCGTCGAGTCGCTCCAGGCGCCCTCGGTCGTCCAGGAGCAGCAGCGGCAGGCCGCTGTCGGCGTTCACCACCAACGCCTTCGCGAGTCCCGGCAGCGGGTCGGGCAGCGGCGGCACCGACAGTCCCGGCGAGCCGTCGATCGGCACGTACACGACCCGACTGGTCGTGTCGTCGGGGCGGGTGAGGACCGCGAGCAGCGTGGGCGTGCGCCATCCCACGTCGGTGACCGGACCGAGCTCGTGGACCGGGTCGGAGAGCGCGACCGGCAACATCCGGGGCGCGAGGCCGCCCTGGACCGCGCCGGCAGCGCCGCGGGCCACCTCGACGACGGTCACCCGCGGACGCAGTGGGTCCGCGATGCCCACCGCGAGCCGGGTGCCGTCCGGAGAGATCGCGAACGACGTGACCGGCTCCCCCGTCACACCGGGGATCCGGACGACGCGCGCCTCGCCGTTGCTCACCACGCGCACCACCGCACCGGTGGGCGTGCGGTCGACCAGCCAGAGCACTCCGAAGAGGTCGAAGGACGGTCGCAGCAGGTCGTCGGCACCGCTCAGCGGCCGCGTCACCCGGCCGCTGCCCGGCTCGGTGGCGGCCAGGTACGCCGTCGTGCCGTTCTCCGAGACCGCGGCGACCTGGGTGCCCGCCCGGTCCAGCGCGACCGAGCGCAGGGCGAAGCCCGGACGCCCCAAGCCCCCCGCCACCGGCGTGACACTGTCGCCCGCGACCGTCACGACGCGCCCGGAGCGGACGGCGACGAGCTCGCGCGTCGAGCCCAGACCGAACGGGCCGTACTCCTCGTCCTCGTCGACGCCCAGGTCGGTACGGCCGTCCGGCAACGGCACCGGCGTGCCGGCGACGGTGATCCGGACGCGGCGGATGCCCGGGACCGGCCGCAGCGTCCAGGCCAGCTGGGCCATCGCGCGGTTCAGCTCCTCGGGCGCCATCTTCAGCACCTCCGGTCCCAGCGGCACCTCGGCCACGCCGCTGTCGGTGACCACGACCGACGGGTCGAGCACGCTTCCGGCCGGGAAGGCACTGCGCGTGACCGCCGCCAACGGCGGTTGCGGCCCCGCGAGGAGGCCGCGCACCAGGTCGGAGGCCGCTTGCGGCCCGCTCGGCACGTAGACGGGGTCGGCGACCAGCGTGCGGGCGGTGCGGTCGAAGAAGTACAGGTCGTAGGAGCCGAAGGTCTCGGTGAAGTACACCGACCGCACCATGAGCAGGTTGCCGGGGTTGTCGATGCGCCACTCGTGGTGCTCGCGCACGAGATGGAAGCGGGTCACCCGGGTGCGCGTGGGCCGGGGCGACCACCGGCCGCTCGCGTCGAGTAGGTGGGCGTCGGACAAACGCGCCGCGATCGTCCCGGAACCGGCGGGCGAGACGGTGAGCGCGTCGTAGACGACCGTGCCCCCGTCGGGTCGCCAGGTCTGCCGCGCCTGGTCGGACAGGAAGAGGCGGGCTGTCGCGGTCGTGAGCGGGTTGGCCTGCATCGCCTCCAGGAAGCCGCGCACGACCTGTTCGCGGTCGGCGCCGCGCACCGGCCCGGGCGGCTCGACGTACTGAGGCTCCGCGGCCGCGACCTGGCCCTCTCCCACGCGCTGCACCACCGGACCCGACTCGGGCAGCAGCGAGCAGCCCGCGAGCAGCGCACAGAGCACGACCAGCACGCTGAGGCCGGTCAGGCGGCGTCCGACGCCGGTCACGGGGCCACCCCCGTGGCGGGGTGGGGAGCAGGCGGCAGATCCGGCACGGCGTACCTCCGCGGAACGTCGTCGGGGACGAGCGGCAACGGGCTGTGCCGCAACGCTCCGCCGGCGCGTCGCGGCATCGTGAGCCGGAACTGGGCGCCCTCCCCCGGCGCGCCCCATGCCTGGAGCCACCCGCCGTGAAGGCGCGCGTCCTCCTGGGCGATGGCGAGACCGAGGCCGGTGCCGCCGCTGGTACGCGCCCGGGCCGGGTCGCCGCGCCAGAACCGGTTGAAGACGAGGTCCTGCTGGCCCGGCTCCAGTCCGACCCCGTGGTCCCGCACGGTGACCGCCACGGCCTCGGCGTCGACCCCGTCTCCGCCGGCGAGTGTGACCAGGACCTCCGAGCCGGGCGCGCCGGCGTGGTCGATGGCGTTCGTCACGAGGTTGCGCAGCACCCTCTCCACGCGACGTACGTCGACCTCCGCGACGACCGGGCCCCGCGACCGCACCACCCCCTGCACGCCCGGGCGCGCCGCCTGGGGGGCCACCGCGTCGACCACCGGGTGCGCCACGTCGACCAGGTTGATGTCGGCCAGCTCCAAGGCGGCGGCACCGGCGTCGAAGCGACTGATCTCCAGCAGGTCTCCCAGCAGGCTCTCGAACCGGTCGAGCTCGTTCTGGAGCAGCTCCGCTGCCCGCGCGGTGACGGGATCGAAGGTGTGCCGGGCGTCGTGCAGCACGTCGCTGGCCATGCGGACGGTCGTCAGCGGCGTGCGCAGCTCGTGAGAGACGTCGGAGACGAAGCGGCGCTGCACGCGGGACAGCTCGACCAGCTGCCGGATCCGCTGCTGCAACGCATCGGTCATCTGGTTGAAGGAGGACGCGAGACGAGCGATGTCGTCCTCGCCGGTGACGCTCATCCGCTCCTCGAGCCGACCCGAGGCGATCCGCTCGGCGACCCGCCGGGCCAGCCGCACCGGCGTGATCACCTGCCGTGTCACCAACCAGGCCACTCCCGCGATCAGGACCAGGAGCAGCAGCCCCGAGGTCAGCAACGCCCGTCGCAGCAGTGAGAGCGTGTGCGCCTCCTGGTCCATCGGGAACACGTAGTAGAGCGCGTAGCGACCGCCGTCGGAGGGCAGCACGACGGTCGTGCCGACCGCCACGCCCGCGACGTCGGGCGGTCGCCCGCCCGAGCCGCCGGCGTCGTAGCGGACCCGGGTGTAGGTCCAGGATGCCGGCCCACCGCCCTCGACGATCCGGCTGAGCTGTGCGGGGACGCTGCGCGCGTCGAGGCCGGCGGTGCTCTGCACGCCCAGGCCCTGGCTCTGCCCCTGCTGGCCCAGCGGCCCGCGCACGATCACGCCGTAGCCACGCGCCTCCCCCCGCGTCACGAGCGACTCCACGAGCTGGCGCAGCTGCGTCTCGGGGTCCACCGCGCTGCCGCCGGCGGAGCCCAGGCCGTCACGGGCGTTGGCCGTCTCGCTGCGCGCCTCGGCCAGCGCCGTGGCGACGCGGCCGTGCGCCAGGCCGTCGGCGATCTGACGCATCACCAGCATGCCGACGGTCCCGACGACCAGGGCGCTCAGGGCGACGATGCTCAGCACGACGCGGGCGCGCAGCGAGCGCCGCCACCACGTCAGCGGGCGGCGCGTGACCGTCCCGACGCGCCGGCGCAGGGTCTCAGCCCCGGTCGCCACCCGCGTCCGTCCCCCCTGCGCCCGGGCCGTCGGCGACGAGTGGGTCTGCGCTCAACGGGTCGGCATTCGCCGTCTCGTCCTCGCGGCCGCCCGCCTTGTAGCCGATGCCGCGGACCGTCACGACGATGCGAGGGTTCTCCGGGTCGTGCTCGATCTTCGCCCGCAAGCGCTGGACGTGCACGTTGACCAGGCGCGTGTCGGCGGCGTGCCGGTAGCCCCACACCTGCTCCAGCAGCAGCTCCCGGCTGAACACCTGCCGGGGCCGGCGCGCCAGGCACACGAGCAGGTCGAACTCCAGCGGCGTGAGGCTGATCGGCGCGCCCTCGCGCACGACGGCGTGGCCGGCCAGGTCGATCTCGAGGTCCCCGACCCGGAGGACCTCGGGCTCGGGCGCACTGGTACGGCGCACCCGGGCCCGGATCCGCGCGACGAGCTCGCGCGGCTTGAACGGCTTCGCGACGTAGTCGTCGGCCCCTGCCTCCAGGCCCGCGACCACGTCGACGGTGTCGCCGCGAGCCGTGAGCATCACGATCGGGGTGCCGGACTCCGCGCGGATCTGGCGACACACCGCGATGCCGTCCAGGCCCGGCAGCATCACGTCGAGGAGGACGACGTCGGGGCGGAAGGACCGGAAGGCGGCGAGCGCCTCGTCGCCGCGCTCGACGACCGAGGCCTCGAAGCCCTCCGTGCCGAGGACGAGCGTCAGCATCTCCGCCAGCGCGGGGTCGTCGTCGACGACCAGCACGCGCGTGGCGACTGCCGGCTCTCCTCCCCCCACGACGTCCTCCTCGTGCGTGCCGTCAGTAGCGGTACTGCTCGGGCTTGTACGGACCCTCGACCGGGACGCCCAGGTACGACGCCTGGTCCGGGCTCAACTCGGTGAGCCGGACACCGAGCGATGCGAGGTGGAGCCGGGCGACCTCCTCGTCGAGGTGCTTGGGCAGCACGTAGACCCCGGTGGGGTACTCCTCGGTCTTGGTGAAGAGCTCGATCTGCGCGAGCACCTGGTTGGTGAAGGAGTTCGACATCACGAAGGAGGGGTGACCGGTGGCGTTGCCGAGGTTCAGCAGCCGGCCCTCGGAGAGCACGATGACCGACGTGCCGCCCTCGGGGAACGTCCACACGTCGACCTGCGGCTTGACGTTGACCCGCTCGATGCCCGGCCAGGACTCCAGGCCGGCCATGTCGATCTCGTTGTCGAAGTGGCCGATGTTGCCGACGATCGCGTTGCGCTTCATCCGGCTCATCTGCTCGGCGGTGACGACGTTCTTGTTGCCGGTCGCCGTGATCACGATGTCCGCCTGGTCCAGGACGTTCTCCAGGGTGTCCACCTGGTAGCCGTCCATGGAGGCCTGCAGCGCGCAGATGGGGTCGATCTCGGTGACGATCACCCGGGCGCCCTGGCCGCGCAACGACTCGGCGCAGCCCTTGCCCACGTCGCCGTACCCGCAGACGACGGCGACCTTGCCGCCGATGAGGACGTCGGTGGCCCGGTTGATGCCGTCGATCAGGCTGTGCCGGCAGCCGTACTTGTTGTCGAACTTCGACTTCGTCACCGAGTCGTTGACGTTGATGGCGGGGAAGAGCAGCGACCCCTCACGCATCATCTCGTAGAGACGGTGGACGCCGGTCGTGGTCTCCTCGGTGACGCCCTTGATCTCGTTGGCGATCGGCGTCCAGTGGTCGGCGTCGGCGGCGAGCTGGTCGGTGAGGACCTGGAAGATCACCCGCTGCTCGGCGCTGGTCGCCGTGGCGGGGTCGGGAGCGACGCCTGCCTTCTCCGCCTGCACTCCGAGGTGGACGAGCAGGGTCGCGTCACCGCCGTCGTCGAGGATCATGTTGGGCAGCACGCTTCGACCGTCGGCGTCGGGCCAGGCGAGGATCTGCTGGGTGCACTCCCAGTACTCCTCGAGGGTCTCGCCCTTCCAGGCGAAGACCGGCACGCCCCGGGGGTACTCCGCGGTGCCGTCGGGGCCGACGACCACCGCGGCCGCGGCGTGATCCTGGGTCGAGAAGATGTTGCACGAGGCCCACCGGACCTCGGCGCCCAGCGCCACCAGCGTCTCGATGAGGACGGCGGTCTGGATCGTCATGTGCAGGGAGCCGGCGATGCGGGCGCCTGCCAGCGGCTTGCTCGCGGGGTACCGCTCGCGCCTCGCCAACAAGCCGGGCCTCTCGTGGTCGGGGCGGGCGATCTCCGTGCGTCCGAAGGGGGCGAGGCTGAGGTCGGCGACCTTGAAGTCCATGCGTGTTCCTGTGTGTCGAGGGGCTCGGGCGGTCTGCCCGGGGCCGCCGCACGGCGGCAGGGCGAAGCGGGCAGGGCGTCTGGCCACGATCTCGTGCGAAAGGCGCTGCGCCCATAGTAGTCACACGGTGGGCGGCGGCTCGGGCTGCTCGCGCAACACGTCAGGCTCGATGTACACCACCCGCGCCGAGGGCTCCGCGGCCCGCAGTGCGGCTTCCGCGCGGTCGATCGTGGTGGCGACGTCCCGGGCCGACCCGGTCGGCACGACGGCGATCTTCACCGCCACCAACAGCTCCTCGGGGCCGAGGTGGAGCGTGCGCATGTGGATGATCCGCTCCACGCCCGCCGTGCCCTCGACCGCCGCGTGGATCCGCTCCTGGGCCGCCGGCGAGGCCGCCTCCCCCACCAGGAGGCTGCGGGTCTCGGTGGCGAGGACGACGGCGACCGTCACGAGCAACAGGCCGATCAGCGCGGTGCCGGCGGCGTCGAACACGGCGTTGCCGGTGAGCAGCGCGAGCCCCACCCCGAGCAGGGCGAGCACGAGGCCGATGAGCGCAGCGAAGTCCTCCAGCAGGATCACCGGCAGCTCGGGAGCCTTCGCGCGCCGCACGAACTCCACCCACCCGACATCGGTGCCCTTGAGGGTGCGGGCCGCGCCCACGGCCGTGCGGAAGGAGAGCCCCTCCATCACGATCGCACCCACGAGCACCGCCAGCGGAACCCACCACCAGCGACCGTCCAGCTCGCCCAGGTCGTGGGGATGCTCGAGCACCTCCTGCAGCTTGTGCCAGGCCTCGTAGAGCGCGAAGAGGCCACCGACGCTGAACAGCACCACGGAGACCACGAAGGCGTAGAGGTAGCGCTCGCGTCCGTAGCCGAAGGGATGCTCGGGGGTGGCCGAGCGCCGCGCACGCTTGCCTCCGACGAGGAGCAGGACCTGGTTGCCCGAGTCGGCGACCGAGTGGATCCCCTCGGCGAGCATCGAGGACGAGCGGGTGAGCGCGAACGCGGCGAACTTGAGGACCGCGATGCCGAGGTTCGCTGCGAGGGCGGCCACGACCGCGCGGGTTCCGCCTTCGGTGGACATGCCGCCGAACCCTAGAACACCGGCGTCGGAGAGCCTCCGCAGCGGCGCGCGTCCTCTCAGTCCACGCGACCGACCTGAAGGTACGTCGCCGCGTAGGTCCCGGTCGCCAGCAGCGCGGCGTACCGGCAGATCTCGCCCTCGACGGGCGTGGACACGTGCTCGACGCGGACGCCCCGGGCGCGGGCCGTGTCGAGCAGTTCGGTGTGGACATCGGCGACCACGGGGTCCTCGAAGCCGTCCTCGAGCACGACGAGAGCCGGCCGGGTCGCCACCTCTTCGGTGAAGGGATCGGCGAAGACGTCGACCGGTCGGGCGGCCTCGAGGACAGGCAGGAGGTGCTCGGCGTCGGCGGCGATGGCGGCGCGCCCGGTGGCGCGGCGAACCGACTCCGCGACCCGGCGAGCGGCTCGGGCGGCCAGCACCGTGCCGCCCCACAGCAGCGGGTTGGTCTCGGCGATGTTGCCGGCGAGGATCTTCGCCGGGTTCACCGCCAGGTCCTGGTGGGGGCTGCACCGCACCGCGACCTCGTCGAGCGCCGAGGCGACCTTGTCCGGGTCGGTGGCGGGCGCGAGACCGAGGCGGTCCAGCAGCTCCAGCACCACCACCGCGATCGCGAGCTGGTCCCGGGTCGTGCAGGGCAGCAGCGTGGAGTAGCGGCCCGAGGAGTGCTGGGCCACCAGCGACTCCGGCGGCGTCGCGACCACGAGCGGGCAGCCGCGGCGAACGGCCTCCGCCACCGCCCGGGCGGTTCCCGGGTCGCTTCCGCTCGGCGCGAGCACGACGACGAGGTCCAACCCACCGGCCCACCCGGGAAGACCGGGCCCGGGCCACGCGACGAACGGCACCGGGCAGACCGGTTCGAGCACGGCGCGGAGCAGGCGCGAGTCCGGCCCTGCCGCGACGACCGCCCGCGGTCCGGTATCGCCCAACCGGACGACCGCCTCGGCGAGCCGGTCCTCGACCGCCGCAGCCTCCGATCGCACCCGCGCCCCGCCGCTCGCCAGGTGGCGCAGCGCCGCGTCGAAACGGTCCAGGACGGCCGGGTCGTCGAGCCGACCGTCGTCGAAAGCCATCGTGTGCCGCTCAGGCCGGCCGGCGGGCCTCGTCGACGAGGAGCACCGGGATGTCGTCGCGCACCGGATAGGCCAGGCCGCACCGCGTGCACACCAGCTCCTCGGCCGCCTCGTCGACGGCGAGGTCCGCGCGACAGGCGGGGCACACGACCAGGTCGAGCAGTGTCGCGTCGAGGTTCATCCCCGGTCCTTCCGGATCGTGGCGAGCACGCGGTCGCGCACCTCGGCCATGGTCGCCTGGTCGGCCCCCTCGGCGTTGAGCCGCAGCAGCGGCTCGGTGTTGGAGGCCCGGACATTGAACCACCACTCGGGGTGGGTGACCGTGAGGCCGTCGAGGTGGTCGATCTCGACGTCGTCGCTGCTCCACTCCCGCTCCAGCTCGTCGAGCACCGCCTGCTGGTCCCCGACCGTGGAGTTGATCTCGCCGCTGGCGGCGTACCGGCTGAACGGAGCGAGGACCTCCGACAGCGGACGGTCGGACTCGGCGAGCGCAGCCAGGGCGTGGAGGGCGGCCAGCATGCCCGAGTCGGCGCGCCAGAAGTCGCGGAAGTAGAAGTGACCGGAGTGCTCGCCGCCGAACACGGCGTCGGTCTCGGCCATCGTGGCCTTGATGAAGGAGTGCCCGACGCGGCTGCGCACGGGTCTGCCGCCGTGCTCGCTGACGATCTCGGGCACCGCTCGGGAGGTGATCAGGTTGTGGATCACCGCCGAGCCGGGATGCCGTGCCAGCTCGCGGGTGGCGATGAGGCCGGTGAGCACGCTGGGGCTCACCAGCTCGCCTCGCTCGTCCACCAGGAAGCAGCGGTCGGCGTCGCCGTCGAACGCCAGCCCGATGTCCGCGGAGGTTTCGCGGACCGCGGCCTGGAGATCGACCAGGTTCGAGGGCTCGATCGGGTTCGCCTCGTGGTTCGGGAAGGTGCCGTCGAGCTCGTAATAGAGCTCGGTGACGTCGGCGTCCACGCGTCCCAGGACGGCGGGCGCGGTGAGCCCGGCCATTCCGTTGCCCGCGTCGACGACCACCGTCAGGTGCCGCCCCTCCACCGGGGCGAGCTCGAGGAGGTACGACGCGTACGCGTCGAGCACGTCCTGCTCGGTGATGTCTCCGGGCCGGGCGGCGACCTGCTCCTCGCCGCCGGCGACGCGGTCCCGGATCTCGGCGAGCCCGGTCTCCATGCCGACCGGCTGCGCCTGGGGACGGCACATCTTGATGCCGTTGTACCGGGCGGGGTTGTGACTGGCGGTGAACATCGCGCCGGCGTGGCCGAGGTGACCTGAGGCGAAGTAGAGCTCGTCGGTGGAGCAGAGGCCGATCGTGACCACGTCGGCGCCGGCTCGCGATGCTCCGCGCGCGAACGCGTCGGAGAGCGCCGGGGAGGA
>JBQCCW010000148.1:0-2750 GCA_051961835.1 Marmoricola sp. | reverse complement strand
TCGGTGAGGCCGGCGTCGGTGAGGACCTTCTTGGCCGGGCTCTCGACGGTCGCGAGCGCGATCAGCAGGTGCTCGGTCGCGACGTACTCGTCGTTGAGGCTGTTGGCCAGGTCGAGGGCGCTCGCGAGCACCCGGGTCAGCGCGGCGGACCCGCTCGGGGTCTGCACGCTCGCGCCGCTGGCGGTGGGCAGCTGGTCACGGACGGCGACCGCGGCGCGCACCAGCGCGGCCGGGTCGGCCCCCGACTTGCTGACCAGCGAGGCGGGGGTCCCGCCCGCCTGGAGCAGCAGCGCCACCAGCAGGTGGACGGGCTCGACGGTGGAGTTGCCCGCCGTGGTCGCGGCGAGCTGGGCAGCCTCGATCGCCTCGCGGCTGCGGGTCGTGAACTTCTCGGCGCCGAACTGGCTCATGGTCGTCCTGTTCTCCCGGCCCGTCCGTGGCCGGGGTCGTGCGTGGTCTGGTCTGGTGGGTGGTCCGTCCGGCGCGGTCGTCCGGACATCAGGTTCAACACCCTCAAAGTTGAGTCTGTTCCACTCAACTTTCGGGAATTCCCTGCAGCGACCGCCATCAGCCGCGCTGGCGCCGCCACACCACCACGGCCTGCCCTGCGGCGCTGCGCCGCAGCACGGGCAGCTTGTTGGGCGACTGGGGGACGACCGGCGCGACCGGAGCGGCGGGGCTGCCGCGCGGCGGGGTACGCCGCCCGACCGCCTGCCGGAGCGCCTCGCGGGTCGACTCCAGCTCGGCCTGCAGCTCCTCGTTGCGCTGGGACAGCGCGGCCACGCGGTCCTCGAGGTCGAGGATCCGGCGGACGCCCTCGATCCCGGTGCCGGCCGAGGTGAGGTCCGCGATCTCGCGGAGCAGCTCGATGTCGCGGGCGGAGTAGCGCCGGCCGCCACCGCCGGTCCGGCCCGGGGTGATCAGGCCGAGCCGCTCGTAGGTGCGCAGCGTCTGCGGGTGCAGGCCGCTGAGCTCCGCGGCGACGCTGATCACGAAGACCGCCGCGTCCGGGCCGGGCGGCTGGAACGGCGGACGGGCGGTCGACATCAGGCCTCCTCGAACAGCCTCGAGCGGAGCGTCTTGTGCGCGGTCGCGGCGCGGTAGGCCTCGACGGCCTCCCGGGGCGCCCCGTCGAGCACGGCCGGGACCTGCACCTCGACCGTGGCCAGCAGGTCGCCATGGCTGCCGTCGGCCTTCGGGGCGCCCTTGCCCCGCACGCGGAACGTGCGGCCGTTGGGCGTGCCGGCCGGGATGCGCAGCGTCACCGGCGACCCGCCGAGCGTGGGCACCTTGACCTCCGCGCCGAGCGCGAGCTCGTCGAAGGAGACCGGCACGTCGAGCGTGAGGTTGTCGCCCTTGCGGCCGAACAGCCGGTGCGGCGAGACCTTGACCGTGACGAACAGGTCGCCGGCGGGGCCGCCGTTGTCGCCGGCGCCGCCCTTGCCGCGCAGCCGGATCCGCTGCCCGTCCTTCACGCCGGCCGGGATCCGCGCCGAGATGGTGCGCGCGGAGGTGCCGCGGCCGCTGCCGTGGCAGGTGGGGCACGGCTCGTCGTAGACCAGCTGCCGGCCACCGCACACGGGGCAGGTCTCGTTGATCGCGAACGCGCCGCCCGCCGAGGACACCACGAAGCCGGCGCCCTCGCACTCCGGGCAGACGTGCGGCTTGGTGCCGGGCTTGCCGCCGGTGCCGTTGCACGTCGGGCACGGGGCGTCGGAGGAGAGCCGCAGCGAGATCGTCACGCCCTCGAGGGCGTCGGTGAAGCTGATCGTCGCCGAGGTCTCGACGTCCTGCCCGCGCTGCGGGCGGGGACGGGTGCGGCCGCGGCCGAAGCCGCCGACGCCGCCCCCGCCACCGCCGAACAGGTCGCCGAACATGTCGCCGAACCCGCCGCCACGGCCGGCCTGCTCGCGCAGCAGGTCCTCGAGGTTGACGCCCTGGCCGAAGCCGCCGCCACCGCGACCGAAGCCGCCGGGGAACGCGCCGGAGCCGTAGAGCTGCCGCATCTCGTCGTACTTGACCCGCTTCTCGGGGTCGCCCACGACGTCGTAGGCCTCGGCCACCGCCTTGAACTTGTCGTGCTTGGCGGTGTCGCCCGGGTTGGAGTCGGGGTGGTTGGCACGGGCGAGCTTGCGGTAGGCCTTCTTGATCTCGTCGGCGGACGCATCCTTCTTCACGCCCAGCTCGGCGTAGAAGTCCTTCTGCGCCCAGTCGGCGCGGAACCCGTCAGTGGTGCTCACGCGTGCACCTCCCCTCTCTCGTGTCCTCTGGAGTGACCCGCACCGCTCACGCGGTGGGGCCGCCGGCGGGGTCGACGACCAGCACCTGCGCCGCGCGGACCACGCGCTCGCCGATCCGGTAGCCGGCCCGGGCGATCACCTTGCAGGTGGTCACCTCGACCTCGGGGTCCTCGCCGATGTGGCTCAGCGCCTCGTGGACGGTCGGATCGAACGGCTCGCCGGCCTCGCCGAACTTCACCAGCCCGAGCTTCGCGACGGTCCGCTCGAGCTGGTCCGCGACCGTGCGCAGCCCCTCCTCGAGCTCGCCGTGCTCCCGCGCCCGGTCGATCGTGTCGAGCACGTCGATGATCGGGGTGAGCGCGGCGTACGTCGCGTTCTCCTTGACCAGGTCGCGGTCGCGCTCGACGCGCCGCTTGTAGTTGACGAACTCGGCCTGCAGCCGCTGGAGGTCGTTGGTGCGCTCCTCCAGCGCCCGCTGGGTGACGCTGAGCTCGTCCTCGGTCTCGACAG
>JBQCCW010000147.1:0-2064 GCA_051961835.1 Marmoricola sp. | reverse complement strand
CAGCCGGTAGACCTTCTGGGTCACCGAACCGCCGCCGCCGCTCGCCACCGGGGCGCTCGCCCGGCCCGCGGCGGCGCGCTGGACGTCGGGCATCTCGCGCTCGGCGAACTGCTGCGCCTGCCGCCCGAGCGCGCCGCCGTAGTAGGCGAGGTGCTGGGTGGTGCCGCGACGGTTGTAGGCCGGGTCGACGTACCACGTGCCCTGACCGCCCGCCGGCCGCACGCTGGCGTGGAAGCCCATGGGCGTCACGTCCATCGCGATGGTCGTGCCGGGGTCACCGACCGCGTGGCCGCTCCACGTCGTGATCTCGGGGTGCGCGGCGGCCAGCGCCGGCTGCATCACGCTGGTGCGCTGGACGGCGAACCGCTCCGTGCCGCCCGTGGGCGTCGGGATCGCGAACGTCGTCGAGGTGCCGGCGCCGACGCGCGGCGTGCCGGACAGCTCGGCGCGCACCTGCGAGGTGTCGACGCTGAACGCGCGGTAGTGGTCGGGGTGCACGCGCACGTGCGAGCCGCTCGGCGAGAACCCGCGCAGCGCGTGGAACGGGCCGCCGCGGCCCGTCGTCGGCGGCGCGGCCGTGGCCGAGAGCCCGTTCGGCAGCACCGCTGCGGCGAGGGCGGCGGCCGCGAGGGCCGCGAGAGACCGGAGATGGCGAGGCATGGAGCTCCCTGTCATGAATCGTCCGTTAATGGACCGGAACGCACTCTACGTGGCACCGCCGACGGCGGGTTCATCCTTGTGGTACCCCGATCGCCCAGCGTCCCAGGAGCGTTCCCTGGGACTCCAGCAGGAGCGTCGGGCGCAGGGGTACGCCGACGGGCGGCCCCTGGGTGATCCGTGGCCGCTCCCCGGCGACGAGGAGCGGGACGATCGTCAGGCACAGCTCGTCGGCCACGCCGTCGGCGACCAGGGCGTGCAGGAGGTGCGGCCCGCCCTCGGCCAGCACGTGGGTCCAGCCGCGCTTCGCCAGCTCGGTCCGGAGCGCCGCGAGGTCGACCCGGTGCGACCCGAGGACCAGCACCGACTCCTCCCCCAGCAGCTTCCGCGCGGACTCCAGCCCCTCGGCCGACGAGCACGTCGCCATCAGCACCGACCCCGCCGGCGCGCCGCGCAGGGACTCGGGCACGTCGCCGCGCCGGCTGACCACGACGATCGGCCGGTCGGCGACGCCGTACTCCTCCGTTCGCGCCGTCCCCGCCCCCACCACGATCGCGTCGGCGCTCTCGCGCAGGTGGTCGAAGACGACCTTGTCGACCTGGTTGTTGATGGACCCGCTCCGCCCGCCCTCGCCGGCCGCGGCACCGTCCACGGTGGTCACCATGTTGACCCGGAGCCACGACGGCCGCGGGGCGGCGTACAGCGCGGTCAGGTCGCCCGCGGCGACGCCGTCGGGTCCCAGCAGCACCCGGAACCCGATCTGCTTCGTCTTGATCCCCCACATGCCGACCAACCTAAGCGACGCGCGGTCTGGACCAGACCAGAATGCCCAGGTCGGATACCCATTTCGGACGACGGATTCCCCGGTTCCTAGCCGTCCGGGGGCGATCTGGGTTTCAATCGTTGACATGTCCACCTTGGAGGGAGGGCCGGGGGACACCATCGAGCAGCCGCGCCGCAAGCGGGGCCGACCGAGATCTCCCGGTGCCGAGCAGCGGATCATCGACGCCGCTCTGGAGGAGTACGGCCAGCAGGGCTGGTCTGGGTTCACCATGGACGGCGTCGCGCGCCGGGCCGGGGTCGGGAAGTCGACGGTCTACCTGCGGTGGCAGGACAAGGACTCGTTGCTGACCGCCGCCGTGCACAGCAGCGCCCACCCGCTGGGCATGGTCGACACCGGGTCCATGCGGGGTGACCTCGAGGAGCTGGGGGCCAACCTGATGCGCCACTTCCGCGAGCCGGCCGGCTGGGCGACGCTCCGGATCATGGTCGACACGGCCGGGGCCACGCAGCGTCTCGGGACGTTCGCGGAGGACGTGACCGACCAGTTCCGCGAGTTCGTCGGCCGGATCGTCCGGCGGGCGGTCGAGCGGGGCGAGGTGCCGGCGAGCGCGGACAGCCGCCTCA
>JBQCCW010000146.1:0-28143 GCA_051961835.1 Marmoricola sp. | reverse complement strand
CCCGATCCGGGCCCAGTACGAGGAGCAGGGCTCGCCCTACTACTCCACCGCGCGGCTGTGGGACGACGGCGTGATCGACCCGGTCGACACCCGGCGGGTCCTCGGCATGGGGCTCTCCGTCGCGGCCCAGGCCCCCGTGCCCGAGCCGTCCTACGGCATCTTCAGGATGTGAGCGTCACCCCACGACGTTCTCCGCTCTCCCGCTTCGCTCCTCCGCGGACAACGCCGCGGGACCCCGAAGCTCCACGGAACTCATCGACAACCGAACTCATCGACAGGAGGTAGGGCGGTGCACGCACCCGTCACCAAGCCGTTCGGGACGCTGCTGGTCGCCAACCGGGGCGAGATCGCGCTGCGGGTGATCCGCACCGCCCGCGCCCTGGGGCTGCGCACCGTCGCGGTGTACTCCGACGCCGACCGGACCGCCGCCCACGTGCTCGCCGCGGACACCGCCGTCCGGATCGGACCCACCCCGGCGACCGAGTCCTACCTGCACATCCCGGCCCTCCTCGAGGCCGCGCGGGTGAGCGGCGCGGAGGCGGTGCATCCCGGCTACGGCTTCCTGTCCGAGCGCGCCGCCTTCGCCGACGCCGTCGCCGAGGCCGGGCTGGTGCTCGTGGGGCCCAGCGCCGCCGTGATGGAGCAGATGGGACGCAAGGACCGGGCCCGCGACATCGCGGTCGCCGCCGGAGTGCCGGTCGTCCCGTCCTACGACCCGGCGAAGCCGGAGGAGATGGCGTTTCCGGTGCTGGTCAAGGCGGCCGCGGGTGGCGGCGGCAAGGGCATGCGGGTGGTGGAGCGACCTGAGGAGTACCCCGCGGCACTGGCCTCGGCGGCCCGGGAGGCGGCGTCCTCCTTCGGCGACGACACGATGCTCGTCGAGCGGTACGTCCCCCGGGGGCGGCACATCGAGGTGCAGGTGCTCGCCGACACGCTCGGCAACGTCGTCCACCTCTACGAGCGCGACTGCTCGACCCAGCGGCGCCACCAGAAGGTGCTCGAAGAAGCGCCGGCGCCGACGCTCCCCGCGGCGACGCGGGAGCTGGTCACCTCCGCCTCGGTCGCCCTGGCCGCCGAGGTCGGCTACACCAACGCCGGCACCGTGGAGTTCCTCTTCGACCCCGACAGCGGGGAGGTCTACTTCCTGGAGATGAACACCCGCCTCCAGGTCGAGCACCCCGTCACCGAGGCAGTCGTCCGCGTGAACGGCGCCCCGATCGACCTCGTCGCGCTGCAGCTGCAGGTCGCGATGGGCGAGCCGCTGCCGTTCGATCAGGCCGCGGTCGGTGTCGAGGGGCATGCGATCGAGGCCCGGGTCTACGCCGAGGACGCCTTCGGTGGCTTCCTTCCCCAGGCCGGCACCGCAGAGCTCGTGCACTGGTCGCCGCGAGCCCGCAACGACGTCGCGCTGGCCTCCGGCCAGGAGGTCAGCAGCGCCTACGACCCGATGATCGGCAAGATCATCACCGCCGGCCCCGACCGGGAGGCCGCGCGCCGACTCCTCCTCGACGCCCTCGACGAGACGGTGGTGCTCGGCCTCACCACCAACCTCGGCTTCCTGCGCGCGCTCGTTGCGGGCGAGGAGTTCCGCGACGCGACGATCGACACCGCATGGCTCGACCGGAATCCGGACGCCGTGCAGCCCGCCGGTCGCGACGACGCCGAGATCTTCGCGGTCTGGGCGATCGCCGACCACGAGCTGGGCGAGCGCCCCGGGGATCCCTTCGGCACCGCGGACGGCTGGCGGCTCTCCGGGCCGTCGGCACCCGCGACCGTCGAGCTGGTGGAGGCCGGCGCGACCGTGCGGTGGCGGGTCACCTGGAAGCGGCTCACCGGTCCGCGGGGCGAGGTGGCCGTGCGGCTGGTCGAGCGCGGTCCGGACCTGCTCACCTTGGAGGTCGACGGCCGGCTGCTGCGCGCCGCCGTACGCGTGGACCACCGGCGGGTGGAGGTGTTGCACCGCGGCACGACGTTCCGGTTCGGCCGCCCCGACCCCGCCTCGCCCGGCGGTGCGACGGTGACCGACGCCGAGGTCGTCGCGCCGATGCCCGGCACCGTGCTGGCCGTCGAGGTGCAGGCCGGCGACCAGGTCGCCGAGGGCGCACCGCTGGGCACGATGGAGGCGATGAAGATGGAGCTCACCTTGACGGCGCCGTACGCCGGCACGGTCAGCGCCGTGCACGCCGGCATCGGCGACCAGGTGCCGCTCGGCGCGGTGCTGTTCGTCGTGGATCCCGTCGAGGCCGCGGCCGGGGAGGCGTCCTGATGCGCCTGCCCGCGACCCATCGCGACCCGGCGCTGCCGGAGTCGGTGACGATCTACGAGGTCGGACCCCGCGACGGCCTGCAGAACGAGTCGGGCACCGTGCCGACGCCGGCGAAGGCGGAGTTCGTGCTCCGCCTCCTCGAGGCCGGTCTCCCCGTGGTGGAGGCGACCAGCTTCGTGCACCCGCGCTGGGTGCCGCAGCTCGCCGACGCCGGGGACCTGCTGGGCCTCCTCGGCGCGGAGCTCGGCGGCCGGGCGTGGGAGCTGCCGGTGCTGGTGCCCAACGAACGCGGCCTCGACCGCGCGCTGGAGCTCGGTTGTCGGCACGTGGCGATCTTCGGCAGCGCGACCGAGACCTTCGCCCGCAAGAACCTCAACCGCTCCCTGGACGAGCAGTTCGCGATGTTCGAGCCGACGGTCCGGCGGGCCCGCGACGCCGGCCTCGACGTGCGCGCCTACGTGAGCATGTGCTTCGGCGACCCCTGGGAGGGCGAGGTCCCTCCGGAGCAGGTCGTCGACGTCGGCCGGCGGCTGTTCGACCTCGGCGCCAGCCAGCTGAGCCTCGGCGACACGATCGGGGTCGGCACGGCCCACCATGTCACCCGGCTCCTCGATGCCTTCAACGCCGGCGGCCTCGCCGACGACGCGCTCGCCGTGCACTTCCACGACACCTACGGCCAGGCCCTCGCCAACGCGTACGCCGCGCTGCGTCACGGCATCCGCACGTTCGACGCCAGCGCCGGCGGCCTCGGCGGCTGCCCCTACGCGGAGTCGGCCACCGGCAACCTGGCCACCGAGGACCTGGTCTGGATGCTGCACGGTCTCGGCGTCGCGACCGGCGTGGACCTCGAGGCACTGGTCGCCACCAGCACCTGGATGGCGGGCGTCCTCGGACGCCCCTCGCCGTCCCGGGTGGTCGCCGCGTTGGCCGGTTGACCAGCGCGGAGAACGGCCGGCACGGGGCGGCACCGGGCGCCACCGGGCCGGTGGGCCGCTGGCACAATGCGGCCATGGCCCGCCGCGTCTTCTTGCACATCGGTGCGCCGAAGAGCGGCACGTCGTACCTTCAGGACCGGCTGGCCCGCAGCCGCGACGTACTGAGCGGGCAGGGCTTGGTCCTGCCGCAGCTGCGCAGCGGCGACCACTTCGAGGCCGCGCTCGACCTCATCGAGCGGCCCTGGGCCGGCGAGCTCGAGCGCGCGCGCGGCCAGTGGGAGGTGCTCGCCGAGCAGGTGCGCCGCGAGCATCGCGACGTGATCGTCTCCCACGAGATCCTCGCGGCGGCGCGGCCCGACCAGGTGCGGCGGGCGGTGGCCTCCCTGGGCGAGGCCGAGCTGCACGTGGTGCTCACCGCCCGCGACCTCGGCCGGCAGCTGCCCGCGGAGTGGCAGGAGATGGTCAAGCACCGCAACGTCGCGAAGTTCTCGACGTTCCTCCGGCGCGTCGAGAAGGCGCCGCGGACGAACCCCGAGATGTGGTTCTGGCGCGTGCAGTCCCTCCCCGACGTCCTCACCCGCTGGGGCAGTGGACTCACCCCCGACCGGGTCCACGTGGTGACGGTGCCGCCGCCGGGCGCCGATCCGGAGCTGCTGTGGCGGCGGTTCCTGGGCGTGCTCGGGCTCGATCCGGGCCTGCCGTGGGCCCCTGCCGGGGTGACGAACGCGTCGTTGGACATCGCTCAGATCGCCATGCTGCGCCGGCTCAACCGCCGGCTCCGACGCGCCGGCGTGACCAGGGAGACCTACGTCCCGCTGGTCCGCGAGCTGGTGGTGCGGGACGTGTTCGGGTCCCAGGAGGCCGTGCAGCGGCCCGTGCTTCCCCGGGCGCACCGCGATTTCGTCGAGGAGGTGACGGCCGAGTGGCTCGACTGGCTGGTCGGCTCCGGCGTCGACCTGGCCGGTGACCTCGACGACCTGCGGAGCCGCTGGTCCGAGGAGGAGCCCGAGCACCCGGACCCCGACCGACCGCGTCCTGGTGCGGTGGCCGACGCGGCGCTCGACGCGTTGACGGCGGTGCTCGTCGAGATCGACCGCTCCCACGACGGCAGCGGCGTGGCCGCAGCCCTCGCCGCGGTCCCGCGTCGGCTGGGCCGGCGGCTGCTCGGGTCGTGAGTGCCGTCTGGGTGGACGCCCTCCTCGCCGGCGACGAGCGCAACTGGCGCGGGTTCCGTATGGCGCAGGCGGCCGCGCGCCCGGCCGGGGCGAGCGGCGTGAGCGCCGGCCAGCTCGCGTGCGCGGAGCGTCTCGTCCGGACTCATCCGGACCTGCGCGACCTCGACGTGCTCCTCGCTCGCGTGCTCGCCACCCCGCCTGCCGGGCGAGGTCCGGTGGACCTGCCCGTCGTCGGCGATCCCGACCGGCCGGAGTGGGGACCGGCGCCGGTGGAGCCCGACGACCTCGACGCCATTGAGGTGCTCCGGGTCGCGGTGCCGGTCCTGGCCGGGCTGCTGCCTCCGGCTCCCGCGCCGGCGGCGCCCGCCCGGACGCCGCTGCGCGCGCGCCGGTTCGTGGTGCACGGCGCTCCTGGCGCGGCGGGGGCGGTGGCCGGCGCCCTCACCGCGGCCGGCTGGGTGCACGGTCCCTTCCGCGCCACCCACCTCGTCGTCGGATGCCCTCCGGACGTGGGCGTCGAGCAGGTGTGGGCTCTCCGGGTCGCGGCCGGGGGGACGCGTGGCTGGCGGCGGACCTGGCGCGTGCTGCACGCCGCCGGCGCTCTCCCGGCCCCGCTCGACGTGGCGACCCTGGCCTCGCGCGTCGCCGCGGAGCTGCCCGGGAGGCACCACGCCTCGCGGCTGCGCGTGGTCGTGGGGCCGGACGCGCGGGCCGTCGTGGCCACGGCCCTGGGGTCGCTCGGCGTACCGGCCGCCCCAGCTCCGGATCTCGATCCCGCGACGGTGGACCTGCAGCGGCGCCTCCACGCGCTCCCGGCGACCCCCGTGCCGCGGCACACAGCCTGGGTCCGGACAGGTCTCCCGGCGCCGGCCGGGCGCGGTCTCGCGCTCGGTGTCCCGGCGCCGCACCGCTCGTGGGCCGCCGCGCAGGCCGACCGTCTCGCGCTCGAGCTCGACCGGCTGGCGCGAGGTGCTGACTACCCTGTGCTCGGCGACCCGGGCTCCCTGGCGCGGCTGCGTCCGAAGGGGCAGCCCACCCGGGTCGATCCGGCGGTCACGCTCGACCGTGCCCTGGCCGCCATCGCCCGCGCCTGGCAGACACGGGGGAGCGCGACGGGGAGCACCCCCGGCATCATCGGAATCATCGGCACCGAGCGGAGGGACGACTGAGATGGCCGAGCGCGTTCTCCTCCACGTCGGCACCCCGAAGACCGGCACCTCCGCACTGCAGCACGCGCTCTTCGCCCATCGCGAGGAGCTGGCGAGCCGGGGAGTGCTCTATCCCGGCGACCGGTTCGACGCCCACTTCCTCGCCGCGCTGGACCTGATGCAGCTGCCGTGGGGCGGGCTCGAGGACGAGGCCGGAGGTGCCTGGGACCGGTTGGCAGCCGAGGTGCGGAGCTGGCCCGGGACGGCGATCGTGAGCCACGAGATCCTCGGGCGGGCCTCCCGCCAGCAGGCCGCACGGGCGCTGGCCTCGCTCGGCGCCACCCGCGTCGAGCTGGTCCTCTCCGTGCGCGACCTGGCCCGCCAGATCCCCGCGGAGTGGCAGGAGAACCTCAAGCACCGCCGGACCCTGTCGTACGCCGCCTTCCTCGCCGCGCTCCGCGACCCCGGACGCTCCGCCGAGATCGCGCAGTGGTTCTGGAGCGTCCAGGAGCTCCCCGACATCCTCGCCCGCTGGGCGGACACCCTCGCGGCCGACCGGGTCCACCTGATCACCGTGCCCCCCGCGGGAGCGCCCGAGGACGTCCTCGCGACCCGCTTCGCCGGAGCGTTCGAGCTCGACCCGGCGCTGCTCGCCAGCCGTGACCGGGCCAACGCCTCCCTCGGGGTGGCGGAGTCGGCCCTGCTCAGAGCACTCAACGAACGGCTCGACGGGGTGCTGCCCAACCGGCACTATCGCCAGTTCGTCCGCGAGGAGCTGGTGCACCGCAACCTGGCCACCCGACGCGAGTCGGCCCGGCTCACGCTGCCTGCCGACGTCCACGACTGGGCCCGTGACCGCGCCGCGGGGTGGGTCGCGGTCCTGCGCGAGCGGGGCTACCAGGTGGTCGGCGACCTCGAGGAGCTCCTCCCCGCCGCCGAGCCCCCCGCGTTCGTCGACCCTGACCGCGCCGATCCCGAGCAGGTCGTGCAGGCCGCGCTTCGCGCGCTGGCCGGCAGCGTGGTGGAGAACGCCCGGCTCCGCGAGGTGGAGCTGCACCTGCACGGCGACATCACCGACCTGATGGGCCAGCTCGACGCGGCGCACTCCACTCGGGTGTACCGCCTCAAGGAGCGCCTCGTCCGCTCCGCGGAGGGGAGCTCCGTGGCGGCACTCGGCCTGGCCGCCTACCGACGGTGGCGGGGGAGCAGCTCGCGCTCGACGTAGCGGCCGACCTTCCACGTGGCGAAGGCGTCGGTGCCCGCACCGACGACACCGCCGATCACCGGCACGCGGCGTCCGACCGTGGTCGCCAGGCGCTTGCCCGCCACGCGGGTGAGCAGCTCGGCCGCGACCTCGTTCGCCACGAGTGTCGCGAGATGCGGGTCGTGCACCGGCGCCGTCGCGATCGCCATCGGCGTGCCCGGGAGCCGCTTCGCCTTGAGCAGCGCCAGCATCCGGTCCTCGCCGAGCAGGCACGCGAGCACCGCCGTCCGCGTGCGCGGGTCGTCGAGGTCGTAGCCCCGCAGGTGCGCGATGCCGGCGACCATCCGGCACTGCACCACCGCGAGCCCGGCGATGCTCGCCGGCACGGTCACCGCCATCGTGACCAGGCCGCCGAGGTTCGTGGCGAACCCCTCCGCCGCGGCGTAGCGCACGTGGTTCTCCACCAGCTCCCGCACCGCCTTCTGGGCGTCGCCACCCTGCTCGCGGCGCTGCGCCTCGGCCGCGGGGACGGCGCCGGGCAGCGGCCCGACACCCTTGATGGCGCGCTCGAGTGCCTGGTGCACGAACGACGACGTGGCCTGGGGGGCGACCTGGGTGACCTTCGGAGCCAACCGGCCCCCGATGCGCTTGGCGAAGCTCATGGTCCCAGCCTACGAAGAGCCGTTTGCTTGGATGGACTCGTGCCGATCGAGCCGCCGCCCAGCCGTTGGGCGCTCGTGCCGCCCGAGGGCGAGGACGACCTCATCGGGTTGGGCGCCGACCTCGAACCCGGCACGATCCTCGCCGCCTACCGGCTCGGCCTCTTCCCGATGCCGGTCGAGGGCCGCCTGGGCTGGTGGTCGCCGGTGCAGCGGGGCGTGCTCCCCCTGGACGCCCTGCGGGTGTCGCGGTCGCTGCGGCAGTCCGCACGCCGCTTCGAGATCCGCGTCGACACCGCCTTCGAGGCCGTCCTCGACCGCTGCGCCGACCCCCGGCGTCCGGGCGGCTGGATCGACGCCGACATCCGCTTCGCCTACACCGCGCTGCACCGGCTCGGCTGGACCCATTCGGTGGAGACCTGGCGCGACGGCGAGCTGGTCGGGGGCCTGTACGGCGTGGCCGTCGGGGGCCTCTTCGCCGGGGAGTCGATGTTCAGTCACGCGCGCGACGCCTCGAAGGTCGCCCTGGTGGCGCTGGTCGACCTGCTCCGCGACCAGCACGCCCAGCGCCGGCTGCTCGACACCCAGTGGCGCACCGACCACCTCGCCAGCCTCGGCGTCGTCGAGATCCCAAGGCCGGCGTACCTGCGCCGCCTGGCCGACGCCCTGACGCTCCCGCTCCCCGCCCCCTTCGCCTGACCCGATGCCTCCGCTGCAGCCCGTCGATGCCCTTTTTCACAGGCTAGGAGAGGAAGCCGACGCCATCCGGCACCTACGCCACGTCGAGCGACCCTGTCCCCATGCCGTACGTGCCGAATGGCCGGCGCCTGCGAGGATCGCGGTCGAAGGAGGCGACGTGTCCTGGCAGATGAGCGCGGTCGGCTGGTACATGCGCGCGACGAGCAAGCGGCGGTTCGCCCGCGAGGGCGGGCACCGGGCACTGCTGGACCGACCCAAGAAGTCCGCCGAGCCACCGGTCCGAGCGCTGGCGGGTCTCGAGGTCACCACCACCCGGGTGCGCGGATTCGACGGCTACGTCGTGCGCGCGCCGGGCACCCCGGCGGATGCGGCCGTGGTCGTCTATCTGCACGGCGGCGCGTACGTGAACGAGATCGTGATCCAGCACTGGCAGTTCGTCGCCGAGGTCGTCCGTCGGCTGCCGGTCGAGGTCCGGGTGCCGATCTACGGGCTCGCCCCGGCGTACGACGCCCTCGAGGCGCTCGCGCTCACCACCGCCGTGATGCAGCAGCTGCGCGACCAGCGCCGCGACGTCGTGCTGGCCGGCGACTCCGCGGGAGCCGGACTGGCGTTGATCACCGCTCAGCAGTCCGGGCGCCTGCTTGGTGACCGGATGAAGGGCCTCAGCCTGATGGCGCCGTGGCTCGACTTGACGATGGCGAATCCCGAGATCCCCGCGGTCGAGGCACGCGACCCGTGGCTCGCCCGGGCTGCACTGCACGGCGTCGCCGAGGCGTGGGCGAACGGGCTGGACCTGCGCGACCCCCGGGTCAGCCCGCTCTTCGGCGCGATGACCGGGCTCCCGCCGGTGGACCTGTGGGTGGGCACGCGCGACATCACGCTCCCCGACACGCGGCTGCTCCGCGACCGGCTTCCGCAGGTGACCTACCACGAGCTGCGGGGCGCGATCCACGTCGTGCCGATCCTGCCGGTCCCCGAGGGTCGAGCGGCCCGGGCGGAGATGATCGGCTGGATGGGGGAGCGGCTCGGCGTCCCGCTCCCGTGAGGCGCTACTTCAGCAGCCTGCTCATCCGCCGGTCGGCGAGCGGCTTGCCGCCGGTCTGGCAGGTGGGGCAGTACTGCAGCGAGGAGTCCGCGAAGGACACCTCGCGGACCGTGTCGCCGCAGACCGGGCAGGGCTGGCCGGTGCGGCCGTGCACCGCCAGGTTGCTCTTCTTCTCGCCCTTGAGCTGGCTGGCCGCGAGGCCGGTGGAGCGGCGCACCGCGTCGGCGAGCACGCTGCGGATGGCGTCGTACAACGCGGCGAGCTCGGTGGTGGTCAGCGTGTTCGCGGGCTTGAACGGCGAGAGCCGCGCAGCGTGGAGCACCTCGTCGGAGTAGGCGTTGCCGATCCCGGCGATCACCGACTGCTGGCGCAGCACGCCCTTGACCTGCGCGCGGCCGTTGTCCTCCAGGATCCGGGCGAGCACGTCGGCGGTGAAGTCGTCGCCGAGCGGGTCGGGGCCGAGCCGGGCGATGCCCTCGACGTCGGTCGGACGGCGTACGACGTACAGCGCGAGGCTCTTGCGCGTGCCGGCCTCGGTGATGTCGAGACCCGCCTCGGCGCCGACCTCGGCCCCCGCGGGCGGTGAGAGCACGACCCGTGCGGCCAGCGGAGACTTCGAGCTCGGCCGTGCCGGGAGCGCCGGCACCTCCTCGCGCCAGCGGACCCAACCGGCCTTGGCCAGGTGCAGTACGAGGTGCAGCCCCGACGCCTCGATGTCGAGGAACTTGCCGTGCCGGGTGACCCCGTCGACGAGCGCGCCGGACAGCGCGCTGACCGGCGGGTCGAACGTCTTGAGGCAGTTGATCGCCGTCACGTCGACGCGGACGATCGCGCGGTCGCGCAGCCGCTCGGACAGGTCCTGGGCCAGCGCCTCCACCTCGGGCAGCTCGGGCACGGGCCCAACCTATGTCGCCGGACCAGCGCCCGATCGGCGCTACGACACGCTAGGCGAATCTAGAGGCATCGCTAGATCCCCCGATACCGTCCGATCGTGGACCCCGTGCGGAATCCCTACGCGCCCGGCGCCGGCCAGCGACCCCCGGAGCTCGCCGGCCGCGATCGGCAGCTCGAGCAGTTCGCCGTGACGCTCGAGCGGGTCGCGGCCGGCCGTCCGGAGCGCAGCATGGTGCTCTCCGGTCTCCGCGGCGTCGGGAAGACCGTGCTGCTCAACGCCCTGAGGAGCCTGGCGGTGCAGCGGGCCTGGGGGACCGGCAAGCTCGAGGCGCGCCCCGACCACTCCGTGCGGCTGCCGCTCGCGCAGGCCGTGCACGCCGCGGTCCGCGAGGTCGGCCATCGCCACCGAGACCCCGAGCGCGTCGAGGAGGTGCTCGCCGTCCTCAAGGCGTTCGCGCTGCGCACCGACCACCAGGACCGCCGCGGGCGGCCGTGGACGCCGCCGGTCGAGGTGACGGCAGCGACCGGGCGGGCGGACTCCGGCGACCTCGAGCTCGACCTCCTCGAGCTGCTCACCGAGGTGGCCTCGCTGGGCCGCGACCTCGGCGTCGGTGTGGCGCTGTTCCTCGACGAGATGCAGGACGTCTCACCCGAAGAGCTCGGTGCCCTGTGCGGGGCGTGTCACGAGATCAGCCAGCAGGGGGCGCCCCTCGTGCTCGTCGGGGCCGGTCTGCCGCACCTGCCTGTCGCCCTCTCTGCCGCGCGGTCCTACTCCGAGCGGCTCTTCCGACACGTCGCGGTCGACCGGCTGCCCCGCGACATGGCCGAGCGGGCGTGGACCTACCCCGCCGAGCAGGAGGGAGCGACATACGAGCCGAAGGCGATCGAGCAGCTCTACGAGCTCACCGACGGCTATCCGTACTTCGTGCAGGCCTACGGCAAGGCCACCTGGGACGCCGCCGCCGAGTCCCCGATCCGGTGGGCCGACGTCGTCCAGGCCGCTCCGGAGGCGGAGGCGGAGCTGGCCGTCGGGTTCTTCGGGGCGCGCTACGACCGCGCCACGCCGGCCGAGCGCGAGTACATGCTGGCGATGGCCGACCTCGAGAGCGGCGTCGGCGCGGGCGCAGCTCCGGACGGCGTCGGTACGGCGGAGGTGGCCGCCCACCTGGGTCGCAAGCCGCAGTCGTTGAGCCCGGCCCGCGACGGCCTGATCAAGAAGGGCCTCGTCTACTCCGCCGAGCGCGGCCGGGTGGCCTTCACCGTCCCGCACTTCGGGCGGTTCCTGCGCGCCCAGCGCTGAGCCGCTCCCGCCGGGCCGCGGCGCCGCCGAGCAGCACCAGGGCACCGCCGACCACCAGCGACCAGAACGCCGAGCCGACCCCGGCGACCACCACACCCGAGGAGGCCACCACCAGCGTCACCGCCGCCGGCAGCCGCAACGACTCCATGGCGAGCGCCTGCAACGCCGCCGCGCCGAATGTGCCGAGCAGGGCCACGCCGGCGATGCTCGCGAGCAGGCCGGCGGGCGCGTGCTGGGCGACCGTGACGACGGCCGGCGCCGACAGGCCGAGTAGGAGGTAGCCGACGCCGGTGCTGACCCCGGCGACCCAGCGTCGCTCGGGATCGGGGCCGGCCTCCGGGCCGGCCGCCAGCGCGGCGGCGATCGCGGAGAGGTTGATCGCGAAGCCCCCGAAGCCGGCGGTGGCGACGGTCGCCGCCCCGGTGTAGCCGAGCGCCGGCCGCCACGGCACCTCGTAGCCCAGACCTGCCATCACGGCGACCCCCGGGATGTTCTGACTGGTCATCGTCACCAGGTAGAGCGGGACGGCGATGGCCAGCGCCGCCGCTCCGGGCCAGGCCGGCGTCGTCCACGCCAGGTGCGGCGTCGCCGCCGCCCAGGTCAGCCCTGCGAACGAGCCGCGCGCCACGAGCACCACCACCGCTGCCGCGACGGCGCCCGGCACCGCCCACCGGGGAGCGAGCCGAGCCAGCACCGCCCACGTGACCAGCACCGCGCCGAGGGCGACCGGCTCCTGGGGCAGGTCGTGGAACGGCACGATGCACAGCTGCAGGAGCACGCCGGCGAGCATCGCCTGCGCGACCGGCGCCGGGATCCGGCGTACGGCGGCCGCCAGCGCGGGCACGAGCCCGGTCAGGCCGAGCAGCGCACCGACCACGAGGAACGCCCCGACGGCCGTGGCGAAGCCGCCGGCGGGTGCGCTCAGCGAGGCCAGCAACGCCGCCCCCGGGGTGGACCACGCCATCGTGATCGGTCGCCGCCAGCGCCAGGAGAAGAGCACACACCCCGCACCCATCGCCAGCGAGAGCACCAGCAGGCCCGAGGCGGCCTGGTCCGCGCTCGCGCCCACCGCCCGCAACCCGGCGAGCACCACCGCGAACGACGACGAGAACCCCACGATCGCGCTCACCGCGCCGGCCAGCACCGCCTGCCGGAGGTCGGCGGATCGCGGGGCCCGCGCGCGTCCGGGGCGGCTCGTCGTCACGAGGAGCGAGGGTAGGCGGTCGGCGGCGGGGTTCCTCTGAGACGATCGAGACATGGAGCGGCCTCAGGTCGTGGCTCACCGTGGCTCGAGCGAGACGAACGCCGAGCACACCCTCGCCGCCTACCTGGCCGCGCTCGAGGAGGGCGCCGACGCGCTCGAGTGCGATGTGCGGCTGACCTCCGACGGCCACCTGGTGTGCCTCCACGACCGCGACCTGCGTCGTACGGCGGCGCTCGACCACCTGGTCTCGAACACGACGCTCGCCGAGCTCCAGGAGCTGGACTTCTCCTCCTGGAAGCACCCGTGGGCGGACCTCGACGAGGAGGCCGACCTGCCGGATCGGCGGTTGGGCGGCGTGTTGACGATGCGCGACCTGCTGCGCACCGTCGCCGACCACGACCGGCGGGTCGAGGTCGCGATCGAGACCAAGCACCCGACGCGGTACGCCGGGCTCGTGGAGCGACGGCTCGTGGAGCTGCTCGAGGAGTTCTGCTGGACCGCGCCGGGGACCCCCGTGCGGGTGATGAGCTTCTCCGCGGTCGCGCTGCGCAGGGTTCGCCGGGCGGCCGTCGCGGTGCCGCTGGTGCTGCTGCTCGACGCTCCCACCCAGTGGGCGCGCGCGCGACCGGTGGCCGACCCGGACTGGATCGCCGGGCCGGGCATCGAGCTGGTGCGCCGGCACCCGGAGCTGATCCACAAGATCCGGGAGGCGGGGACGCGCCTGCATGTCTGGACGGTCAACACCGACGAGGACGTCGAGCGGTGCCTGGCCCACGGCGTGGAGGCGCTCATCACCGACCGGCCGGCGGCTGTTGCGGCGTACCTCACGCGGGCGGAGAAGTAGTTTCGGGCCTGGCCGGTCCGGGCACGATGACGCGCATGACCGGAGGAGCGACGTTCTCAGCGCGGGGGCCGAGACACCTCGCGCTGCCCTTCGCACCCGAGAGCGTGCGGGTGGCCCGCCACGAGCTGGAGCAGTGGCTGGACGGCTGGGCGGAGCCCGCGTTCGCCGACGACTGCCGGCTGGTCCTCTCCGAGCTGGTCGGCAACGCGGTGCGGCACGCCGACCCGCTCGACGACGGGTCGATGGCTGTGGACTGGGAGTGCTGCGACGAGGGCTTCCAGGTGCGGGTGAGCGACGGCGGGTCTCGGACCCGTCCGCACCTGGTTCACGCCCGGCGCACCGATCAGGGCGGCCGCGGCATGGTGATCGTCGAGGCCCTCGCCTCGCGCTGGTGGGTGGAGGCTGCGGACGCCCGGACGACCGTGCACGCGCTGCTGCCGCTGGCGGTCTGAGACCGAGAACAGGTCGGACGACCGCGTTCCGGAACGCCGCCGGTGAACGGCGTTCATTTCTTGCTGCGCGCTTGGTTGTCTTTCGTTGAAGCCCGGACTAGATTCGGCGTCGCCCGGCCGGTGTTGCATCCCCCGTCAGCATCGGCCGGGCATTCGCGCCCTCAGACGTCGTCGCGAGCGATCGGGCAGGACATGCAGCGGGGCCCGCCGCGGCCCGAGCCGAGCTCCGACCCGGCGATGGCGATGACCTCGATGCCGGCGGCCTCCAACCGGGAGTTCGTCTCCACGTTGCGCTCGTAGGCGACCGCCACCCGCGGCGCGATCGCGAGCGTGTTGTTGCCGTCGTCCCACTGCTCGCGCTCGGCGGTCACCGGGTCGAGCCCGGTGTCGATCCGGTGCAGCACGTCGATGCCCATCGCCGCCGCCGCGGCCTGCAGGAACGGCTCCGGCGTGCTCACGGCGAGCTCCTCGCCGTCCGCGGTCACGGTGAGCGCCTGCAGGTGGTCCGCGACGTTGGGGTACATCACGATCTTGTCGACGTCGACCATCGTGGCGATCGTGTCGAGGTGCATCGTCGCCCGCTCCTGGGCGATCGGTACGGCGAGCACGGTGTGCGCGAGCCCGTGGGCGAAGACCTGACGCGCCAGCCGCTCGGCACCGGCCGGGGTGGTGCGCTCCCCGACGCCCACCGCGACCACTCCGGGGCTGAGCAGCAGCACGTCGCCGCCCTCGACGTGCTCGAACTCCCACCCGTGCACGCGCTCGATGCCGGCGAACCGGGGATGGTGGGCGTAGATCAGCTCGGTGAGCTGCGTCTCGCGCTCCCGGGCAGGCATCGCCAGGGAGGTGACGGCCACGCGGTCCGCGATCCACACACTGGAGTCCCGGGTGAACAGCAGGTTCGGCAGCGGGTCGATGAGGAAGTCGTCGTGGGCGAGCAGGCTGGTGACCAGCCCCCGCGGGCCCTGCACCTCGTCGTTGCGCAGTCCGGCGGTGAGCACCTCGGTCAGCCGCTCGGGGTCGAGGCCCGCGAGCTCGGCGGCCAGGTGCTCGCGCAGCGTCTGCCCGAGGTGGAGCGAGGTCAGGGCCGCCTCGATGGCCTGGGCCCGAGCGTCCTCGGAGCGCAGCGTCTCGGCCAGCAGAGCGGTCAGGTAGAGGACCTCGACGTCGCGGGAGCGCAGTGCGTCGGCGAACGCGTCGTGCTCCTCCTGGGCGCGGGCGACCCAGGGGATCCCGTCGAAGAGCAGCCGGTCGTTGTTGCGCGGCGTCAGCCGCTTCAGCTCCGGGCCGGGCCGGTGCAGCAGCACCGTGCGCAGCCGGCCCACCTCGGTCCGTACGCCGGGCGCGGGAGCGGTCGTCGTCTGGGTCATGTGCCGGAGGCTACGTTGTCGGACAATCCGTGCGCACGAGGGCGGCTCTCACCGGACGAGCTCCACCACGGTGACCACGGCGAGCACCGCGCAGACCGCCGCGCCGATGTAGTGGATCGTCGAGAGCTTGATGTAGCGCAGCAGCACCCGACCCGCGACGACGGCGAGACCGGAGACCGCGAGCAGGGCCGCCCATGCCCCGACGAAGACCGACGCCGGCTCGTGGAAGCGGCCGACCAGGCTGATCGTGAGCAGCTGGGAGAGGTCGCCCCACTCGGCAGCGAACAGCACCAGGAACGATGCCAGCACCGCGTGCCAGCCGGTGCGCGGCGCGGTCGCCTTGCCGGCGTACTCGGCCTCGGTCTCCGCCTCCTCGGCGTCGGCCTTGGGTGCCTCGCGCAGCAGCAGCACCGCCCCGACCGCGAAGATCGCGGCCGCCACGGCCTGGACGATCTCGTGCGGCAGGAACGTCACCGCCTGACCGACCGTGACCGCGATCAGGGTCTGGATCAAGAAGGCGAGGCCGACGCCCACCCAGACCGCCAAGGGCTTGTAGCGGGTCGAGAGGACCAGCGCGGCGATGAAGGTCTTGTCCGGCAGCTCGACGACGAAGATGGCTCCGAACGCGATGGCGAGCACGGCAAGATCCACCGCACCAACCTATGCAAGCCCGGTCGCCGGACTCGTGGAGGGGCTAGGCCGAGCGGAACGGGTCCGCCGGGTAGGTGCCGAGGATCAAGATGTCGGTGGTGAAGAACGCGAGCTCCTCCAGGGCGCGCGCCAGGCCCGGGTCCTCGGGATGCGCGTCGACCTCGGCGAGGAACTGCGTGGCGGTGAAGTGGCCGCCGACCATGTAGCTCTCCAGCTTGGTCATGTTGACCCCGTTGGTCGCGAAGCCGCCGAGCGCCTTGTAGAGCGCGGCCGGAAGGTTTCGCACGTTGAAGACGAAGCTGGTCACCACCGGTCCGTTCCCGCGTGGCGGTACGACGGGTTCGCGCGAGAGCACCACGAACCGGGTGGTGTTGTGGTCCTCGTCCTCCACGTCGGCAGCGAGGATCTCCAGACCGTAGATCTCCGCAGCCAACGGCGGCGAGATCGCGGCCTGGGTGGGGTCGTTCGCCTCGGCGACCTCGCGCGCCGCCCCCGCGGTGTCCCCGGCGACGATGGGAACGAGCCCGTGCTCGCGGATCACCCTGCGGCACTGCCCGAGCGCGTGCACGTGACTGTGCACGGTGCGGATGTCCTCGAGGCTCGCCCCCGGCACCGCCATCAGCGCGAACTGGATCCGGAAGAAGTGCTCGCCGATGATGTGGAGCCCCGACGTGGGCAGGAAGTGGTGGATGTCGGCCACCCGGCCGGCGATCGAGTTGTCGATCGGGATCATCGCGAGGTCCGCCTCGCCGGTCGTGACCGTGGCGAAGACGTCCTCGAACGACGCGCACGGCACCCGGTCGGCGTCCGGGTAGTGCCGGCGGCACACCATGTCGGAGTTGGAGCCGGGCTCGCCCTGGTAGGCGATCCGGACGGGTCCGGTGGACACGGTGCTCACCGCGGCATGCTCCCACGCCGCCGCCGCGAGCCTGTGCGGCCGACCGGCCCGTGGCTCCTAGAGTCAGTCCCCGTGACCGTCGTGGCCGTCCTCGCCCTGCTCCTTGCGCTCGCCGCGCTGGCGATCGCCGTCGTCGCGGCCCGTCGTACGGCGGGAGCGGCGCGCCGCACCCCTGACGCCGACCTGCCCGAGGACGTCCTCGGCCTGCGCCAGGAGGTCGCCGCCCTGCGCCTCGACCTCGGCCACACCCTGCGCCACCTCGCCGTCGTCCGCTACGACGCGTTCGACGACATGGGCGGTCAGCTGTCCTGGTCCGTCGCGCTCCTCGACGACCACCACGACGGCCTGGTGCTCACCTCGATCCACGGCCGCAGCGACGCCCGCACCTATGCCAAGGGGATCCACGGCGGCCGGTGCGAGCAGCAGCTCTCGCCGGAGGAGGAGGACGTCCTCGAGCACGCCCGCGCCGGCGCCTGATCCCGCGCCTGATCCGGCCACCGCCACGCCGAGTGGGACGCGAGAGCAGCCGTATCGGCGTCGTGTCTGCCGGGGCGTCCCACTCGTCGTCCACAGGGAGCGACAGGGACCTGTCGGACGACGGTCTCGTCGGGCAGTGTCGCCCCCATGGGTCACCGCTGGCAGCTGCGCGCTGACCCGCCTCGCGGCCTGGTGCGGCCGTGTCGGGTCGATCCGGCCGGCGTCACTGGCCCGACGCGGGCCCAGACGAGGCTGGTCTCTTGGCGACGGGCGGCCCCCGGCTTCTGGGTGCCGGCCTCGGTGGACCCGGCGTGGCCGGTGGAGCAGCGCATCCTCGAGGCGTCCTGTCGGTTGCCGGTCACCGGAGCCGTCAGCGGTTGGGCAGCACTGAGAATGGCAGGCGGCAACCTGTTCGACGGCTCTGCCGACGGTCGCGATCAGCTGCCTGTCGACCTCGTCGTGGCGCCGCCCGATGACCTTCGCGCCGGGCCCGGCGTCCGGCGTCACCGTGCGGCCCTGCCGCCGACGGACGTGGTGGTGCGTCACGGCGTCCCCTGCACCACGGTCGAGCGCGCCCTGCTCGACCTCGCCAGCTGGACTGGCGATCTCACTGCCGTGGTGGTGGCGTTCGACCTGGCGCTCAGTGCCGGACTGACCGGGTTCGACCGGCTCGAGGCCTTCCTTGCGAGCCGTTCTCCGGGCGCCAGGGGCTTGGCCCGGGCTCGCAGTGCCCTGTCGCTCGCCGAGGATCGAGTGTTGTCGCCGAGCGAGACACCGGTGCGGCTGATCTGGTTGCGCGACCTGCGGCTTCCGCCCGTGAGGTGCAACTGGCCGGTCGCGGACGGTCGTGGCGTGCGCATCGGCCGCCCTGACCTTCTCTGCGAGGAGCTCGCGGTCGTCGGGGAGTACGACGGCGCAGAGCATCGGAGCCGGGCCCGGCAGGCGCACGACGTCACCACCGAAGACGCCTACCGCAACGCCGGACTGGAGTGCTTCCGCTTGGTCGGGCAGGACGTCCGCAACAAGGACGTCGTACGGGCCCGGGTCCTCGGGGCCGTCCGCCGCGCCGCGGCCAGCGCGGCCCCGCGCACCTTCATGCTGGCGACCGACCCCGGACGCCTCTGCTGATGTGGCCTCGAGTGGGACAGCACAGCAGACTCATCGCCGCGCCACCTGCTGCTACGTCCCACTCGGCGCCCTACCCTGCCCGACATGAACGCCCTCACCCCGCTCGCGGTGCGGATCGGCGCGGTGCCCTGGCTGCCGCGACTGCTCCCGCAGATCACCGCCGTCGACGGGCGGCTGCAAGACCTGACCGGCGGCCGGTGGTCGTTGTTGCGGATCGCGGGCCTGCCCAACCTGATGCTGACGGTGCGCGGGCGGAAGTCGGGCGTGCCGCGCAGCACGCCGCTGTTGTGCGTCCCCTGGCGCGCGGGCGTGCTGATCGCCGGCTCGAACTTCGGCGGCCCGACGCAGCCGGTGTGGGTGGTCAACGTCCGCGCGGCCGATGAGGTGACCTACACCCGGGGCGGCATCGCGCAGACCGCAGTGCCGCGCGAGCTGTCCGGTGCTGAGCGGGAGCAGGCCTGGGAGCAGATGGTGGCGACCTGGCCGAACTACGCGAGGTACGCCGAGCGCACCGACCGCCTCATCCCGGTCTTCTACCTGGAGCCGGTGGCCGGCGGCGAGCGGCGCAGCGGCTAACGGGGGACGCGCACGAGCAGCCGCCCGTGGACGCACTCCGCTCGCAGCTCCCGGCCCGGCGCCAGCAGGTCGCCGTCGAGCTGGCGGGGGGCGTCGGTGTGGGTGCGGACCGCGATCGAGCGGCCGCGCATCCGGGTGATGAGCTCGTCGGTGCGCGGGTTCTTGGTGAGCACCCGGGCCGCGAGCGGGAGCCATGACAGGAAGCGGCGCGGGTAGAGCAGCACCACGTCCAGCTCTCCGTCGTCGATCGCGGCGTCCGGGATCAGCGGCATCCCGGCCTGCAGGTAGCCGACGTTGCCGATCACGAGGGTGCGGGCCCGGTGCCGGGTCCAGGCGCCGCCGTCGATCGACACCTCGACGCGGATAGCGGGGAACATCAGCGACTTGAGCGCCGACCAGACGTAGGCGAGCCAGCCCACCTTCGCCTTGATGTCCTCGTTGACCCCCTCCATGATCGCGGCGTCGAAGCCCATCCCGGCCATCACCAGGAACGTCGCGTCCGCCATGGCGTCGCCGCTCACCCGCACCATGTCGATCGCCCGGTCCTGGCCGTGGAGGCCCACGTCGACGGCGGCGCGCAGGTACAGCGGGATGTCCAGGTTGCGGGCGAGGAGGTTGCCGGTGCCGGCGGGGACGATGCCGACCGGGATGCCGGTGCCGGCCAGCTCCTCGCAGACCGCGCGGAGGGTGCCGTCGCCGCCCACGGCGAGCACCAGCGAGCAGCCCTCGACCGCGGCCTCGTGGGCCATCGCGCGTCCGGTGTCCTCGACGGTCGTCTCCCACCACCGCACCCCGGACCAGCCGGACTCCGCGGCCATCGCCTCGACCAGCGAGCGGAACTGGCCCGCGTCGTCGACCTTCACCGGGTTCAGCACCACGCCGAGGACGCGCTCCTCCGGCTCCATGACCGAGGGCAGCGGTTCGCTACGGCGGGCGATCGACCGCGGCTGGGGGTCCAGGATCGCGCACCAGATCAACACCATGGCACTACCGAGGAACCAGCCCGCGACGACGTCGGAGGGATTGTGCACCCCGAGGAAGAGGCGGTCGGCACCGACGAGCAGGGCGACCAGTGCCGCGAGCACGACCACCAGCCGCCGCAGCGCGCGGCGGCGCAGCAGCATCATCGCGAGCACGATCACCACGCCCGCCAACGCGCTGATCCCGGTGGCATGTCCGGAGGGGAACGAGTAGGAGGTGAGCACCTCGACCGGGTGCTGCCACACGGGGCGGTCCCGGGCGACCAGCAGCTTGACGCCGCCCCCGGCGACCGACGCGCTGAGCATGACGCCGACCGTCCAGAGCGCGGCCCGCCGGTGCCCGCGCAGCAACAGGCCGAGGGCGATCACCACCGTGATGACCGCGTCGCCGAGGGTGTCGAAGAGCCGTCCGACCCACACCGCGGCGGAGCGAACGACCTCGTGGGCGTAAGTGAAGCTCTCCAGAGGAGTGCCGAGGCGGGTGTCCAGCCGTTGCAGCGGCCCCACGTCGTAGGCGACGAGCAGCCCCAGCGCGATCACCGGCAGCAGGCACAGCGACGCCCACACGAGCAGCCGCAGGGGTCGTCTCCGGTCCGCGGTCACGCGCAGAAGGATAGGCGGCGGGTCCCGACGTACCTGGGGTGCCGGGCGACGGCGCGAAAACGCCTCGGCTCGGCCGATATCGTGACGGCCATGATCGACCCCCGCGTCCTGCGCGACGAGCCCGACCGCGTCCGTGCCGCCCAGGCCCGTCGCGGTCTGTCCGACGAGGTGGTCGACCGGGCGCTCTCCGCCGACGTCGCCCGCCGCGCGGCCATCGCCGACTTCGAGCAGCTCCGCGCCGAGCAGAAGCGCGTCGGCAAGGACATCCCGAAGGCGCAGGGGGAGGAGAAGGTCGAGCTGCTCGCCCGCACCAAGCAGCTCGCCGCGGACGTCAAGGACGCCGAGGCGACACAGGCCCAGGCCGAGGAGGAGTGGCGCGACGCCCTGATGGCGATCCCCAACCTCGCTGCCGAGGAGGCGCCCGCCGGCGGGGAGGACGACTACGTCGTGCTCGAGGAGATCGGCACTCCGCGGGACTTCGCAGCGGAGGGCTTCAAGCCCCGTGATCACATCGAGCTCGGCCGGATGCTCGGCGCGATCGACATCGAGCGCGGCGCCAAGGTGTCGGGATCGCGGTTCTACTTCCTCACCGGTGTCGGTGCCGAGCTCGAGCTCGCGCTCGTCAACCTGGCCATGCAGCAGGCGCGCGAGGCCGGCTTCATCCCGGCGATCCCGCCGGCGCTGGTCCGCCCGCGCGCGATGGACGGCACCGGCTTCCTCGGCCAGGCCGCCGACGACGTCTACCGGATCGAGGGCGAGGACCTGTACCTCGTCGGCACCTCGGAGGTGCCGATGGCGGCGTACCACTCCGACGAGATCCTCGACCCCGGCTCGCTGCCGCTGCGCTACGCCGCCTTCAGCCCGTGCTACCGCAAGGAGGCCGGGTCGCATGGCAAGGACACCAAGGGCATCATCCGGGTGCACTGGTTCGACAAGGTGGAGATGTTCGTCTACACGACCCTCGAGGAGTCGTACGCCGAGCACCAGCGGCTGCTCGCCCAGGAGAAGGCGTTCCTGGACAAGCTGGAGCTGGCCTACCGGGTGATCGACGTGGCCGCGGGCGACCTGGGCCTGTCGGCGCAGCGGAAGTTCGACTGCGAGGCGTGGATCCCGACCCAGGGTCGCTACCGCGAGCTCACCTCGACCTCGAACTGCACCGAGTTCCAGTCCCGTCGCCTGGACATCCGGATCCGGGGCGAGCGCGGCGCGGTGCCGGCGGCCACGCTCAACGGCACGCTGTGTGCGATGACGCGCACGATCGTGGCGATCCTCGAGACCCATCAGCAGGCCGACGGCTCGGTGCGGGTGCCCGAGGCCCTGCGTCCCTACCTGCAGGGGCGGGAGGTCCTGGAGCCCGTCGCCCCCTCCGGTGGCTGAGGTGGGCGCCGAGCGAGCCACGGAACCCTGGACCCCGGGCCTCGTCGCTCTCGACATCGACGGCACCCTGCTCCGCTGGGTCGAGGACGTCGGCACCAGCCATGAGACCGTCACGCCGCGGGTGCACGACGCGGTGCAACGGGTGCTCGACGCCGGTGCGCACGTGGTGCTGGCCAGCGGACGCTCGCCGCACGGGATGACGCGGATGGCGGACCGGCTGCAGCTGGCCCGTCCCGAGGCCGAGCCGCTGTGGGTCGTCGCCTCGAACGGCGCCGTGGTGTTCCGCTACCCGCCGATGACGGTCGTCCACGAGGACACCTTCGACGCCCGCGACGCCGTCCTGGCGGTGCTGGCCGAGCACCCCGACGCGATGGTGGCCGTCGAGGAGCGCGGCGTCGGCTACCGGATCAACCGGCCCTTCCCGGGCGGCGAGCTCTCCGGCGAGATGGTGCTCTCCGACCTCGAGGAGATGCTCGCGCACCCGGTGAGCCGGGTCGTGATCCGCGATCCGGAGGCGACCGCCGACGACTTCCTCGCACTGGCCGGCCGCCTCGGGCTGCACGGCACCGAGTACGTCGTCGGCTGGACCGGCTGGCTCGACCTCGCCCCGGTCGGTGTGTCCAAGGCGTCGGGACTCTCGGTCGTCGCGCGCGAGCTGGGCATCGACCGGTCCGACGTGCTCGCGATCGGCGACGGTCGCAACGACACCGACATGCTGCGCTGGGCCGGCCGTGGCGTCGCGATGGGCCAGGCGATCGAGGAGGTCCGGTCGGCTGCGGACGCGGTGACGGGGACCGCGGACGAGGACGGGGCGGCGCTCGAGCTGGAGCGCTGGTTCCCGGCGGGCTCGTCGTGACCGGGGCGCTTCCTCCCGACGTCGCGACCCGGCGGCTGCGGCTCCCGCTGATCACTCCCGAGCAGGGTGCTGCGATGCGCGCCGGCCGGCGTGACCCCGGCTGGCACCCGGACTTCCCCCGCGAGGACGACATCGACGGTGCCTCCGTGCCGTCGGTCGACGGGTGGGGCTCCCGGCTCGTCGTCCGCGCCTTCGACGGCCTGGTCTGCGGGACCATCGGCTTCTTCGGACCGCCGCAGCCCCAGGCCGACGGCGTCCCCGAGACCGAGGTCGGCTACGGCCTCGTCGCGGAGGCCCGCGGTCACGGGATCGCGACGGAGGCGCTGCGAACGCTGCTCGCCCTCGCCGACGAGCACGGCGTGCGGGTCCGGGCGAGCGTGGAGCCCGGCAACACCGCCAGCGTCCGCGTGCTCGCCAAGTGCGGGTTCACGCAGGTGCGCGGATCCACCGACGCCGGCGAGCTCGTGATGGTGCGGCCGACCCCCCGGCCGGCACCGTGACCGACGTACGCCTCGTCGCCACGGACCTCGACGGCACCCTGGTGCACTCCGACGGCACGGTGACGGCCCGCACGCGGGCCGCGCTCGCCGCGGCCGAGGAGGCCGGCGTCACCGTCGTCTTCGTGACGGGTCGGCCGCTGCGGTGGGCGCGGGAGGTCTTCGAGCATGTGGGCCGGCACGGCCTCGCGATCATCTCCAACGGCGCGCTCGTCTGGGACGTGGCCGGTGACCGGGCGGCGCTGGAGCGACCGATCCCGGCCGACGCCGGGCGGGACGCCGCCCGCCTGCTGCGCGACGCCGTGCCCGGTACGGCGTACGCCGTCGAGACGGCCGCCGGCATCGCTCTGGAGCCGCAGTTCATGGAGCGCTATCCGGTGCCCGAGGGGGCGCGCCGGGCCGCCGTCGGTCAGCTCTTCGACGCTCCGGTGCTCAAGCTGCTCGCCCGGCACGAGGAGCTGGCGCCGCAGGAGTTCTGGGACCGCGCCGAACGGGTGGCGGGTCACCTGGTCGAGATCACCTGGTCGTCCGCCGGTGCGCTGCTGGAGATGAGCGCCGCGGGGGTCACCAAGGCCACCACGCTCGAGCGCCTGTGTGCGTCGCTGGGTGTCGACCGCGCGGGCGTGGTCGCGTTGGGCGACATGCCCAACGACCTCGCGATGCTGCGGTGGGCCGGGACGTCCTATGCCATGGCGAACGCCCACCGGACCGTCCTGGAGGTGGCCGACCGGGTGGCGCCGGCCAACGACGAGGACGGTGTGGCGCAGGTGCTCGAGGAGCTTTTGGCCTAGAGGTACATCCCGCCCTGGCCACCGGGCTGATGGGCCTCGGCGTCGGGCATCGGCATCCGCCCGGCGGGGCCGGCGGGCAGGGAGCGCCGCATCTGCTCCAGCTGCGCCCGCGCCGCCATCTGCTGGGCGTAGATGGCGGTCTGGATGCCGTGGAAGAGGCCCTCCAGCCACCCGACCAGCTGAGCCTGCGCGATCCGCAGCTCGGACTCGCTCGGGGTGTCGTCGTCGAAGGGCTGCACCAGGCGGTCGAGCTCCTCGTCGAGCTCGGGGGCGAGACCGTCCTTGAGCTCGATCAGCGAGGTGTGCAGGACCTGGGCGAGCCGCTTGCGTCCGGGCTCGTCGAGCGGGGAGGCCTTCACCTCCTCCAGCAGCTGGCGGATCATGCTGCCGATCCGCATCACCTTGGCCGGCTCCTCGACCAGGTTGGTGACGCTGGTGCCCTCGCTGTCCTCGTCGTCGCCGAGGCTCTGGGCGGCCATCCCGTTGGGGCCGATGACCATGATGCGCGGCTCCTCCTCGGGGGTGCTGGGGCCGTCGGCGGATGCGTGCGGGGACTGGGTCATGCCGGCAACGCTACCGACCGGAGTGAAGCAGGATCTTGCCGGTGTGGCCGCCCTCCTCCATCAGGGCGTGGGCACGAGAGACGTCCTCGAGCCCGAACTCCGCGCCCACCATCGGCCGGATCGAGCCGTCGGCGACCAGCGGCCAGACGTGCTCGGTCACCGCGGCGCAGATGGCGGCCTTCTCCTCGGTCGGCCGGGCGCGCAGCGAGGTGGCGATGACCGCCCCCCGCTTGCCCAGCAGCTCGGCGATGTCGAGCTCGCCCTTGGTGCCGCCCTGCATCCCGATGACCACGAGGCGGCCCTCGGTGGCCAGCGCCGAGACGTTGCGGCCGAGATAGGACGCGCCCATGTTGTCGAGGATGACGTCGGCCCCGCCGCGCTCGCGGAGCACCGCGACGAAGTCCTCCCCGCGGTAGTCGATGGCGCGCTCTGCGCCGAGCTCCTCGCACAGCGCCCGCTTCTCGGCCGAGCCGGCGGTGGCGAGGACGTGCGCGCCGAGCGCGTGGGCGAGCTGGATCGCGAACGTGCCGATCCCGCCCGCGCCGCCGTGGACCAAAAGCGTCTCGCCCTCGCGGAGACCGGCCACCATGAAGACGTTGGACCAGACGGTGCAGGCCACCTCGGGCAGCGACGCGGCGGCCGCCAGGTCGACGCCGTCGGGCACCGGCATCAGCTGCCCGGCGGGGACGACGACCTGCTCGGCGTACCCGCCCCCGGCGAGGAGCGCACACACCTCGTCGCCGACCGACCAGGTGGTGACGCCTTCCCCGACGGCGTGGATCCGTCCCGAGCACTCCAGGCCGAGCACGTCGGACGCGCCCGGCGGCGGCGGGTAGAAGCCCTGCCGCTGCAGCGTGTCCGCCCTGTTGACCGCACTGGCGACCACCTCGACGACCACCTCCCCGGGCCCTGCCTCGGGGTCGGGGACGTCGGTCAGGACAAGGGCCTCGGGGCCGCCGGGATCCGGCGCGAGAACGGCACGCATGTCGCCAACCTAGCGAGCGGCCTGGTGTCCCTGGCTGGGTCAGGCGTCGACGTCCTCGAGCTCCTCGTCGAGCTGGACGGTCTCGTCGGTCTCCCCGTCGGCCTCGGGGTCGTCGTCCTCGTGGGCCACGTCGAACGACGACTTGTCCCAGCGCCGGGCCAGGTCGACGGCGGCGGCCGCGAGCCGGTCGAGCTCCTCGGCGTCTCCCTCGGAGCGGGCGGCGGCGTAGCCGAGCAGGAACGTGCTGATCGGAGCGGCGGGCCGCTCGACGTTGTGGGCCGCCTCCCGGGCGACGTCGAGGATCAGCGACTCGTCGACCTCGAGGTCGAGGTCGAGGGCGTCGCACAGCTCGTCGATCCAGTCGTGCAGGTTCACGTCGCCAGTCTTGGCCTTGCCTCGGCCACCATGCAAGAGGCTCCGGGCATTCAGTCCTCGATCCGGGAACGCACGGCCCGCAGGTCCTCCCAGGTGTCGACGTCACGCGCCTCGTCGCCCTCGGCCGGCACGTCGGCGAGCACCAGGCCGCGCAGCAGTGCCCCCATCGACGACCCGTGCACGTCCCCCGCGCAGGCGGCGGACAGACGCGGCCCGTCATACGCCGCGCAGAGGTGCTGGTGACGCCCGTCCGGATCGAGGAGGCGGGCGCCGTCGACGCCCCGCGCCGTGGCGGCGCTCACCAGCCGCCCGATCGTCCCGGGGGCGAGGAACGGCAGGTCGACCGCGAGGGCGAGCACGACCGAGGGCAGCCGCACGAAGCCGGTCAGGCCCGCCGCCAGCCCGGCGGCCGGACCGCCACCGGGGGGCTGTTCCCGGCGGAAGGTCACCGGGCGCTCGGTGGGGACCTCCGGCCCGACCACCACGACGTCCGGGACGTCGAGGAGCGCGTCGAGCACGCGGTCGAGCAGCGTGCGTCCGCCCACCTCGACCGATCCCTTGTCCGCCCCGTCGAGGCGCACCGCGGCCCCCCCGCTGAGCACCACCGCCCCGACGTCGCGCACGAGGGTCAGCCTGCCAGCCCGGCCCGTCCGTGCGCGCCCGGGTGAGAGGCTGGGGCCGTGACCCCGACCGCCGACCTGCAGGTCACCGTGGTGCAGCGCGCCTCGGCCCTCGACCCCGCGGTCAACCGCGCGGCCCTCGAGGACCTGCGGGCGCTTCGCTCGGACCTCGTCGTGCTTCCCGAGGCGTTCGCCCGCGACTTCGGGGACCCGGGGAGCCCGCTCGCGCCGTACGCCGAGCCGCTCGACGGACCGTTCGTGCGCGCGCTCACCGCGGTGGCGTCCGGCACCGTGGTGGCGGGGATGTTCGAGTCCGGTGCTCCCGCCCCGGGCTCCGCTGCCCTGCCGTGGAACACCGTGGTGGCGGTCGACGCCGGAGGGTTGCGGGCGTCGTACCGCAAGATCCACCTCTACGACTCCTTCGGCCACCGCGAGTCAGCGCAGCTCCGGGCGGGCGACCCCGCGCCCTGCGTGCTCGACGTCGGCGGCTGGCAGGTCGGGGTGATGACCTGCTACGACCTGCGGTTCCCGGAGATGGGGCGGCTGCTCGTCGACGCGGGCGCCGAGGTGCTCGTGGTGCCCGCCGCCTGGGTGGCGGGAGAGCGCAAGGTGGACCACTGGCTGACGCTGCTGCGGGCCCGGGCGATCGAGAACACCGTGTGGGTCGTCGGCGCCGGGCAGCCCGGCCCCCGCTACACCGGACACTCCGCGGTGGTCGCCCCCGACGGCGATGTGGTGGCGGCCGCCGACGAGCGCCCGGCCGTCCTCACCGTCGCCCTCGAGCGTGGCCGCCTCGACGCGGTCCGGCGTACCAACCCCTCGCTGGCGAACCGGCGTCTCTGAGCACGAGCAGGCGGCTCGGGTAGCGTTCGGGGCCGTCCGAGCGGTCCTGGGTGACCGCGTCCCCGGCACGAGCGGAGGCAGCAGCGGTGACCGCCAGCGTCCGAACGGCGAGCCTTCGGGCGCTTCCGCGGCCGCGGCTCCCCGGGCCGGCGGTCGGTTGGGTGGCGGTGGTGTGCGGCTGCGTCGCAGTGCTCCTCGTCGACCGGTTCCATGCGCTGCCCGGTCGGGTGGCGCCCGGTATCGCGGCCCTCCTCGGGGTGAGCCTGGTCCTGGCGCTCGTGGTCCGCACCGGCGGTCGCCCGACGGTGCCGGTCCTGCTCAGTGCGGCCTGGTCCGTCGCGGCGGTGATGACGCTCGCCCCGGTGCTGTTGGCGGGCGCCGCGGTCGGCACGGCTGTCGTGGCCGCGGCACTCGGCGTGATGGGGACGGTGCCCGCTCCCCGGTTCCGCACCGCCATCGGTGAGGTGGTGCTCGCGACCCTCCTCGCCACCGCGGCGGGCCTCGGGGTGGCGGCACTCGCGCCGGCGGGAGTGCTCGTGCTCCCCCGGTTCACCAACCGCGTGCTGGGCATGACGCTGCTCGCCTGCTTCGGGCTGGTCTACCGGCTCGGCGCCGGCTTCCACGGCCTGGGGCGGCGCGGATACGCCGTCGCGGCGGGTGCCACGCTGCTGCTCGCGGTCGCACTCGCGTACTCCGAGGCGCTGGGCCGGTGGGGCTCGCCGGCGCTG
>JBQCCW010000145.1:0-4741 GCA_051961835.1 Marmoricola sp. | reverse complement strand
AGATCTGGTGCGCGAACGTGTCCCGGCCATCGACGGGTGGTTCACCATCGACGACTCGCCGGCGCTGATCGGCAACCGCTGCACCTCGTGCGGCTCGGTCTTCTTCCCGAAGGCATCCAACTTCTGCCGCAACCCCGACTGCAGCGGCGACGCCTTCGAGGACACGGAGCTTTCGCGGACGGGGACCGTGTGGTCCTACACCGATGCGCAGTACCAGCCGCCGCCGCCGTACATTCCACGCACCGATCCCTACCAGCCGTTCGCCCTGGCAGCCGTCGAGCTCGAGGCCGAGCAGATGGTGGTGCTCGGCCAGGTCGCCGACGGGTTCGGCGTCGACGACCTGCAGGTCGGCGCAGAGGTCGAGGTGGTCGTCGAGCCGCTCTACACCGACGACGAGGGTGAGAAGACGATCTGGCGCTGGAAGCCTGTGGTCGCATGAGCGACCCGAGGGACGACGTCGTCGTTGCCGGGGTCGGCATGCACCCGTGGGGCAAGTGGGGCCGCAACTTCGTCGAGTACGGCGTGCACGCCGCACGTGCCGCGCTCGCCGACGCCGGCGTCGACTGGCGGGACGTCGGGCTGATCGTCGGCGGCGAGACCGTGCGCAACGGGTACGCCGGCTACGTCGCCGGCGCCACCTTCGCCCAGGCGCTGGGCTGGAACGGCGCCCGGGTGGCGACGTCCTACGCCGCCTGCGCCACCGGCGCGCAGGCGCTCGACACCGCGCGTGCGCGGATCCTGGCCGGACTGTGCGACGTCGCGTTGGTCGTCGGCGCCGACACCACGCCCAAGGGCTTCCTGGCGCCGAACGCGGGCGAGCGGTGGGACGACCCCGACTGGCTCCGGTTCCGGCTGCTCGGCATGACGAATCCGGCCTACTTCGCGATGTACGCCCGTCGCCGGATGGACCTGTACGGCGCCACGCCGGAGGACTTCGCCGCGGTGAAGGTGAAGAACGCCCGCCACGGTCTGCACAACCCGAACGCGCGCTACCGCAAGGAGGTGACCGCCGAGGACGTGCTGTCGTCGGCGGTGGTGTGCGATCCGCTGCACCTGCTCGACGTGTGCGCCACCTCCGACGGCGCGGCGGCGGTCGTGCTGTGCTCCGCGGAGTACGCCCGCCGCGCCGGCATCGCGGACCCGGTGGTGGTACGAGCGGTCTCCACCGTGACGCCGACCTTCCCCAACACCGTGCTCGACATGCCGAACCTCTCCACCGACGCCGCCACGGCGGTGCCCGCGCCCGAGCTCACGTTCAAGGAGTCGATCGCGCAGGCGGCGTACGAGGAGGCGGGCCTGGGCCCCGAGGACGTGTCGCTCGCAGAGGTCTACGACCTCTCCACCGCGCTCGAGCTGGACTGGATGGAGGACCTCGCGCTCTGCAAGCGCGGGGAGGCGGAGTCCCTGCTGCACGCCGGCGAGACGACGATCGGCGGGCGGATCCCGATGAACCCCTCCGGCGGCCTGGCCTGCTTCGGTGAGGCGGTGCCCGCCCAGGCGCTCGCCCAGGTGTGCGAGGTGACCTGGCAGCTGCGCGGCCAGGCGGAGGGACGCCAGGTCGAGGGGGCGCGTGTGGGCATCACGGCGAACCAGGGGCTCTTCGGGCACGGATCGTCGGTGATCCTCAGCCGCGGGTAACGGCCGCGACAGGTTCGCCGGTGAGAGTGGCGTCGCCGTCGAACCGGAAGGACCCCCGTGCCCCGCACTGCGCCCGCCCATGCCCGCTCAGCCCGCTCGGCTCATTCGGCCCGCTCGGCCCGTCTGATCGCCGCGAAGGTGCCCGAGGTGACCCTCGCGTTCTGGATCGTCAAGGTGCTCACCACCGGCATGGGCGAGGCCGCCTCGGACTATCTCGGCGAGCTCAACCTGGTGCTCGCCGGGGTCGTCGGGCTGGGCGGCATGGCGCTCACCCTGCGCTGGCAGCTGCGGGCGGAGCGGTACCGGCCGCCGGTGTACTGGGCATGCGTCGCGATGGTGGCGGTGTTCGGCACGATGGCCGCCGACGTCCTCCACGTGGTGCTGGGGATCTCCTACGCCATCTCCACCCCGGTGTGCGCGGCGGTGCTCGGTGGCGTCCTGTGGTGGTGGTACCGCAGCGAGGGGACGCTCTCGATCCACGCGATCACGACCGTGCGGCGCGAGCGGTTCTACTGGGCGACCGTGCTGGCCACCTTCGCCCTCGGCACGGCGGCGGGCGACCTCACGGCCGGCACGCTGCACTTGGGCTACCTCCCCTCCGGGGTGCTGTTCGCGGTCGCGATCGTCGTGCCGTTCGTCGGGTGGCGCTGGTTCGGGCTGGGGGAGGTGCCGGCGTTCTGGACGGCGTACGTGCTCACGCGCCCGCTCGGCGCGTCCTTCGCGGACTGGTTCGGCAAGGACCATCGGCTCACCGGCCTCGGCTACGGCGACGGCACCGTGGCGGGGATCGAGCTCGTGGCGATCGTCGCGCTCGTGGCGTGGTTGACCGTCTCCGGTCACGGGGTGCAGCGGCCGCGTGCGACGTTCGAGGCGTTGCGGCCGAGCTACGTCCCCGACGCCGACGCCGTCTGACCTGGAAACCCCAGGCCGTCACTCGGCGGCGACGTAGACCCAGCGCCCCCGCCTGCGGGCGAACGTGCTCCGCTCCCGCAGGTCGCCGGTGCGCGAGGACGCGACGAACTCGACGACGCCGTCGTCGTCGTCCGGTCCGCCCGCGACCACGTCGAGCACCCGGAGTCCGGCCCAGGTCTCCGCCGGCGGCAGGTCCGCTGCGGTCAGGTGGTCGGGACGGGTGCGCGGGTGCCAGCTGCGGAACAGGAAGTCGGCTGCGCCCACCACGAAGGCGCTGTAGCGCGCCCGCATCAGCTGCTCCGCCGTGTCGGCCGCTCCCTCTCCGCGGTGGAGGGTACCGCAGCAGCCGTCGTACGACGCGCCGCTGCCGCAGGGGCAGGAGGCGCCGGGCAGCACGGCCGCACCCTACGCTCGCCTGCGTGCGTGTCATGGAGCTGACCCGGTACCCGGTCAAGTCGATGGGGCCGGAGCGGCTCGCGGAGGTGTGGGTCGACGCGCGGGGTCTTGCGGCCGATCGGCTGTGGGCGGCGTACACCGAGGACGGCGGGATCGGCAGCGGGAAGACCACCCGCCGCTTCCGCAAGGTGCCCGGCCTCCTCGACGTGCCGGTCCGCAGCAGCGACGGCAGCGCGCCCGAGCTGGACCTGGGCGGCTGGCGCCCCGTCGACGACCCGGCGACCGCCGCTCGGCTCTCCGACCACCTGGGTCGCCCGCTCGTGCTCCGCCGCGAGGGCGAGGTGCCGCACCACGACGACTGCCCCGTGCACGTGGTGACCACGGCGTCGGTGCGGCAGGTGCAGGACCTGTACGGCGATCACGTCGACGCCGGCCGCTTCCGCGCCAACATCGTCGTGGAGGCCGACGGGACCGGCTTCCTGGAGGACGGCTGGGCCGGCCGTGACCTGCACGTCGGCGAGGTGGTGCTGCGGGTCGGCCCGGGGATGCCGCGGTGCGTGATGGTCGACCTCGGCCACGGTGCCGCGGGGCTGCCCGCTGCCTCCGGGCTGCTTCGCCTGTTGGGACGCGTGCACGGCACGGATCTGGGCGTACAGACGACCGTGCTCCGCCCGGGCGTCATCCGGGTGGGCGACGAGGTGCGGCTGGTCTGAGAGCCCTCCGTTAAGCAACCTCCCGGAGCCGCGAGCGGTCACACGGACCCCCTGGCCGGACGCCAGGAGAATCTGGCACCGACCGGGGGTCGGGATACCGGACGGCTGCCGGTCGGGTCACGTGCGGCGAGCCATGGACAACTGGAGGGTGGTATCGACCTCGACAGTGGCGGGAAGGACCGCACGGATCCGGCCGAGGGCGACTGCGCGACGAGCGGGACTGAGCATGAGGTATGCCGAGACCGTGCTCAGCCGACCCACGAATTCCTCACGGTTGACCGACACCGCACCTCGAAGTTGAAGTTGCACAGCATTGTTCAGCCCCGGGGCGCTAGACAGGTCGTCTCATCCCCAGGAGTGGCCGGGTCGGTTGCCGTCGTCTTTTGACAGCACTTCGTGTTCGATTGCCTCAATGGAGGCGCACAGATCCGGGTCAGCTGCGTCGACGGACGAGCCAAACAGCGCGATCACGCCGCCAGGCGCGAGGAGTTGGACCGCGCGAGCCGTGCGCGTCGCTGGGTCCGTCCAGTGCCAGGCAGACGCAGCGAAGACGAGATCCACCACATTGTCGGAGCGGTAGTTCTCGAACGAGCACTCCACCGCCGTCACCGGCATGCCGGCCGTCGTCTGCTTCAACACCTCCAACATGTCGGCGTCCGGCTCCAAGGCCGTGATGCGGACGCCATGTCCGGCGAACAGTCGAGTGGCCTTGCCGGTCCCAGCCCCGACCTCCAGCGCCGAGAGAACGGGCCGAGCCGCATAGCCGAGCACGGTATCGAGAAGGTCGGCGGAATAGCCGGGCCGGTACCGCTCGTACTGCTCGGCAACCGACCCGAACGACAAGGCACGAGCGAAACGCCGTCTCGTTTCACCGTCTGGCTCGACCATGACTCGAAGCTACCGGCGACCATCCCCCACGGTGGTCGGTGAACGGATCCGATCGGTGGTGCGGTGGTGCGGTGGCTCAGATGGTGGTGCGGTAGGTGGCCCCGTCGGGGCTGGTCCAGAGGTAGTCCCCGTCGGGGAGGCGCCGGTAGCGCCAGGCGGTGAAGGTCTTACATCGGTGATGCCGTCTGCATAAC
>JBQCCW010000144.1:0-41007 GCA_051961835.1 Marmoricola sp. | reverse complement strand
GTCCGGGGACTCCACCAGGGAGCCTCGAGAACACGTCCGGAGGAACCCCTCATGAGCGAGACCGCGGCGCCGTACGGCTCCGGTCCGGCAGCGGCAGGCGGCGATCGCGCCGCCGCACCGGTGAAGAAGGTGCGCACGCACCACCTGCGCGAGATGAAGGAGCGCGGAGAGCGCTTCGCCATGCTCACCGCCTACGACATGTACACCGCCGCGACGTTCGACGAGGCCGGCATCGAGGTGCTGCTGGTCGGCGACAGCGCGAGCAACAACGTGCTGGGCAACGAGACCTCGCTGCCCATCACCGTCGACGAGATGCTGGTGCTCACCCGTGCCGTCGCCCGCTCCGCGCGGTCGGCCCTCGTGGTCGGCGACCTTCCGTTCGGCTCGTATCAGGCGTCGCCCGAGCAGGGCTACCTCACCGCCGTCCGGTTCCTCAAGGAGGCCGGTGCGCATGCGGTGAAGATGGAGGGCGGCGTCGAGATGGCGCCGCAGATCGAGCGGATGACCGCCGGCGGCATCCCGGTGATGGCGCACGTCGGGTTCACCCCCCAGTCCGAGCACGCGCTCGGGGGCTATCGCGTCCAAGGGCGGGGGGCGTCCGCGGACCGCATCCTGCGAGACGCCCACGCCGTGGAGGACGCGGGCGCCTTCGCCGTGGTGATGGTGATGGTGCCCGGCGACGTCGCCGCCCAGGTCACCAAGGAGCTCGCGATCCCCACGATCGGGATCGGCGCGGGCGTGGAGTGCGACGGTCAGGTGCTGGTCTGGCAGGACGCCTTCGGCCTCCGGACCGGGAAGATGGCCCGCTTCGTCAAGCAGTACGCCGACCTCCACGGCGTCCTCCTCGACGCCGCCCGTGCCTACCGCGACGACGTCCGCGCCGGCACCTTCCCTGCCCCCGAGCACACCTTCTGACCCCCTCTTCTCCCCCGCGAGTTGCTCGTTCTGGCCGCGCGAGTTGCTCGTTCTGGCCGCGCGGTCAGGACGTGAGGGCCGCGACGGCGACGACGGCGAGCCAGACCGCGTAGCCGGTGACTGCGAGCGGGAGCACGGCTTCGGGCCGTACGGCGAACCGGCGCGCGCCGGCGGCCATCAGCACCACCCAGAGCAGCCCGAGCAGCAGCACTGCCCACCACGGCAGGAACAGCACCGACGCACCGATGAGGAACGCCAAGCAGGCCAACGCGCCCACACCGACGAACGGCCACGGCGAGACCTTCTCCAGCTCCACGGGTTGAAGTGTGCCAGCGGGGGCACGTGCGGCTCGTGCTCCGGGTGCTCACCGCCGTCCTCGGCTCGGTTGCCCTCCTGCTCGGGCCGGCGCTGGGAGCCGTGCCCGCCCGGGCGGACACCGCGCCGGTCCTCACCCTGACCGGGCCGGCCGCCTCCCCCTTCGGCTCCTCGGCCGCCCTGGTCCTGCGTCTGGCGGGGCGCGACGGCGTGGCGGTCGCCGGCGCGCGACTCCTGGTCGAGCGCCAGGACGGCGACCGCTGGACGTTCGTGGCCGACGCGACGACCGGGACGGACGGCACGGCCACGATCGACGTACCGGTGCCGCCGACCAGCCCCCCGCGCACCTACCGAGCGCGCAGCCAGGACGGGACCACCATCTCGGACACCGTCACGGTCACTGGAACCGCGGTCGAGACCACCCTCACCCTGCGGATGCCCCGCACGCTGATCGACGAGCGAGCCGCCGTGCTGCACATCTCCTGGACGAGCGCGCTCGGCGCTGTGCCAGGGACCGTCACCGTGGAGCGCCGGGTGCCCGGTGGGCCCTGGGAGCGCGTGTCCGTACGCCGCCCGGGCGCAGCCGGTGTCGCCGACCTGCGCGTCCGTCCGCGCCGCGACACCGAGTGGCGGGTGCGGGGTGGCGCCGGTGCGTGGTGGCAGGGCGCCATCACGGCCGTGCACGCTCTCGACAACCGGCCGCCGGGCCGAGCGGTCGCCTACCCGGTCACCGCCCCCGAGCCCGAGCAGCTCCCGGCGCAACGACATGCCGTCGGACGCGGACCTCACGCCGTGGTGAGCCGGATCCCGCGGTCCGTGTGGCGTTCGATGGTCGGCACGAGTTGGCACCGCGGCTGCCCGGTGGGCCGGGAGGGGCTGCGCCTGGTCCGCGTCAACTACTGGGACTTCACCGGCTACCGACGCCGGGGCGAGATGGTGGTGCGGTCGACGGTCGCCGGACGCGTCGCCGGCGCGCTGAGCGACATGTACCGAGGCCACTTCCCGATCCGGGCGATGTACCGCGTCGACCGCTTCGGGTGGAGCCGGCGCTCCCACGGCGGCAATGACTTCTCCGCAATGCGGCACGACAACAGCAGCGCCTTCAACTGCCGATGGGTCACCGGCTCACCGGGGCGGACCTCGCCGCACAGCTACGGCACGGCGATCGACCTGAACACCTGGGAGAACCCCTACTGGTCGGCCGTCGGCCCTCTCCCCGACCGGTGGTGGACCGGCCACTCCGATCCCCGGGTGGCATGGCGGTCGGCCGCCCATCCCGTCGTGCGGATCTGGCGGCGGCACGGCTTCCACTGGACCTACGCCACCGGCGACTCCCAGCACATGGACGCGCGTCGCATCGCCGAGGGAGGACGGCCGCCGGTGGAGCCCGGCGGGTTCGTGGCCGACTGACGTCCAGCTGGCGGGTTCGTAGAATCCGGCGCGTGCCCGTCACTCCCGGAACGATCTCGCCGCGGCGCGCCGTCCCCGCGGCCGTCGCGCGCCCGGAGTACGTCGACCGACCCGCGCCCGCGCCCTTCCACGGGTCGGAGGTCAAGGACGTCGACACCGTGGAGCGGATGCGGGCGGCCTGTCGTCTCGCGGCGCAGGCACGCGAGCTGGTCGGCGCGGCGGTGGCGCCGGGCGTGACGACGGATGAGCTGGACCGGCTGGGACACGAGTTCCTCTGCGACCACGGCGCCTACCCCTCCACGCTCGGGTATCGCGGCTTCCCGAAGTCGCTGTGCGCGAGCGTCAACGAGGTGGTCTGCCACGGCATCCCGGACTCCACGGTGCTCGTCGAAGGCGACATCGTGAACATCGACATCACCGCCTATCTCGACGGCGTCCACGGCGACACGAACGCCACGTTCTGCGTCGGCGAGGTCGCGGAGGAGACCCGGCTGCTCGTCGAGCGCACCGAGGAGGCGCTGCACCGCGGGATCAGGGCCGTCCGGCCAGGACGCCGGGTCAACGTCATCGGCCGCGTCATCGAGGCCTACGCCCGACGCTTCGACTACGGCGTGGTGCGCGAGTTCACCGGCCACGGGATCGGTACGGCGTTCCACTCCGGGCTGGTGATCCCGCACTACGACGACCCGCGCTACGACACCATGATCGAGACCGGCATGACGTTCACCATCGAGCCGATGCTCAACCTGGGCAGCCCGTCGTGGGAGATGTGGGACGACGGCTGGACCGCGGTGACGATCGACCGGCGCCCCTCGGCCCAGTTCGAGCACACGCTGCTGGTCACCGAGACCGGTGCGGAGGTGCTCACGGTCCCCTGACCGATCGCCCGATCGCTAGGCTGTGCGGCAGCGGACGGGCTGGCCGGGCGACCGCGGCGTCAGCGATGGCGTCGAGGAAGGTCCGGGCTCCACAGGGCACGGTGGTGGGTAACACCCACCCGGGGCAACCTGCGGGACAGTGCCACAGAGAACAGACCGCCGCCGACCGGGCGACCGGACGGCGGCAAGGGTGAAACGGCGGTGCAAGAGACCACCAGCACGGCGGGTGACCGTCGTGGCTCGGCAAACCCCACCGGGAGCAAGACCAGACAGTGAGCGTTCGAGGGCTGCCCGCCCGAGCTCACGGGTAGGTCGCTGGAGGGTGTCGGCAACGGCACTCCGAGATGGATGGTCGCCAGCCGGGTCGTCGTGAGGCGGCCCGGGGAACAGAACCCGGCCTATGAGCCAGCCCGTCCGCGCTCAGGGCTGTGACCTGGGCGTCTAGGTGAGAAAGCGCTCGTCAGTCCGCAAGAAGTCCGCAGGATTCCCGAGTTCGATCCGGCTCCTGGCCCAGGAGTGGTTGTCCGTGGCCTCCGGCAGTTGGGGGCGGGACGGTCGACCACGGCTCCCAGATGCCCGGCGGGGCCACCGGCGCCGGGCACGCAGCGCCGTCCGGTGCACTGCAGGTCACCTGTTCCTCGCCACGTGGGTCGTCGGCGGCTCGTTGACCACGGTGCGGCTGGGACCGTTCACCCGGTGGGGACGCTGCCCGGTGGGTCGTCACTGGGCGACAATGCACCCGGTGAAGGACGCCGAGCTCACTGCGAAGGAGCGCGCCGCGCTCGCCAGCCCTCCCCCGCGGTGACCGGAGCCGGTCACTCCTCGAGTCGGTGCGCGTCGGTGATCCCGCGAAGCGAGTCGACGACCGCCTCGAGTCGGTGGATCCCGCGCGCCAGGGCTTGCAGCGACCAGAGGACGCTCGCCGGCATGCCCTCCTCGGCGTCGTGCAGGAGCTCCAGGTGTCCCTTCGCGGCCGCCAACGGGGTGCGCAACTCGTGGTTCACCGTCTCGATCAGCTTCTCCCGCAGGGCGATCACCTTGCGATGCTGCAGGACCGGCCGTGTGGCATCCACAGCGAACACCACGCCACCGATGCAGGCACCCCCGCCATCGCTCAGGACGTGCGCCCGGCAGCGCAGGATCCGCGTGCCCGAGGCCGTGCGGACCGACATGAGCTGCTGTGCGACGTACTCCCCGGCCAGCGCGCGAGCCAGGGGATCCTCACCCGGCGCGAGCAGCCGCTTTCCGTGCTCGTCGTAGAGCTGGAACTGGCCCGGCCACTCGTGGGCCAGCGACCGACGGTAGCCGCAGCCGAGCAGTCGCTGCATCTCCGCGTTCGACGCGAGCAGGAGTCCCTCCTGGTCGCAGAACGCGACGCCGACGTCGGGAAGGTCGAGCAGCGCCTCGCGGAGGGCGACGTCCATCTCAACGGGCAGCGCTTCCGCGAACCGGCCCGAGCCGCCAGATCGCTCCATGACGCACGAGACTGTCACACCGGCGGGTTCCGCGACCAAGCGGCCCGCGGTCGGGCACTCGCCGTCCTGGCGCGGACCGGTCTCAGCCGCCCAACCAGTGCAGCACCGTCAGGGCATCCTGAATGCTCCACTCACCCCGGCCCTCGTTGGCGCGACCCTCCTTGCTGAGGAAGCGCTGCATGGCGGCCGGGACCTTCGTGCCGTCGACCGAGGGCTGGCCCACGAGCACGTAGCGCTCGTCGAGCTTCCCGTCGAGGAAGAACACCTCGTCGCCGTGGTCGACGTCGTAGGTGAGTCGGGCGCCGGTGCGCCAGTTCCGCACGGCGGCATCCTGAGGCACGCGCTGGACGTAGACGTGGAGGTCCTTCCAGAGCAGCGCCACATCGCGGGGCGAACCGGTCAGCAGATGCCAGTGGGGCAGGTTCCGCGCCGATCCGGCGTACAGTCGGCGGTATGCCGCGAGCTGCGCCGGTGTGTCCCGGGCCGGGTCGACGGTGATGCTGAGGAACACCGTGTTCGCCAGGCTCGGGTCGGACGCAGCGGCGCGGGCAGTGCCGACGAAGGTGGCGGTGTCGATGGGGCAGTGCTCCTGACACAGGGTGAGCGTGTCCTGCAGCACGACGGTCTTGCCCCGGAAGTCGGAGAGTCGGACGGTGCGGCCGTTCTCATCGGTGAAGGGCAGCGACGCCAGCGGCCGCGGAAGCGGCCCTGCCCGGGTGCTGCCCGCGGCCAGGTGCGGTGCCCTCGTGGTCGACGCGCTCGCGGCGCACCCCGTCGCCAGGGCGGCCATCAGGATGACGGCTGCGACGAGCCAACGGCGTGGCGGCAACGCAGACGCCGTCCTCAGCAACACACTCAGGCCTCCCGCCCTTCGACGAGCGGCTCATCGGCCGCTGTCTCGAACAGCACGGCAACGAAGAGCACGACCGTCAACACGTGGATCCCCGTGCACCACAGGCAGATCGCGTCGAGAGCGAACAACTCCGCCCAGACGAGATAGATCACCATGGCGACGCCGAGCACGGCGCCGGCGATGCGCGCCCACCCGACAGCGGGGGCAGGCGAGCGGTAGACCCTCGGCAGGCACAGGACGGTCATGGCGACGAAGTAGAGGAGCCCGAGGAGCGCGACCGGCGCGCCGAGGAACGACGCGTAGCTGCTCGTGGTGACCTTCGCGCAATCCACGATGCCGTTCTCCGAGCACACCAGCGTGGTGGAGGAGCTGAAGTGCTCGAACGTCAGATAGGCCGCGTCGAGGAGCCCCACCACCGCACAGGCCAGGGCCACCCGACGAAGCAGCACAGCGCTCACGACGTCGGCACCTTCGCCCCGGCTGCCTTCACCCCCGCGCTGGTGCACACGGCGGCCGGCTTCCCGCCGGTCAGCCGGCACACCGCCGCGCTGATCATGTTCGCGCTCCCGTCGACCGCCCGGGCGACCTTGCTGGAGGGGTCCTTGAGGCTTTCGGCGATCTGCTCGTGAGTCAGTCCCTGCAGGACGCCCGGGTCGTACGTCGCTCCGGTGCCGAACGCGTGGCCCCCGATGTCGAGGAAGGGGATGCCGCCCGCGCTGGTCGCCGGGACGTACGGCGGGGCGTCGATCTTCTGGAAGATCGCCTGGTCCTCGGCCGGCAGGGTGTCCAGCGGCGCGTACCCGTTGCCCTGTCGCTGGTTGCTCTCGGTCTCATAGCCCCGGAAGGCGAGATAAGGACTCGTGTAGGAAGCGCCGTGGAAGGACAGCGTCGCGGTCGAGGGATAGACGTCCGTGCTCGAGGAGTGCGTCTGTCCCAGTCCGGTGAACGTGCCGAACCGGGACAGCGCGGCGACGACCGCCCACCGCTCGGCGGCGCAGTAGGGGCAGTACTCCGCGCCGACGTACAGCACGAGCGGCTTGCCGTCGGCGCTGATCGGCTGGGCGGGACTGATCGGGTGCAGCGGCGCCGAGATGCTGCCCGCGCCCACCGCGTCGTACGTCGACGCCGGCACCGACGTCACCTGCGAGACGACGTGGTCGGCGGCGGCCGTCGTCCGCGCGGAGGACTTCTTGGAGCCGGTCGCCAACCGGACGGCGACGAGGGCGATCAGCAGGAGCAGCACGACGACCACGACCCCGGTCACGAGCATGCGGCTGCGGCGTCGTCGCTGCTCGGCGTTGCGTAACGCGGCGACCTTGTCCCGGCGGCGCTGGTCGGAGCTGGGGCTCGGCACGATGTCATCCCCCTGACGACGTCGGTCTGACGCGGACGGTATGCCGCTGACGTTAGCGATCCGGGCTGAGAGGAACCGAAGTGCCTCGCTCAGACTTCGAAGCGCACGACGCGCGTCGCGGGCTCCGCCTCGGCGAGCCGGGCCTGGACCTGTTCGCCCACCGGCAGGTCCGTGCCCGTCACCCGAGCCTGGATCGCGGGCTCGCGGACGACGAGGTCACCCTTCCCGGGGTCGTCGTGCTCGACGTCGGTGACGACGCCGGCGAACGTCTCCCCCACCCGGCCGTGCAGCGTCCAGGCCTCCACCAGGTCGAGCACCATCGCCTCGTACTGATGCGAGCGCCGGCCCGACTCCTGCATGAGCGCCGGCAGCTCGTGCAGCTCTCCGCGCACCCAGTCCGGGACGCCGGTGCCGCCGGAGAGCGCCACGCAGGTCTCCAGGCCGTAACGGTCGACCAGCCGGCGCAGCGGCGCCGTCACGTGGGCGTACTCCGAGGCCAATGCGGCGTGCTCCGGCTGGGCGGGGACCTCGCCGTCGAAGCCGACGTACCCGGCGCCGCGGAGCAGGCTCGTGCAGGCGACGATCATCGCCGCCTCGTTCGGCTTGTCGGGATCCAGGGACCGGATGAAGTCGGGGTAGGTCTGCTCGGCCGGCCACGGCACGTCGAGCGCGTGGGCGGTGCGGTGCAGGCGCTTGACCGCGCCGGGATCGGGCGGCGGGAGCGTGCGCAGGATGCCGACCTGACCGTGCATCATCATCGCCGCTGCTGCGTATCCGGTCAGGAGCGAGATCTGGGCGTTCCAGCCCTCCACGGGCAGCACCGAGCGGTACTCCAGCGTCCACACGTCGCCGTCGATGCGGACCTCCTGCTCGGGCATCGGCAGGTTGACCCCGCCGCGCTCGGCCTCCTGGTGCTCGCGGAGCCGTCCGACCTCCCCGAGCAGCTGCAGGACGTCGCTCGCGGATCCGTCGTCGAGCTGCTGCTGGACGGTCGCGTAGTCCAGGCGGGCCCGCGAGCGCACTCGGGCGCGCTCCACGTCCGCTTCCACCAACGCGCCCGTGGCGTCGAGGCGGAGCGTCCAGACGAGCGCGGGGCGGACCTGGTCGGGAAGCAGCGAGGCGGCGTCCTCCGAGAGCACCTTCGGGTGCAGCGGCACCAGCGAGTCGGCGCCGTAGAGCGACTCTCCCCGGCGGTGGGCCTCGACGTCGACGGGATCACCCGGCGTGATGAAGGCGGCAAGGTCGGCGATCGCGTAGTGGACGACGTAGCCGTCGCCATCGCGCGCGAGGTGCATCGCCTGGTCCAGGTCCATCGACCCCGCAGGGTCGATCGTCACGAACTCGAGGTCCGTGCGGTCGCGGTCCGGCAGCCGGGGCGAGGCTGCCGCATCCCGTGCCGCGCGTTCCACCTCGGCGGGGAAGTCGGGGGTGACGCCCAGCTCCTCCTGGATGCGCGCGATGCCCTGCCGCAATGCGTCGTTCGCGCCGTCTCGGACGCGGAGCACCTGCTGGGCCACGAGACCACCTCCTCGGCGCCGGCGCACGTCGCCGGTCCGGCCACCCTAGAGCCCGGAGCGCCCCTCCGGCCTCGTCCCGGATGAGCACCCGCACGCCCGGCCGCCGGCGATGTCTGTCCCTCTACCCTCGAGCGGTGCTCATCCTGCTGCCGCCGTCGGAGGGGAAGACCGCGCCCCGGCGGGGTGCGCCGCTCGACCTCGACACCCTGTCGTTCCCGGAGTTGACCGACGCACGCGCCCAAGCGGTCGACGCCCTGGCGAGCCTGTGCGCCGACGACCGAGCGGGCGCCGCCGCCGTCCTCGGCCTCGGTCCGACCCAACAGGGCGAGATCGCGGCCAACGCGTCCCTGCGGTCCGCCCCCACGGTGCGCGCGGACCGGCTCTACAGCGGGGTCCTCTACGACGCGTTGGGCCTGAGCACGCTGGACGCGGCCGCACGCCGCCGGGCGTCGCGGCGGCTGGTCGTCACCAGCGCGCTGTTCGGGATCCTGCGACCTCAGGACCGCATCCCGACGTACCGGCTGTCCGGCTCGGTCACCCTGCCGCCGCTCGGCACGATCGCCGCGCACTGGCGCGCCCACCTCGGTCCGGCGCTGGAGGAGGCCGCCGGGCGAGGACTCGTGCTCGACCTCCGCTCCTCGACCTACGCCGCGTTCTGGCGCCCGCGGGCCGACCTGGCCGCCCGCACGGTGACGGTGCGCGTGCTGCAGGAGAAGGACGGCCGACGCACGGTCGTCAGCCACTTCAACAAGGCGACGAAGGGACGACTGGTGCGGGCGCTGCTCGAGGACGGCCGGAACCCGCGCGACGTCGATGCGCTCGCCGCCCAGATGGCGGACATCGGCTACGCCGTCGAGCCCGGTACGTCGGCCGCGGGCCCCTCGCTCGACGTCGTCGTGCGCACCCTCTGACCCGCCTCGCCGGGACCAAGGTCCCGATTCCGACTTAGCGCGACATCTCGGGCCGTACCGCCGCTTACCGTGGACTCGCGCTCGGGGCACCGAGCGTGCGGGCGCCGCGGGGAGGCGGCCCTGCGGTGCGTCGCGTCGGGGAGGGCGTCGATGAGCAGCGCGGTGACCCCTGCCGACCGCCACTGGGCCCGGCGATGGACCGGCGGCCCCACGCCCGCTCAGCTGAGCGACATCCGGCGTGCGGGCGGCGGCCGAGCGTGGTTCGCGCGCCAGCTCGACCCCGCACGGGTCCCCGACCCCACGAGCAGCACCGTCGACGGATGGTTCCCGTCGCTGCGCCGCACGCCCGAGCAGATCTTCGACCGTCAGGAGGCGAAGATCGAGGGCGGTTGGGACGTGATGGCCGACCTCAGCCGGTGGACGGTCACGCGCCGGATCATGAGCACCCGGCAGGTCCTCGAGCAGATGGTCGACTTCTGGTCGAACCTGCTGCACGTGCCGCTCATGGCCGACAGCTCGTGGTACTGGCGGGTCGACTACGACCGCGTGATCCGCCGTCTGGCGTTCACCTCCTTCGAGCGGTTGCTCCAGGAGACCACCGTCCACCCGGCGATGGGCCTCTATCTCAGCAACGCCGTCTCCACCAAGGACGCGCCCAACGAGAACCTCGGTCGCGAGCTCCTCGAGCTGCACACCGTCGGCGTGGGCGCCGGATACACCGAGCGGGACGTGCAGGACTCCGCGCGGCTCCTCACCGGCTATCGAGCGGACGTGTGGTGGCCCCGGTTCCAGGCGTTCTACGACCCGGACGTCCACGCGACCGGGCCGGTCGAGGTGATGGGCTTCCGGCACCCCAACAGCGACCCCGACGGACGCGCCGCCGTCGCGGCGTACCTCTCCTATCTTGCCCGGCATCCGGCGACCGCTCGACGGATCGCCCGCCGGCTGTGCCTCACGTTCGTCAACGACCAGCCCTCCGCCGGACTGGTCAGCACGGTCGCCAACGCCTACCTGCGCCACGGCACCGCCGTCCGCCCGACCCTGCTCGCGCTCGTCGACCATCCGGAGTTCGCGCGGTCCCGAGGAGCGAAGGTCCGCACCTCGCTGCAGGACTACGTCGCCACCGTTCGGGCGCTAGGGATCCGCCTGCAGCGCCCGGTCGACGCAGACTCGTTCGTCAACGCGATGCACTGGCAGTACACCGACGCCGGCCAGGCGCCGTACGACTGGTCCGCGCCGGACGGCTTCCCCCTGGACAACGCGTCGTGGAGCAGCACCGCGCGGATGCTCACGAGCTTCGCCACGCACCGCGAGCTCGCCGCCCACTGGTGGCCCTCCAAGCAGGTCGCCTATCTCCCCGACTCGGCGCTGCTGCCGTCGTTCCCGAGCACGCTCGACGGCTTGATCCGCCACGTGGGCAACCGGGTGCTGTGCCAGGTGCCGGACCTGCGGACCCGCACCGCGGCCGCGACGGTGGTGGGGCGGCCGCTGGGCCACCGCTATCAGCGCCGCTCCGACCTCGGCTATTGGGACCTGATCGCCGTCGTGACGACCCTGCTCGACTCCCCCACGCACCTGTACCGATGAGGACCGAGATGAGCCAGTCGCCCGACCCGAGCTGCGCAAGCGCGACCGGCTGCCCGGAGTACGCGATCAGTCGGCGGGCCCTGCTGCGCACGGCGGCCCTCGGCGCCGGCACGCTCGCGACCAGCGGCGTCTTCGGCGGCGCCTTCCGCGAGGTGGCGTACGGCGCACCGGGGCGGGGGAACGTCGTCGTGGTGCTGAGCATGCGGGGCGGGGCCGACGGGCTCTCCCGGGTCGTGCCCCGCGGCACCGACCACGACCTGCTCACCGCGGCCCGTCCCGCGACCGTGGTGCCCGAGGGCGCCCTCGTCGGCGGTGACGACCGGTTCGGTCTGCACCCCGGCTTCGCCCCGCTGCTCCCGCTGTGGCGGCAGGGCAGCTTCGGCGCGGTCCACGCCGTCGGCCTGCCGGCACCCAACCGCAGCCACTTCGCGGCGATGGCGGCGATCGAGGAGGCCCGTCCCGGGTCGAGCACGCGGGTCGGCTGGATCAACCGCGTCGTCGGCCTGGACCGCACGGCACGGCCCGAGACCGCCGTCCAGATGGGCGGCGCCCTGCTGCCGACGTCCATGGCGGGCCCGGCGCAGACGCTCGGTGCTCCCACCGTCACCGACCTCGACCTCGGCCCGCTGGGCGACACCGCCACCCGGCGCCGTGCCGGGCTGCGCTACCTCTGGGCCGGCCGCACCGACCCGCTCGGACAGGCGGTCCGCGGCACCCTCGACACCACCGCACGGCTGAGCAGCCTCGCGGCCCGTGCCGACACCGCGGTGCACACCGACCGCTACCCCAAGGGCGCGTTGCGGGAGGTGCTCGCCAACACCGCGGCGCTCATCCGCGCCGACGTCGGCACCCGTGTGGTCACGATCGACTACGGCGATTGGGACATGCACACCGGGATGGTGGACCACGACGCCGATCCGAGCTCGGGGTGGATGCACGACCAGGTGACGCATCTGGCGGCCTCGCTCGCCGCGTTCTTCGCCGACCTCGGCACCGACGCTGCCCGGGTCACCGTCGTGACCCTCAGCGAGTTCGGGCGCCGGGTGGCTGCCAACGCCGACCGGGGTCACGACCACGGCTACGGCAACGTGATGCTCATGCTCGGGGCCGGCGTGCGCGGTGGGGCCGTCCACGGCGCCTGGCCGGGTCTCGCCGTCCTCGAGGACGGCGACCTCGCGGTGCGTCAGGACTTCCGCAGCGTGCTGTGGGAGGTGCTCGCCTCGCGCTTCCCCGACCTCGGCGCGCGCCGGACCACCGTGTTCCCCGGCCTGGACCCCGAGCGGCTCGGCACGATGGCCTGAGCGGCGGCGTCAGAGGGGCGCGTCGGTGGGACGGGCGTTGAACAGCCGCAGGCTGCCGCGCATCCGATCCGCCTCGGCGTGGTAGCTGATCACGGTCACCGACGCCGGCGCGAGCTCCATCCGGAACACCGCCTCCAACGGTGCCCCCAGCGCGTCGGCGACGAGCACCTTGATCGGCGTCACGTGGCTCACGACGACCACCGTGCGACCGGGATGTGCAGCCAGCAACCGGTCGCGGCCCTCGAGTACGCGGCCCTGCACCGTGCGGAACGACTCGCCGCCGCCCGCCGGATGGTCCAGGTCGCCCAGCCACCGGGCCAGCTCGTCGGGGTGTCGCTGCCCGACCTCGGCGAAGGTGAGCCCGTCCCAGGCGCCGAACTCCATCTCCGCCACGCCGCTCTCCTCCGCGACCTCGAGGCCGAGACGGTCGGCGAGGATGTCGGCGGTCTCCCGGGTGCGGCGGACCGGGGAGCTGACCAGCGCGTCGAGGGTGTCCCCCAGCGGCGCCAGCCAGTCGCCGGTCGCGCGAGCCTGCGCGCGGCCCTCCTCGTTGAGCGGCGGGTTCGCCCCGCCGAGGCCGCCGGAGAAGACCTTCCGGGCGGTGTGGTCGCTGACTCCGTGGCGCACCAGGACCAGCGTCGTCGGCACACCGGCCGACGCCCCCCAGCCACGGGGCGGTGCGGCGACGGGCGCTGCGTGCCCGCCCCCGCCGGTCACCGTCGGGCGGCCGTCGAGCGCCTCGTTGACGAGCAGGTCCGCGGCCTTGTTCTCGGCGCGCGGCACCCAGGTGTACGTCGTGCTCGCGGGCGCGATCGCCCGCGCCCGCTCGGCGAGGTCGCGCATGGCGGGGTGCTTGATCTTCCAGCGGCCCGACATCTGCTCGACGACGAGCTTGGAGTCCATCCGCACCTCGACCGATGCCTCCGGCGCGTGCTCGGCGGCCAGCTCGAGACCGGCGACGAGGCCGCGGTACTCCGCGACGTTGTTGCTCGCGACGCCGATGGCCTCACCGCGCTCGGCGATCACCGTGCCGGTGGCGGGGTCGCGCAGCAGGGCGCCGTACGCGGCGGGCCCGGGGTTGCCGCGGGACCCGCCGTCGGCCTCGACGACAACGTGGGGCGGGCGCGATTGCTGGTCCACGGGGTCAGAGACCGGACTCCGGGGTGCGCACGAGGATGCGGCCGCACTCCTCGCAGCGCACCACGTCGTCGACCGGGCGCGCGCGAATCTCGCCGAGGATCGAGTTGTCGAGCGTCAGGCGGCAGCCCTCACACTGCCGGGCGCGCAGTGCGGCGGCACCGACCCCGCCCTTCTGCTCGCGCAGCTTGGCGTAGAGCGCGACCAGGTCGTCGGGCAGACCGGTCGCGGTCTGCTCCCGCTCGCCGCGCAGCTGAGCCATCTCGCCCTCCAGCTCCGCGGCGCGGGCGCTGCGGACCTCCTCGAGCCGGCGCGCCTCCTCCTCGAGCGCCGCGAGCTCTCCCTCGGTGTGCTCGAGGTCGCGCTGGACCGCCTCGAGACGCTCCATCACCTCGATCTCGACGTCCTCGAGGTCGCTGATCCGCCGCCCCAGGCTCTCCAGCTCGTGCAGCATCCGCTCGGCGTCCTTAGGGTTCTTCACCGCGCCGGAGTCGAGCATCGCCTGGTCGCGCTCCCGGCGGTTGCGCACCGCCTCGACGTCCGCGTCGGCCTTGCGCTGGTCAGCGGTCAGGTCCGCGACCTCGACCCGGCGGTCGCGCAGCTTGTCGTCGAGCGCCTTGCGGCGGCCACCGATCTCGGTGAGCTGGGCGGCCTCGGGGATGCCGGCGAGACGGTGGCGCACCGCGTCGATCCGCGAGTCGAGCTCCTGCACGTCGAGCAGGGTGCGCTGGGCGGACGGGTCGGCTTTCACCGGGGCGGCTCCTCGAAGTCAGACCCGGAACGTCCACGGGTCGGTGTTGCGCGTGCTGACGCGGACCTCCACCGTATCGCCCAGGACACCCGACAGCCGCGCCGCCAGGACCGGGAGCCACGTCCACTCCGCCGCCCAGTGCGCCACGTCGACGAGCGCCGGCGCCGCGGTGAGCCCCTCGTGCTCGCGCAGCTCCGAGGCCGGGTGGTGCCGCAGGTCCGAGGTCAGGTAGACGTCGGCGCCCACCCGGCGCGCCGTGTCGAGCAGGAAGTCCCCGGCGCCCCCGCACAGCGCGACCCGCTGCACCGTCCGGTCGGGATCGCCGGAGACGCGGACGCCGTGCGCGGTCTGCGGCAGCACCGCCGCGACCCGTTCCGCGAAGGCCCGCAGCGGAATCGGCTCCGGGAGCCGGCCGACCCGTCCCGAGCCCCGCGTGGCGTCGGCGACCGCGGCCAGCTCGAGGACGTCGTACGCCGGCTCCTCGTAGGGGTGCGCCTGGCGGACCGCCGCGAGCACCTGCTCTCGGTGGCGCCGGTCGCACACGGCCTCCACGCGCACCTCCTCGACGACCTCGAGGCGGTCCACCTCACCGATGGCCGGGCGAGCACCCTCACGAGGACGGAACCGCCCCTCGCCCGGAGCGGTGAACGTGCAGGAGTCGTAGTCGCCGATCGCGCCGGCGCCCGCCTCGACCCTCGCCGCCCGGACCGCCTCGGCGGCCGGCACCGGCGCGAAGACGACGATCTTGTCCAGCGGCTCGACGGGGTCGGGGTCGAGCGGCACGACATCCGCGAGGCCCAGGGCGAGGGCGAGCGACTCCGAGACGCCGCCGGCGGGGGCGTCGGCGTTGGTGTGCGCGGCATAGAGCGCGCAACCGTGCCGGACGAGCCGGTGGACGACCGCTCCCTTCGGGCTGTCCGCGGCGACGGTGCTGGTGCCACGCAGGTACAGCGGGTGGTGGGTGAGCAGCAGCTGCGCCCCGGTGTCGACCGCCTCCTGCGCCACTTCGAGCACGGGGTCGACGGCGAGCAGGACCCGCCGTACCTCCTCCGCGGGGTCGCCGCAGACCAGGCCCACCCGGTCCCACTCCTCCGCACGGTGCGGCGGGTACCACTGCTCGAGCAGGGCTAGGACGTCGCGCAGCGCGGGCATGGGGGCAGGCTAGTGCGCGGCGTCAGTTGACCTGGCGGTCGCGGCCCTCCCAGTAGGGGGCCCGGAGCTTGAACTTCTGCAGCTTGCCGGTGGCAGTGCGGGCGAGCTCGTCGCGGAACTCCACACTCGAGGGCGCCTTGTAGCGAGCGACCTTCGACTTCACGTAGTCGATCAGCTCCTGCTCGGTGAGCGCGGAGTCGGGCGCCTTGACCACGAGCGCCTTGATCGTCTCGCCCCACTTCTCGTCCGGGACGCCGATCACGGCGACCTCGTTGACGTCGGGGTGGGAGAAGATCACGTCCTCGACCTCGATCGAGGAGACGTTCTCGCCGCCGGTGATGATCACGTCCTTCTTGCGGTCCTGGATGGTCAGGTAGCCCTCGTCGTCGATGTAGCCGCCGTCGCCGGTGTGGAACCAGCCGCCCGCCAGGCACCGCTCGGACTCCTCGGGCTGCTGCCAGTAGCCCTCCAGGATGACGTTGGAGCGCGCCAGCACCTCGCCGCTGCGATCCACGTCGAGGGTCACGCCGATGGCGGGCATCCCGGCGCGGACGAGCTTGGCGGCGCGGTCCTCTGCGCTGAGGTCGTCCCACTCCTGCCGGGTGCGGTTGATGGTGAGCAGCGGGGAGGTCTCGGTGAGGCCGTAGATCTGGATGAACTCCCAGCCGAGCTCCTCCTGCACCCGCACGATCGTCTTCGTGGGCGGCGGCGCCCCGGCCACGATGATGCGCACCCTGTCGCGGCCGGGAATCTCCCCGTCCCAGTCCTGGGCGGCCTCGAGGACGGCGGCGACGACGGCCGGCGCGGCGCACATCACCGTGACGCCGTACCTCTCGACGCGCCGCAGGATCTCCGCGCCGTCGACCTTGCGGAGCACGACCTGGGGCACGCCCATCCCGGTCATCGCGAACGGCATCCCCCAGCCGTTGGCGTGGAACATCGGGAGCGTGTGCAGGTAGACGTCGCGGTCGGTGACGCCGGCGTGGAGGGCGAAGGTGACGGCGTTCGTCCAGATGTTGCGGTGGGTGATCTGGACGCCCTTGGGACGCGCGGTCGTGCCCGAGGTGTAGTTGATCGTGGCGGTCGCGTTCTCGTCGGGCTCCCACGGCTTCGGGTCGACACCCTCCAGGAAGAGGTCCTCGTCGGCGCCGAGCACGAAGCGGTGCTCGCACGACACGCCGGCGAGGAGCTCGTCCAGCTCGGGGTCGACGTAGAGGACCCGGGCGCCGGAGTGCTCGACGATGTAGGACACCTCCTCCGCGGAAAGACGGAAGTTGATCGGCACGAGCACACGGCCGTAGCCGGCGACCCCGAAGAACGAGGTGAACAACCGCGCGCTGTTGTGGGAGACCATCGCCACCCGCTCCCCGGGGCCGACCCCCAGCTCGTCGAGCTTCGCCGCCATCGCGCGGGCGCGCTCGGCGACCTGGGCGTAGCTCAGCTCACCCAGCGACGGTGCCGGCTGGTCCGGCTCGTCGACGATGCCGATGCGGTCGCCGTAGACGGCGGTGGCGCGGTCCAGGAAGTCCGAGACGGAGAACGGAACGAGCACGGCTGTGGCCTTCCTCACACGGGTCGATGAGGCTCAATCTATCCAGCACGGCGAAGACCGCAGCCGGGCGGGCGACCCCGGTGCGACGAGGGGCGGCTCCGCCGCGACGAGCGGGAGCGACATCGCTGCCGCCGGGGCCGCCGTTTCCGGTGCCTCCTGCCGGGTAACCCGCCAGGGCGGCTGAGAGCCAGCCGCCCACCGAGGAGGTTCTCCATGCAGAAGTGGGAAGAGGTCGAGGACGTCGAGGCTCTGCGCGAGACCGCAGCGAAGCTCGGCGTGCAGAACACCGCGACGATGAGCCGCGAGCAGCTGATCGAGGCGCTGAACAGCGCGGACGTGCCCGACGGCGGCTCCGGCGACGGCGACCAGGTGCGCAACGACGCCGAGGCGGCCTTCGGGTCCGACAACGCCGGCTCCTGAGGACACCGGCACGACCGCAGACGTGCAGAAGGACCCGTCCCCCGGACGGGTCCTTCTGCTGTCTGCCTGACGAGCGTGGGCTCAGGCGGTCGCCGCCGCCCCGTGCGGTACGCCGAGCTGCACCTCGGCCTCGACGGGGACCCGTCGCAGGTGCGCCAGCCCGAGCAGGCTCAGCAGCAGCATGATCCCGGCGCCGGCGAAGGAGACGATCGCTCCCCAGAGGGCGATCGTGCCCATGGTGCCGAAGGCGTAGGCGTTGAGGAGCATGCTTCGCAGCGTCTCTCCCTTGAACACGGTGCCGACGAGCCCGGCGAGCTGCTGGTCGTCGGGGTGGGCCATCGCCTTGGCGCTGAGCTGGGCGTAGGTCTGGCCGCCGGTCATCTCCTGCAGGTGCACGGCGATGAAGTGGTCGGCGTACGCCTTGGCCTGGGCGCCGGTGGTCAGCTGCTGACCGGCGTACTGGGTCAGGTACGGCGCGATCTCCCGCTTGGCGGTGGGCGTGCCGACCAGTGCGGGGTCGCCCTTGGCCGGGAAGTAGATCTTCTGGGCCGACAGCTGGCTCGAGACCTGATCCTGGACGAAGCTATGGGCCCAGAACAAGAGCCCGCCTGCGATGGCGAGCACGACGGTGAGCGTCACGCCCGTGAGCGACATCAGAGCGTCGAAAGTACGGCGGCGCATCTCGTTCCCCTCTCTTCCGGGGTCCTCGGCGGGCCCCTCTCGTTCCTCCCTTCCATGGTCGATCCGGGCACGCCGGCCGACGAGTGGCGCACGACCCGGGCGCGCGGGTCCTAGGACCCGTCCGAGAAGGGGCGACGGGCCCGGCCGGAACGAGCCCGGGCGAGGTCCTACGCCGGCTGCCGTCCCCAGGTGACGGCGTCGCGGACCGACGGGTCCAGCATGTCGGCCAGCGCGGCGTCCGGGACAGCGCCGAGGGCGTCGTTGGTGGTGGAGAACGCCAGGCGGAGGGCGGCGTAGAGCGTCAGCGCCAGGATCTGCGGATCCTCGAAGCCCCCGTCCTCGAGGGCTCGGATGTCCTCGGTGGTGGTGGCGTTCGGGTCGCATGCGATCGAGCGGGCCCAGGCGTCGAGGCGGCGCTCGCGTTCGCTGAAGGGCTCCCCGTCCTGCCGCAGGGCCGCGGCGGCAGTCTGCGCGTCGTCGGACTCGCTCAGCCATCTGCCCCAGGCGAGGCTGCAGTAGGAGTCGCCGATGGTCGAGGCCTGACCGAGGACGAGCATGGCCTTCTCGCGCAGGGTCAGCCCCGCGGCCTGTGCCGCAGCAGACATGAGGGCGGTGAGCTGCTGGTGGAGGGAAGGCTGGTGGGCCCACAGCCTGCTGATGTCCCAGACGTAGCCGTCGTCGGCGACGTCGTGGTCGTAGAGCCTCTGCTGGCCCTCGCTCGGGGCCGGCTCACCCAGGAACGTCATCGGTCGTCCTCCACGTGGCTCGTCGCTCAGGGCAACGTAGCCGCGCCGACGTCTCGGCGACAGCCCCGGGCGCCGTGCTCGTGGAACACCCGACGAGGACGGTGGGTGCGGAGGGGATCGAACCCCCGACATCTTCCTTGTAAGGGAAGCGCTCTACCGCTGAGCTACACACCCGCTGGCCGCCCGGCGAGCGGCCGGCGCACAGACTACGAGGGGCGGTCCACGGTGGGCAAAAACGTTGCGACCGCCGGCGTCTCGGGTCACCAGCGGTCGCAACACCGCAAGAGTGACCGATCGGTGCGCGGCGTTCAACGCGCGCGGGCGAAATGGCCGTTTCCGGGCTAGACCGCAGCGGCCCGCAGGGCGTCGGCCTGCACGTCGAGGTCGCGCGCCTCGAACGGCTCGTGGTGGAGCGCGAACCGGATCACCCCGCCCGGATCGACGACGTACGACGAGCGCCGAGGGCCGCCGTTCGCCGGGTCGAGCAGGCCGTACGCCGCGGCGACCTCCCCGTGCGGCCAGTAGTCCGACAGCAGCGGGAAGAACAGCGCGTCGCGGTCGGCGAACGCGCGCACGCTGTAGAGGGCGTCACACGAGATCGCCGCCAGCGTCGTCGTGTCGGTCTCGAAGTCGCCGAGCCGGTCGCGGAACCCGGTCAGCTCGCCGGTGCACACGCCGCTGAACGCGAACGGGTAGAAGACCAGCAGCACGGCCTTGGCGTCGCGGTAGCGCGACAGCGTGAACGGCTGGCCGTGCTGGTCGCGCAGCGTGAAGTCCGGGGCGATCGCCCCGACCTCCAGTGGCCGGTCCGTCGCCGCGAGCCCGCTCACCGGTCCTCGGCCTGGTAGTCGACGAGCTCGCGCTTGAGCACCTTGCCGGTGGCGTTGCGCGGCAGCTCGGGCAGGAAGACGAACTCCCGCGGCACCTTGTAGCGGGCGAGGTTGTCCTTGACCCAGCCCTTGAGGCCCTCCACGTCCTCCGTGGCGCCCTCGCGCAGCACCACGAAGGCCCGCAGCCGCGTGCCGAAGTCCTCGTCGTCGACGCCCAGCGCCGCGGCCTCGACCACGTCGTCGTGCCGCGCCAGGCAGTCCTCGACCTCCTTGGGGAAGACGTTCTCCCCGCCGGAGACGATCATCTCGTCGTCGCGGCCCTCCACGAAGAGCCGCCCGGCCTCGTCGAGCCGGCCGACGTCGCCGGTGGCCATCAGGCCGTCGACGACCTCCTTGTGGCCGCCGCCGGTGTAGCCCTCGAACAGCATCGAGTTGGCCACGAAGATGCGACCCGACTCCCCCACCGGCACCTCCGCCTGGTCGGGGCCGTAGATCCGCAGGACGGTGTTGGGCGGTGTGGTGCCCGCCGTACCGGGGGCGGCGCGCATGTCTGCGGGCGTGGCGATCGTCGCCCAGGCCACCTCCGTGGAGCCGTAGGTGTTGTAGAGGTTCTCGCCGAAGGTGTCCATCCACTCGGTGGCCAGGTCGCCGGGAAGCGCCGAGCCGGAGGCCGCCACCACGCGCAGGCAGCTGTAGTCGCCGCTGCGCTCGCCGGCCGGCAGCCGCAGCATCCGCTGGAGCATCACCGGGATCGCCACCAGCGCGTCGCAGCGCTGCGCCTCGATCACGCGCAGGCAGTCCGCGGGGTCGAAGCGGCGACGCAGCACCACCGTGCTCCCGAGGAGCATGGCCAGGTTGAGATGGGCCCAGCCCCAGGTGTGGAACAGCGGCGCGGCGATGTGCGTCCGGCCGCCGCTGCGCAACGGGATGCGGGAGAGCAACGCGACGGCTCCGTCGATCGCCCCCGTCTCCGAACGCGGCGCACCCTTCGGGGTCCCCGTGGTGCCGGAGGTGAGGATGACCGGCCGCGACACCCGCGAGGGCGGTCGCGGACGGGTCGTCGAGCCGTCGGCGATGAGCGCCTCCACATGCGGGCGGCTGCCGTCGTACGACGACTCGCACCAGGCGAGCACCCGCGGGATCTCGACGTCGTTGCTCTCGAAGGCCCTGTCGAGCAGGTCCTCGAACTCCTCGTCGTAGATCACCGCCGTCGTGGCCTCGCGACCGCAGACCTCGCCGATCTGCGGAGCCGCGAAGGAGGTGTTGAGATAGAGGATGTCGGCGCCGAGCTTGCCGAGCGCGGCCGAGATCTCCAGGAAGTAGCGGTGGTTGCGGCAGAGCACCGCGACGGCGTCACGCTCCTGGATCCCGTGGTCGGCCAGCGCGTTCGCGAGCCGCGTCGAGCGGTCGTCGACCTCGGCCCAGCTGAGCTCGCCCATCTCGTCGACGATCGCGACGGCGTCGGGCGACTTCGCCGCCATCGCCATCACGCCCCCGGCGAACCCCATGCCCCAGTGGTGCAGGGCCTTGCCGATCTGGCCCAGCCGCAGCGGACCGTAGGGGCGCACCACGCCGGCGCGGGTCATCGTGGTGACCATCACCGCCTGGCGGCGGGTCTCGATGACGGCCTTGCGCGCGGCCCGGTGGGTCAGATCCCTCAACATCGGGCGCAGGGCCTCCCTGCTGGCACGGTCAGCGACCCTTCGGGGCGACCAGGCGCGTGGCGGCCCAGTCCCTGCTCACCGGCACCGTCGTCGTGGTGGCCAGTCCGGCGATCGGCGCCGCCTCGGAGATCTCCGAGGGCTCCACGGCGCCGGGTCGCCCGATCTTCGGAGTGAGCAGCCAGATGGCGCCGCCGGCGACGAGATCGGTCAGCGAGTCGACCAGGGCGTCCACGAGGTCGCCGTCGCCGTCGCGCCACCAGAGCAGCACCGCGTCCACCACGTCGCCGTGGTCGCCGTCGACGAGGTCCCCGTCGACAGCGTCCTCGAGCGCGATCCGGAGGTCGTCGTCGACGTCTTCGTCCCAGCCCAGCTCCTGCACCGTCATGCCGGGCTTGACGCCCATGCGGTCGGCGATCTGGACCTCCGCGCCACCCGCGGTCGCGTTCACGTGTCGTTCCCCACCTTCCCGTGCGCCCCACCCTGTGCGGGGCGGTCGGTGACGCAAGTTCAGCGGAGCAGGGTGCTCCCGCGCAACCCCGCGGCCGCCGCAGCGCCGGGGACGCGCCCGAGCAGGGCGCCCGAGAGGCCTCTCCTGACCTACTGGGCGGTAGATTTTCCGGCCCTCGTGTGCGTGACACGATGCAGGAGTGACCAACGACGTTTCGAAGGACCAGCCGGCACCGTCGTCACAAGCGACTCCCCCGCCGACGCCCGTGGTGATCCACGAAGGGCTGCCCACCCAGCTGCCCGACATCGACCCCGACGAGACCCGCGACTGGCTGGCGTCCTTCGACGCCCTGGTCGGCGACCGCGGCCGGCAGCGTGCCCGCTACATCATGCTCCGCCTGCTCGAGCGCGCGCGCGAGGAGAACGTCGGCGTCCCGGCGCTGCGCAGCACCGACTACATCAACACCATCACGCCCGAGCGCGAGCCGTGGTTCCCCGGCGACGAGGACGTCGAGCGCCGGATCCGCGCCTTCATCCGGTGGAACGCCGCGGTGATGGTCTCCGACGCCAACCGCAAGGGTCTGGAGGTCGGGGGCCACATCGCGACGTACCAGTCCAGCGCGAGCCTCTACGAGGTCGGGTTCAACCACTTCTTCCGAGGCCACGACCACCCCGGGGGCGGCGACCAGATCTACATCCAGGGACACGCCTCCCCGGGCATCTACGCCCGCGCGTTCCTCGAGGGTCGGCTGACCGAGGAGCAGCTGCTCAACTTCCGCCAGGAGGTGCAGCACGGCGTCGGCAAGGGCCTGTCGTCGTACCCCCACCCTCGGCTGATGCCGGACTTCTGGGAGTTCCCGACGGTCTCGATGGGCCTGACCTCGCTCAACTCGATCTACCAGGCGCGGTTCAACCGCTACCTGCACAACCGTGGCATCAAGGACACCTCCCAGCAGCACGTCTGGGCGTTCCTCGGCGACGGCGAGATGGGCGAGCCGGAGTCGCTCGGCGCCATCACGCTCCCGCCGCGTGAGGAGCTCGACAACCTCACCTGGGTGATCAACTGCAACCTGCAGCAGCTCGACGGGCCGGTGCGCGGCAACGGGAAGATCATCCAGGAGCTCGAGTCGGTCTTCCGAGGTGCCGGGTGGAACGTCATCAAGGTGATCTGGGGCCGGGAGTGGGACGAGCTCCTCGCCCGCGACGTCGACGGCGTCCTCGTCAACAAGATGAACACCACGCCCGACGGCGCCTTCCAGACCTTCTCGGTGGAGAACGGCGCCTACAACCGGGAGCACTTCTTCGGCCCGGACCCGCGGCTGCGGCGGATGGTCGAGCACATGACCGACCGGCAGATCGAGAAGCTGCCCCGCGGGGGCCACGACTACCGCAAGGTCTACGCCGCGTTCGACGCCGCGACCAAGCATGTGGGCCAGCCGACCGTGATCCTGGCCCACACCATCAAGGGCTGGACGATCGACGCCCTGGAGGGCAAGAACGCCACCCACCAGATGAAGAAGCTGAACAAGGAGGACCTCAAGCGGTTCCGCGACCGGCTCTACCTCCCGATCAGCGACAAGGAGATCGAGACCCGGTACGACGCCGACCACACCGCGCCGTTCTTCCACCCCGGCGCCGACTCCCCGGAGATCGAGTACATGCTCGAGCGCCGGCGCCAGCTCGGCGGCTCCCTGCCCAGCCGGACGGTGCGCAGCAAGCCGCTGAAGCTCCCCGGCGACGCCGTCTACTCCGACCTCAAGCAGGGGTCGGGCAAGAACAACGTCGCCACGACGATGGCGCTGGTGCGGTTGCTGCGCGACTGGATGAAGGACCCCGAGATCGGCCCGCGCATCGTGCCGATAGCGCCGGACGAGTTCCGCACCTTCGGCATGGACTCGATGTTCCCGAGCGCGAAGATCTACAACCCGGCCGGCCAGATGTACGAGTCGGTCGACCGCAAGCTGCTGTTGAAGTGGCGCGAGGACAAGGCCGGCCAGATGCTGCACGAGGGCATCTCCGAGGCCGGCGCCGTGGCGTCGGCGACCGCGGCCGGATCGGCGTACGCCACGCACGGCGAGCCGATGATCCCCTTCTACATCTTCTACTCGATGTTCGGGTTCCAGCGGACCGGCGACGGCATCTGGGCGATGGCCGACCAGCTGGCGCGCGGATTCCTCATCGGGGCGACGGCCGGGCGGACCACGCTGACCGGCGAGGGGCTGCAGCACGCCGACGGGCACTCGCCGCTGATCGCGGCGACCAACCCCGCGATCGTGCACTACGACCCGGCCCACGCCTTCGAGGTCGGGCACATCATGCGCAACGGCCTGGAGCGGATGTACGGCTCGAGCGAGGAGCACCCGCACGGCGAGGACGTCATCTTCTACATCACCGTCTACAACGAGCCGGTCCCCCAGCCGGCGGAGCCCGAGGGCCTCGACGTGGACGGCCTGCTGCGCGGCCTCTACCGCTTCGGCACCGCCGAGGACGCGGGTGACTCCCCGCGGGTGCAGCTGATGGCCTCGGGCGTGGCGTTCCCGTGGATCCGTGAGGCTCAGCAGCTGCTGCGCGAGGACTGGGGCGTGGCGGCCGACCTGTGGTCGGTGACCTCGTGGAACGAGCTGGCCCGCGACGCGATCGCCGCGGAGCGGGACAAGCTGCGTCACCCCGAGACCGAGGAGCGCACCCCCTACGTCACCTCGGCGCTGCAGCAGGCGGAGGGACCGTTCGTGGCGGTCACCGACTTCATGCGGGCGGTGCCGCTGCAGATCGCCAAGTGGGTGCCCGGCGACTTCCGGGCACTCGGCACCGACGGCTTCGGATTCGCCGACACCCGCCCCGCCGCCCGGCGGTTCTTCAACGTCGACGCCCAGAGCGTCGTGGTGGAGGCCCTGCAGGCGCTGGCCGACCGCGGCGAGGTGAAGCCGGAGGTGGTGCAGGAGGCGTTCGACCGCTACCGGATCGACGACCCGACCGCGGTGGCCGGTGTGGCTCAGGAGGGCGGCGACGCCTGAGCGCGGGTCGGCGTACGACCTGACGGCCGCGTCTTCGCACAGGAAACCGGCTCTTCGCAGGGGATGCAGCCTCTGCGAAGAGCCGGTTTCCTCTCGTAGCCTGTGAAAACGCCCGCGCGGCTCAGGCGCCGCCGGCGAGGACGGTGACGGGGGCGAGGGGGGCGTCGCCGGCGTCGGCGCGGTTGAGGGGCTCGGCGGGCCCGTTGCGCAGCAGCGCGCGCCAGCGGCCGCGGTGGTACGTCGCCGGGTCGGTGTTGCGGATGAACTCCCGCACCACCTTGACGAACCGCTCGGGGTGGTCCTTGTGGGGGAAGTGCCCCGCGTTGGGCACGAGCTCGATGACGGCGCCGGGGGCGACCCGGGCGACGGTGTCGGCGTGGGTGGCGGGGATGACGAGATCGTCGGCGCCCCAGACGACGAGCAGCGGCATCGCCTGGGTGAGGTAGGCCCGGTCGACCATCGTGACGATCTGGCCCTTGAGGTCGACGACGGCGCGCACCACGTGACGGATCGCCGCCCGCGCGTGCGGGTCCTTGAAGGAGTCGTAGATGTCGGCGATCTCGCCCAGGTCGCGCGTGCCCGGCAAGCCCGAGCGGGACAGCCGGCGCAGGGCGGCGGTGCCGAGGTGCCGGATCCCGGGGAGGGTCGCGGCGGCCAGCACCTGGTCGGCGCCCGGCACCGTCACGGCACGGATCAACGGGGTCACGTCGGGGCCCAGGCCGCCGGGAGCGACGAGGATGAGCCGCTCGGTCCGCTCGGGGAACTGATAGGCGAACTGCATGGCGACCCCGCCGCCGAGGCTGTGGCCGACCACGGTCACCTTGTCGATCCCCAGCACGGTGAGCAGGTCGCGCATGCCGTTGGCGAAGCCGCCCACGGAGTAGTCCGCCCGCGGCTTGTCGCTCCGGCCGTGGCCGAGCAGGTCGGGCGCGATCACCGTGTGGTCGCGCGCGAGCTGGCGGATCACCGGATCCCAGGTGGTGTGGTCGCAGGCGAGACCGTGCAGGAGCAGGAGCGCCGGGCCCTCGCCGGTCTTGACGTAGGCGCGCCGGTGCCCGTGCACGCGCACGCTCTGCACCTCGAGCGGCTCGTCCTGCATCCTGCGGGCGCGCGTCGCCGCATGCGACTTCGCCATCGTGTCCCCTCCTCTGGGCCGGTGGCCGGCCCCGGCGCCCGGCACGGAGCCGGACGAGCCGATTGAAGCAGAAGCGATCCCCACCAAGGCAGCGGATCCCTTGTGTCGTTGCGGATTCGTACCCGACCAGGCCGTTCCGAACCTGCCGGGGCCCGGCCGGACGGGACGATCGCGCTGGCAGGGTGCCCCGGCGTACCCGTCGGTAATCCCTAGAGTCGGGAGCTGTGACCCCCGGCGAGCCGAGCCGCAGCCAGGTGAGCCGGCGGCTCACCCGCGCTCGAGGCACGCTCAGCAGCGCCGCGCTCGCCCGGATGGAGCGCGACATGCCCTGGATCCGGCAGCTCACGGCCGAGGAGCGCTCCTGGATCGGCCTGATCATCCAGGCGGGCATCAAGTCGTTCATCGACTGGTACCGACACGACCAGGCGCCGTCGCGGATCCGCCACGAGGTGTTCGGCGGCGCGCCCCGCGCGCTCGCGAGCGAGATCAGCCTCGAGCAGACCGTCGCGCTGGTGCGGCTCTCGATCGACGTGGTGGACGAGAACCTCGACGGCGTGCTCGACCCGGCCGACGCCGAGCACGTCCGCCGGGCGCTCAACGGGTACGCCCGGGAGGTCGCCTTCGCCACCGCCGAGGTCTATGCCCGTGCCGCCGAGCAGCGCGGAGCCTGGGACGCCCGGCTGGAGTCGCTCGTGGTCGACGCCGTGTTGCGCGGCTCGAGCCCGAGCGACGGAGGGGCCGACGACCTCGCCGCCCGGGCGGCCACCCTGGGATGGGCAGGCAGGGGCCGGGCCGTGGTCGTTGCCGGCTCGCTCGGCGCCGACACCGCGGCGGACGACGTGCGCCGCTTCGCGCGCGAGCGCGACCTGGACTGCCTGTGCGCCGTCCACGGCAGCCGGCTCGTCGTCGTGCTCGGCGGGGTGGACGCCGACGGACGGCCCAGCGAGCAGATGGTGGACAGCTTCGGCCCGGGTTCGGTGGTCGTCGGCCCTGTCGTGGCCGGGCTGACCGACGCCAAGCACTCCGCGGACGCCGCCCTGTGCGGTCTGCGGGCGGCGTCCGGCTGGCCGGGAGCGCCGCGTCCGGTGCGGGCCGACGACCTGCTTCCCGAGCGGGCCCTCGACGGGGACCCGACCGCCCGGCGGCGCCTGGTCGCCCTGCACGACGAGGTCGCGGCGAGCAGCGACGTCGCGGTCGAGACCCTCGGTGCCTACCTGGAGGGGGGCGGCTCGGTCGAGGGGACCGCCCGGGCGCTGTTCGTCCACCCCAACACCGTGCGCTACCGGCTCCGTCGCGTGACCGAGGTCTCGGGCCTGCTGCCCAGCGATCCGCGCGACGCCTACACCCTGCGGGTCGCGCTCACTCTGGGCCGCCTCGACGGCGCTTTGTAGGAACCCTCCAAAGTTCCCTCGCTGCTTTGGTGCCCGCCGGCTCGGGGACGCCGGGCGGCGAGGCGGCACAGTGGGAGGCGTGCTGATCATCGTGGCTCCCGGACAGGGCGCGCAGACACCCGGCTTCCTCGCCCCGTGGCTCGAGGACGACGACTTCGCGGCACGGCTCGACTGGCTCTCCGCGGTCGCCGGCCTCGACCTGGCCCACTACGGCACCCGAGCGGACGCGGAGACCATCCGCGACACTGCGGTGGCCCAACCGCTCCTCGTCGGAGCGGGCCTGGTCACGGCCCTGGCGCTGTTCCCGCACCCGGCCGACGCCTTCGGCCGCATCGGCGCCGTGGCCGGGCACAGCGTCGGTGAGATCACCGCGGCCGCCGGCGCCCGGGTGATCACCGCCGAGCAGGCGATGGTTCTCGTCCGCGAGCGGGGCAAGGCGATGGCACACGCTGCCGCGGCTACCCCGACCGGCATGAGCGCCGTGCTCGGCGGCGACGCCGAGGAGGTCCAGGCCGCTCTCAGCCGGCACGGCCTGACCGCCGCGAACGTCAATGCCGCGGGCCAGGTGGTCGCGGCCGGCACCAGCGAGCAGCTGGCCGCGTTGGCCGCCGACCCTCCGGCCCGGGCGCGGGTCCGGCCGCTGGCGGTGGCCGGCGCCTTCCACACCGACCACATGGCGCCCGCGGTCGCGCGGCTCGGCCAGCTCGCCCGCGCCGTCTCCACGCACGACCCGCGCACCGCGCTGATCAGCAACGCCGACGGCCAGGTCGTCCACGACGGTCGCCAGGTCCTGCGCCGGCTGGTCCGCCAGGTCGCGAACCCGGTGCGTTGGGACCTGTGCATGGAGACCATGACCGACCTCGGGGTGACCGGGCTGCTCGAGATGCCGCCGGCGGGGACGCTCACCGGCATCGCCAAGCGCGCCCTCCCCGGTGTCGAGACGTTCGCACTCGACACTCCCGACCAGCTGGACGCGGCGCGCGAGTTCGTCGAGCGGCACGGCGACCGGTCTCCGTTGGACACCTCCCCCACGTGGCGGCTGCTCGTGGCGCCCGCCAAGGGCACCTTCGCCCGCGGCACCGCCGCCGAGGGGGCGATGCTCAGCGCCACCGAGGAGGTCGGGACGATCAGCTCGCTGCGCGACCGGACGCCCGTCGTCGCGCCGTACGGCGGCACCATCGTCGAGTGGCTCGTCGAGGACGGCGACCTGGTGTCGCCCGGCCAGCCGCTGGTCCGTCTGCACCCCGAGGCGGTCGGCCTGTGACGGTGCCTGCGGGCAGCACCCTCGGCGTGAGCACGACCCTGCGCCACAGCGCGGTGCTGGGACTCGGCCACTATCGGGCCGGACGCGTCGTGCCCAACAGCGAGGTCGTCGAGGCGATCGACTCCAGCGACGAGTGGATCCAGCAGCGGTCCGGGATCGTGGAGCGGCGCTGGGCGCTTCCCGAGGAGACCGTCCGGGTGATGGCCACCGGCGCCGCGCGCGAGGCGCTCGAGGACGCCGGGATCGCGCCCGGTCAGCTCGACACGATCATCGTGGCCACGGTCTCCCACCTCATGCAGACGCCGTCCCTGGCCTGCGCGGTAGCCGACGACCTGGGCAGCCACGCCGCGGCCTTCGACATCTCCGCCGCCTGCGCCGGGTTCTGCCACGGCGTCGCGCTGGCCTCCGACCTCGTCCGTGCGGGCTCGGCGAGCCACGTCCTGGTGATCGGCGTCGAGCGGCTCTCGGAGATCACCGACCCGACCGACCGCGGCACGGCGTTCATCTTCTCCGACGGCGCCGGCGCGGCGGTCGTCGGCGCGTCGGACACCCCGGGCATCGGCCCGGTCGTGTGGGGCAGCGACGGCGAGCAGTACGACCTGATCCGCAGCCGCGAGGACTGGGCCGAGGTGCTGACCTCCGCGGAGCCCCGCATGCCCCACCTGGTCATGGAGGGCGCGGCGGTGTTCCGCTGGGCGTCGTACCAGATGGCGAAGGTGGCCGCCGAGGCGCTCGAGCGCGCCGGTCTCGCCCCCGAGGAGCTCGACGTGTTCGTGCCACACCAGGCGAACATGCGCATCATCGACGCCATGGCACGGGCGATGAAGCTGCCCCCGACCGTCCGCATCGCCCGTGACATCGCGCACCAGGGCAACGCCTCGGCCGCCTCGATCCCGCTGGCCCTGCGCCAGCTCGTCCTCGACGGCGAGGCCCGGTCCGGGGAGACGGCACTGCTCGTCGCCTTCGGCGCCGGCCTCAGCTACGCCGCCCAGGTCGTGCGGATCCCCTGAGCGGGTCCGCCCCCGATCGCTTCACCCACTGCACCATCACCACCCCACGAAAGGGACACCACCAGATGAGCACCGAGCAGATCCGCGCCGACCTCGCCGAGATCGTCAACGAGGTCACCGGCATCCCGGCCGACGACGTCCAGCTCGACAAGTCGTTCACCGACGACCTGGACGTCGACTCGCTGTCCATGGTCGAGGTCGTCGTCGCGGCCGAGGAGAAGTTCTCCGTGACGATCCCCGACGACCAGGTCAAGAACCTCAAGACCGTCGGCGACGCCGTCAGCTTCATCGAGAAGGCCCAGGCCGCCTGAGCCTTCCGCCGCCGTCACCACCGCATCACCGTCCAGGAGGACACACATGAGCCGCAGGAGGGTCGTCGTCACGGGTCTGGGCACCACCAGCCCGGTCGGCGGGGACGTCGCCAGCACCTGGGAGGCGCTGGTCGCCGGCAGGTCCGGCGTCCGTCGCCTGGACGAGGAGTGGTTGGAGGCGCACCACGCCGCCGAGCTGCCGGTGCGGCTCGCCGCCACGGCCGCCGTCGACCCGGCCACGGTCCTCGACCGGGTCAAGGCCCGGCGCATGGACCGGTCGGCGCAGCTCGCGATGGTCGCCGCGCAGGAAGCGTGGGCGGACTCCGGTCTGGCCGGTGACGGCGGGGCGGGCCTCGACACCGAGCGCCTGGGGGTCGCGATGGCCTCGGGCATCGGCGGCGTGATCACGCTGCTGAGCAACTACGACGCGTTGTTGGAGAAGGGCCCCCGCCGGGTCTCCCCGCTCGCGGTCCCGATGCTGATGCCCAACGCGCCGGCGGCCAACATCGGTTTGATGGTGGGTGCTCGCGCCGGCGTGCACACCCCGGTGTCGGCCTGCGCCTCCGGCAACGAGGGCATCGCGCTGGCGCTCGACCAGATCCGCCTCGGGCGCGCCGACGTCATGCTCGCCGGGGGGACGGAGGCGGCGATCCACCCGCTGCCGATGGCGGCCTTCGCCAACATGATGGCGCTGTCCAAGACCGGCACCGCCGACGACGCCGACCCGACCACGGTCTCGCGTCCCTGGGACACCGGGCGCGACGGCTTCGTGCTCGGGGAGGGCGCCGGAGTGCTGGTGCTCGAGGAGCTCGAGCACGCTCGCGCACGCGGGGCTCGGATCTACGCCGAGGTGCTCGGCGCGGGCATCAGCAACGACGCCCACGACATCGCGCAGCCGGAGCCCGAGGGCCGCGGCGGCACGCTCGCGATCCAGCGGGCGCTGGAGGACGGCGGCATCGATCCCGCCGACGTGGCGCACGTCAACGCTCACGCCACCTCGACACCGCTGGGAGACGTCGCGGAGGGCCTGATGCTCCACGCCACCCTCGGGAAGTACGCCGAGGAGGCGGTCGTCACCAGCACCAAGTCGATGACCGGGCACCTGCTCGGCGGGGCCGGCGCACTGGAGGCGGTGGCCACGATCCTGGCCCTGCAGAACCGGTTGGCGCCGCCGACGATCAACCTCGACGACCAGGACGACCGCGTCGAGCTCGACATCCCGCGTGAGGCCCGCGCGCTGCGTGAGGGCGACATCGTCGGCTTGAACAACTCCTTCGGCTTCGGAGGCGCCAACGTCGCCGTGGCCTTCGGGAGCGTGTCCTGATGTGTTCACTGTGGAAGGACGGTCACCGCTGATGGTTGCTGCTGCCTCGGAGAAGGCCCCCGCACCGGCCGCCAAGACCGACGACCCGCGGCACCCGTTGAACCGGCTCGGCGCGCTCTTCGACGAGGGCACGCTCGAGACGATCACGCCGGTGGACACCAGCGGCATGCTCGCCGCGATCGGCCGTGTCCGGGGCACCACCGCGGTGGCCTTCTGCTCCGACCCCACCGTCATGGGTGGCGCGATGGGCGCCGACGGCTGTCGGGTGGTGGTCGCGGCCTACCAGCGCGCCCTGACCGACCGGGTGCCGATCATCGGCCTGTGGCACTCCGGTGGTGCACGGCTCGCCGAGGGCGTCCTCTCCCTGCACGCGGTGGGCGAGATCTTCCACGCGATGACGCGCGCGTCCGGCACGATCCCGCAGATCTCCGTGGTGCTGGGGGCCGCGGCCGGCGGGGCGGCGTACGGGCCGGCGCTCACCGACGTGGTCATCCTCGGGCCGGAGGGCCGCATCTTCGTCACCGGGCCCGACGTGGTCCGCTCGGTCACCGGCGAGGACGTCGACATGCTGCGGCTCGGCGGCCCCGAGCCGCACGGGCGCCGCTCGGGCGTCGTGCACGTGCTCACCGAGAGCGAGGCGGAGGCGCTCGAGAGGGCGCGCTCGCTGACCCACCTTCTCGGAGCCCAGGGAACGCTCGACGTGGAGGCGGTCGAGGATGTCGACCTGGCGTCGTACCTGCCCGAGTCGCCCAAACGGGCCTACGACGTGCACCCACTCGTCTCCGGGCTGCTCGACGACGGCAGCGTCGAGGAGCTGCACGCGCGGTGGGCACCCAACATCGTCACCGCGCTCGGCCGCCTGGGCGGTCGGACGACCGGCGTGATCGCCAACAACCCGCTGCGCCTCGGGGGCTGCCTGGACTCGCTCTCCGCGGAGAAGGCCTCCCGGTTCGTGCGGATGTGCGACGCCTTCGGCATCCCCCTCGTCGTTCTCGTCGACGTCCCGGGCTACCTCCCCGGTGTCGGGCAGGAGTGGGACGGCGTGGTCCGTCGCGGGGCCAAGCTCTTGCACGCGTTCGGCGAGGCGGTGGTGCCGCGGGTGACGGTGATCACCCGCAAGACGTACGGCGGTGCCTACATCGCGATGAACTCGCGCTCCCTGGGCGCGACGCGCGTGTTCGCCTGGCCCGGCGCGGAGATCGCCGTGATGGGCGCGGTCGCCGCCGTGCGGATCCTGCACCGGCGCAAGCTGGCCGACGTGGCGCCCGAGATCCGTCCTCAGGTCGAGGCGGAGCTCGCCGAGGAGCATGCCCGGATCGCCGGGGGACTCGACAAGGCGGTGGAGATCGGCGTCATCGACGAGGTCGTCGCCCCCGACCGCACCCGGCACGCCGTCGCCCGCGCCATCGCCGACTCAGGACTGGTCACCCGCGGGAGCCACGGCAACATCCCGCTCTGAGCCGCGAGTCGAGTGCGGAAACGGTGGCCCTGGCGACCGTTTCCGCACTCGAGGCGATCAGACGACCTGGTGGAGCCAGCGCACCGGGGCGCCGTCGCCGGCGTGGCGGAACGCCTCGAGCTCGTCGTCCCAGGCGCGACCGAGGAGCTTGTCGACTTCGAGCTCGAGCGTCGTGTCGCCGAGGCTCGCCTTGAGCACCGCAGCCTTGAGCCGGTCCTCGGGGATCATGATGTCGCCGTGCAGCCCGGTCACGGCGTGGAAGACGCCGAGCTCGGGGGTGGAGGCGTACCGGGCACCCTCGGTGCCGGAGGTGGCCTCCTCGGTGATCTCGAAGCGCAGGTGGTTCCAGCCACGCAGCGCCGAGGTGACGGCCGCTGCGGTGCCCACGGCCCCGACCCACGAGTACTCGGCGCGGTAGGTGCCGGCTTGGGCCGGCTGCGGCGTCCGGTCCAGGTTCACGGGGACGCCGAGCACGCCGCCCGCGGCCCACTCCACGTGGGGGCACAGCGCGGACGGCGCCGAGTGGACGTAGAGCACACCGCGGGTCGTTCCGGGCGTGCCCGCAGGCGTCACTGCATCCGTCCTAGGGCGTGTCATGACCAACCTCCTTGCTTCGGCGCGAGATACGCCTTCCCCAGCGGTCTCGGGTGTCCTCAGCAGAGGTGGGTGTGACGGTTGTGAACTTGTGGTCCTATTGTGCACCGCCGGAGGCGGCCGCGCCAGCGAAACGCTCCGAACCGGCGCCGCGCCGTCTGCTCAGGGCGCCTGGCGGGCTCGCCGGCGCGGGCCGAGCTCGAGGAGGCCGTCCAACACCCGGGTGGCCACTCCCAGGCCGCCCAGGTGGGACTCCCCCGGGATGGTCGTGAGCCGGGCGTCGGGCAGCCGGGAGACCATGTGCGCGCCGTGGGCGTGCGGCACGATGTGGTCGTGGTCGCCGTGCCACCAGTGCACGGGCACGGCGACGTCGGCCGCCTCGAAGCCCCACGGCCGCGTGAACAGCACCAGGTCCGACAGCGGCGCGCTGACCTGGAAGCGGGCACCGTTGAGCAGGTCGTCGAGGAACATCGCCCGGAACTCCGGCCGGGCGAGCAGCTCCTTGTCCCCGGTGGGCTGCAGCGCGGCGTAGGCGTCGAGGGCGGGACCGGCGAGCGGCCGGATCACCCGGATCCCCTGGGCGAGGGCGAATCCGAGCGGCACCCGGGTGGCGGTGAGCAGCGGGGCGGCGTACTCGGCGAGGGCGACCAGGCCACCGCTCACGGCGTCGGGTCCCTTCGTCGGCGCCACGCCCCCGAGCACACCGACGCCGTGGACGCGGTCGGGCAGCGCCGCGCCGGCCGCGAGGACGTAGGGGCCGCCGCCGGAGAGCCCGATCAGGCGCATCGTGTCGATCGCGAGGGCGTCGGCCAGGAGCGTCAGGTCGCCGGTCCAGTCGGCGACGTCGCGGTAGAGGTGCGGCGTGGAGGACCCGATACCGGGACGGTCGACGCCGATGATGCGGACGTCGTGCTCCAGCGCCCACACCCGCGCCTCGAAGGGCACCTGGCGGCGAGCGCCCGGGGTGCCGTGCATCCAGATGACCGCCGCTCCGCGCGGAGCGCCGAACTCGGCGAACGACAGTCGCCGGCCCTGGCGTACCGCGACCGAGCCCTCGAGTCGTGGGCGCTCTACGTCCCTCATGGCCAGGAAGTCTGGCAGAGCGCCGCGTCGGCTCGCCGCCACTGCCCGGCCGGCGGTCAGGCGGTGCGCGAGGCGGCCGGGACGGCGGCCAGGTCGACGACGTGGGAGGGGTCGGCCACCGCGCCGAGGAGCCGTCCGTCGGCGCACACCTGCGGGCCGTCCACGACCGTGCCGACGACGACGGTGACGTTGTCGCGCCCCCCGCGGTCCAGCGCCATGTCGACCAGGGTCTCGACCGCCGGATCGTCGTCGCGGGCCAGCAGGACGCGCTCGATCTCGGGCTCGCCGACGAGGTCGGTGAGACCGTCGCTGGCCAGCAGCACCCGGTCTCCCACCCGCAGGCCGAGCGGGAGCACGTCGGCGTGCCGGGCCGGGTCGCCGTTGACCGACCGGGTCACGACGTTGCGCCAGGGGTGGCCGGCCGCCTCGTCCTCGCCCAGGCGGCCCTCCTCGACCATCCGAGCGACCCAGGTGTGGTCTCGGGTGACCCGGACGAGCTCGTCGTCTCGCAGCACGTAGCCGCGGGAGTCGCCCAGGTGCGCCAGCCCGAAGGTGCGGCCGTCGGTGAGCACCGCGGTCAAGGTCGTTGCCATCCCCTCCCGCGCCGGGTCCTCCTGGACGCCGCGGTGCACCTGCTCCTGGGCGGTGCGCACCGCCTGGGAGAGCACCCGGGTGGGATCCTCGCCGCGGCGGGCCAGCGCCGTGGCCGCCACCGCGTACGTCGTCGTGGCGGAGGCGACCTCCCCGGCCGCCCCACCGCCGACCCCGTCGGCGACGAGCAGAAGGTCGGGTCCGACGAAGGCGGAGTCCTGGTTGTCGGCGCGCACCCGTCCCACGTGCGTGGCTCCGGTGGCCGACAGCCGCAACATGGGTCCTCCTGCCTGACGTGCCGAGAACGTCCCACCAGCCTCTCACGTTCCCCCACCACGGGCACGGACACCACGGACACGGCAAGATGGGGCGGCATGGACTGGGTGCTGCTCGGCGTCTCCATCGCGCTCGTCCTCGCGTGCGGGGTCTTCGGCTCCGCGGAGTACTCCTTCGTGGCGGTCGACCGCGGCCGTGTGGAGCGGGCCGCCGCCGAGGGCGACCGCCGCGCTGCCGGCGTGGTGGAGGCGCTGCGCCGGCTCTCCACCCAGCTCTCCGGCGCCCAGATCGGCATCACGCTGACCAACCTGGCCCTGGGCTTCCTCGCCGAGCCGGCGATCGCCGGGCTGCTGGAGGGCCCGCTCCGCTCCGCCGGGCTCTCCACCGAGACGGCGGACGCTCTGGCGGTCGCCCTCGGGCTCGCGCTGGCCACGGTCTTCACCATGCTCTTCGGCGAGCTGGTGCCGAAGAAGGTGGCGATCGCGGTGCCCTTGGAGACGGCGCTCGCGACGCAGGCCCTGATGCGCGGCTTCACACGCATGATGCTGCTGCCCATCCGGCTGCTCAACGGCTCCGCGAACGCGCTGGTTCGCGCACTAGGGGTCGAGCCCCAGGAGGAGCTGCGCTCGGCCCGCTCCTCCGACGAGCTGGCCTCGCTCGCCACCCGCTCCGCCTCCGTGGGCACGCTCGACACGGGCACCGCCCACCTGGTGCAACGCTCGGTGGCGTTCGGGCCGCGCACCGCCGGCGAGATCATGACGCCGCGGGTGCGGATGACCGCGATCGAGGCCGAGGAGCCGGTCGAGGAGATCATCGAGCTGTCCGCCGCCACCGGTTTCAGCAAGTTCCCGGTGATCCGGGGCAGCAGCGACAACGTGGTGGGCTCGGTGCATGTCAAGCAGGCGGTCGCGGTCCCCCGCGCGGAACGAGCCGGCACGCAGGTCCGCGAGATCATGGTCCCGGCGACCGTCGTCCCCGAATCGCTGCGGCTCGACCCGCTGCTCTCCCTGCTGCGCGGGGAGGGCTTCCAGATGGCCGTCGTCTCCGACGAGTACGGCGGCACCGCCGGGGTGGTGACCCTCGAGGACGTCGTCGAGGAGATCGTCGGCGACATCTCCGACGAGCACGACCGCTACCGATCCCGGCTGCGGCAGCGCCCCGACGGCTCCTGGATCGTGTCCGGCCTGCTCCGCCCGGACGAGGTGCGCGACGCGACCGGCCTCGACCTGCCGGAGGACCCCTCCTACGACACCGTCGCCGGCCTGCTGGTCCGGGCCCTGGGCCGCATCCCTGGCCGTGGTGACCAGTGCGTGGTGGCGCTGCCGCCCACGGTCCCCGAGGACGACGAGGACGAGCCGGTCCAGGAGTACGCCCAGCTCCGGGTGGAGCGGATGGACGGCCTGCGCGTCGACCGGCTCTCGATCCGTCGACTCGACGAGGTCACCGCAGAGGGTCGCGGCGAGCGGGGCACGTCATGAGCACCGGCCAGACCCTGCTGCTCGCGCTCGCGCTGCTGCTCGGCAACTCCTACTTCGTCGCCTCGGAGTTCGCCCTGGTCTCCGCGCGCCGCACCAAGGTCGAGCCGCGCGCCGCCGCGGGGTCGCGGATGGCGCGGACCACCCTGCGCGCGATGGAGGACCTCTCCCACGTCATCGCCGTCGCGCAGTTCGGGATCACGGTCTGCTCGCTCGGCCTCGGCGCGGTCGCCGAGCCGACGATCGCCCACGTTCTCGAGCCGCTGGGCCGGCAGGTCGGGCTGACCTCCACCTGGGTGCACGCGCTCGCCTTCGTCGTCGCGCTCGCGATCGTCACCTACCTTCACGTCGTCCTCGGGGAGATGGTGCCGAAGAACCTCTCCCTCGCGGGCCCCGAGCGCGCCGCGGTGGTGCTCGGGCCGCCGATGATGGCGCTGGTCACCGTGCTCAAGCCGATCGCGATCGCGCTCGACGCCGCGGCCAACGCCGTGGTCCGGGCGGCCCGGATCGAGCCGCGCACCGAGCTCACCTCGACCTTCACCGCCGCAGAGGTGGAGGCGATGGTCGACGAGTCCCGCAGCGAGGGGCTGCTGGAGCAGGGCGAGTACGAACGGCTCTCCGGAGCGTTGGGGTTCACCTCACGCACGGTCGCCGAGGTGCTGCTCCCCCTCGACGTCGTGGAGACGGTCCCCGAGGGTGCCCGGGCGACCGACGTGGAGGAGAAGTGCGCGGAGACCGGGTTCTCCCGCTTCCCCGTCACCGGCGAGGACAGGAACCTGATCGGCTACCTCCACGTCAAGGACGTCCTGCAGCCCGACCCGCACGGGCGCGCGCGGACCATCGAGGACCGGTGGATCCGCCCGTTCGCCAGCGTGCCGATCGACGCGACGCTGGTGCAGGCGCTGGCCCTGCTGCAGGCCAAGGGGGCGCACATGGCGTTGGTGCGCGACGCGACGGGGTCGCCCTTGGGCATCGCGACGCTCGAGGACATCCTGGAGGAGCTCGTCGGAGAGATCCACGACGCCTCCCACACCGAGCACCTCCAGCACCTCGAGCAGTTGCAGAACCTCGACGCCGCGGCCGGTGGTCCCGAGGTTCAGGCCGAGCCGTAACGCCGGTTGCGCTGCGCGTAGGTCTCGATCGCCCGCCACAGGTCTCGCCGGTCCACGTCGGGCCACAGCACATCGGTGAAGACCAGCTCGGAGTACGCCGCCTGCCACAACATGAAGTTGCTGAGCCGCTGCTCGCCGGAGGTGCGCCAGACCAGATCGGCGTCACCGAGGTCGGGGAGGTAGAGGTGCCGGGCGAAGGTGCGCTCGTCGACCTTGTCGGGCTGCAGCCGGCCGGCCGCCACGTCCCGCGCGATGGACCGGGCGGCGTCGGCAAGCTCGGCACGACCGCCGTAGTTCACGCACATCGTCAACGTGAGCACGCCGTTGTCGGCCGTCAGCTCCTCGGCGACGCGCAACTCCTTGAGCACCGAACGCCACAGTCGCGGCTCCCGGCCCGCCCACCGGACGCGGACGCCGAGCTCGTGCATCTCGTCGCGGCGGCGGCGGATCACGTCCCGGTTGAACCCCATCAGGAACCGGACCTCGTCGGGCGACCGGGACCAGTTCTCGGTGGAGAAGGCGTAGGCGGAGATCGCCTTCACCCCGACCTCGATGGCCCCCTCGACCACGTCGAACAGCGAATGCTCACCGGCCTCGTGGCCCGCGGTGCGCGGCAGGCCCCGCTGCCTGGCCCAGCGCCCGTTGCCGTCCATGATGATCGCGACGTGGCCCGGGACCTGGGCCGGCGCGAGCTCCGGGGGCCGTGCACCGGACGGGTGCGGGCGCGGCGGTCGGACGGACGCGGTCGGGCGGCGGCGCTTCCTCACCGTCGCAACCTAGAGGACATCGAAGCGGTCACTGGTCGGCGACCAGGGGCAGGGAGCGCAACCCACGCTCGAGGTGCCAGTTGAGATACGCCGTCACCAGGCCCCGCGCCTCGCGACGGTGCCGGGTGTCGGCACCGTCCACGGTCGGCCACTCCCCGGCGAGGAGGGCACCGAGCAGCTGGACGGTCTCCCGGGCCGGGCGCGCGCAGCCCGGCGTACGACACGTGGCGCACAGGACGCCGCCGGCAGCGGGATGGAACGCCGTGTGCGGACCCTCCAGGCCGCACCGGGCGCAGCCGTCGAAGGAAGGGGCATACCCGGCGACCGCGAGCGAGCGCAGCAAGAAGGACGCCAGCACGTCGCCCGGCCGGTGGTCGCCCGCGCTCATCGCGCGCAGGCCGCCCACGAGCAGGAGGTACTGCTGCAGGGACGGCTCCCGCTCCTCGGTGACCAGCCGCTCGGCCGTCTCCAGCATCACGCTGCCCGCGGTGTACCGGTCGTAGTCCGCGCCCAACGTGGCGCCGAAAGGCGTCATCGTGACCGCCTGCGTGATCGTGTCGAGGTTGCGGCCCTCCGCGAGCTGCAGGTCGACGTGGGTGAAGGGCTCGAGGCGCGAGCCGAAGCGGGAGCTGGTGCGCCGCACGCCCTTCGCCACGGCGCGCACGACACCATGGCGGCGGGTGAGCAGGGTGACGATGCGGTCCGCCTCCGCGAGCTTGCGGGTGCGCAGGACCACCGCTTCGTCGCTGTAGAGGGGCACACCTCATTGTCGCTCCGATCGCCGGCGTCGCCCCCACGACCCGCGGACTCAGGTCGCGGTCGAGACCGTGGAGTCGACCGAGACGGGCAGACGTACGACGAACCGGGACCCCTGGTCCTCCTCCGACGACACGGTGATCGAGCCGCCGTGGGCCTCCGCGATCTCGCGACAGATCGCCAGGCCCAGCCCGACCCCTTGCACCGAGAGACGGTGCGCCTCGCGGGTCCGGAAGAACCGGTCGAAGAGATGGTCGATCTCGTCGGCGGCGATCCCGATGCCGGTGTCCGCCACCTCCAGCACCGCCTCCGCGTCGCGCTCGGTGAGGCGCAGGACAACCCGGTCACCCGAGGTGCTGAACTTCACCGCGTTGGAGATGAGGTTGTCGGTGAGCTGTCGCAGCCGCCGGGCGTCGCCGCGCACGGTGACCGGGCTCGCCGCGAAGATGCTCAGGTCCACCCCGGCCGCGTCCGCGGACTCCCTGGCGGCGGCGACCGCAGCGGACACGATCTCCCCCAGGTCGACGTTGCGGACCTCGAGCTCCAGGCCGGCGTCGTGGTCGCCGACCTGCAGCAGGTCGCTGACCAGCCGCACCAGGCGCTGGGCGTTGCGCGCGGCGGTCTCGAGGAACGGCCGGGCCTCCTCGGGCATGCCGTCGACGTCGGTGAGGGCGAGGTCGAGGTACCCGACGATGTTGGTGATCGGCGTGCGCAGCTCGTGCGACACGGTCGCGACGAACTCGTCGCGCATCCGCATGGCGCGCAGCAGGTCGGTCACGTCGTGACACGCCAGTACGGCGCCGGCGAAGCGGCCTCCCTCCTCGAGAGCGCGCGCCGAGACCACGAGGGCACGCCGGTCTCCGGGCTCGGCTCCGACCCAGACGAGGAGCTCCTCGAACTCCTCCCCCGCCGCCGCACGTCGGAGCGGGTCGGTGCCCTGGGGCAGCGGCGTGGACCCGTCGGGCGCGAAGAAGAAGGCCGGCCCGTCGTCGCCGTACGGCCGGGCCAGGGCGAGGATCTGCTGCTGGCGGGGGTTGACCGAGGTGAGCCGCCCGGCGACGTCCATGGAGGCCAGGCCGACGTCGGCGCTGGTGACGACCGCCTCCTGGAGGCGGCGCTGCACGCGGAGCTCGCCGGTGGCGGCCTCGGCGTCGGCGCGCGCCTGCTCCAGGACCGCACGCTGACGGGCCCAGGCCGCGGAGGCAGCGGCGGCGGTGCCGGCGCACAGCGCGATGGTGAGCAGCATCAGCACGGCGCGCGACAAGGTGGTGCCCGTGACGCCGGACTGGGCGAGCCCCGGCAGCAGCATCGTCAGCGCCGTGGCCACCAGCGCGATGAGGAAGCCGTGCCGGCGTCGCTGCAGGCCCAGCCAGATCGCCGGGAACGTCAACGCCAACGCGATCCCGGATCCCGCCGTGAGGCGGAGGACGCCCAGGGCCGCCATGTCGGCCAGCGCGATGACCAGCCCTCGACGGGCGGGCGTCGACAGCGTGCTGAACGCGCCGAGCGTCGCGACGGCGATCAGTGCCCAGCCGGTGACAGCCACCCA
>JBQCCW010000143.1:0-7931 GCA_051961835.1 Marmoricola sp. | reverse complement strand
TCGACACCGGCGTGGCTGCGCCCGGTCAGCATCACGTTGGCGACGTGTCGCTGTCGGATCGCCGCGAGCACGGAGCCGTCGGCCCTGGTGGCCGGCGTGCCGACCATGAACAGCTCGCCCACCCGCTGCGCCAGCGAGAGGTGCGCCAGGACGTCGGCAGGGCTGTGCGGCTCGGGGGCCGCCTGCCCGGCCGCCGTCGGAGCCAGCGCGACCAGCACGCTCAGGCCCGCGACCAGCGATCGACCTCGCACCGCCATGCCGCCCCCGTTGCCGCTCTGCCTGCCCGCCCGTTCCGTGCGGGGCAACCAGTGTCGCCCACGGCGTGGCTGTGCGCCACGAGGACGCGGCCTCAGCCCTCCCGGACCGTGGTCGGCGCTCCGTGCACCGACGGAACAGTCCCGAGGCGGCCCTTCTGGAAGTCCTCGTAGGCCTGCAGCACCTCGGCCTTGGTGTTCATCACGAACGGGCCGGCCCAGGCGATCGGCTCGCGGATCGGCCGGCCACCCAGGACGACGACGTCCAGGGCCGGCGTACGGCTCTCCTGGGCGGTCGCCGCGGCGAGGGTGACGAAGTCGCCCGCGCCGAGGACCGCGAGGCTGCCGGTCTGGACGGGACGCTGCTCGACGCCCACCGTGCCCCGACCCGACAGGACATACACGAGGGCGTTGTACGACGGGTCCCAGGGCAGGTCGAGCCGCGCGCCGGGCGCGACCGTGGCATGCACCATCGTCATCGGCGTGTGGGTCGAGCCGGGTCCCTCGGTGGCGCCGACCCGGCCCGCGATCACGCGCACCAGCGCACCGGCGTCGGCCGACGTCGTCAGCCCGACCTGGCCGGAGCGGATGTCCTGATAGCGCGGTGCCTTCATCTTGTCGGCGCGGGGCAGGTTCACCCAGAGCTGCAGGCCGTGGAAGAGACCGCCCTTGGCGACCAGCCACTCCGGCGGCGCCTCGATGTGCAGCAGGCCGCTGCCGGCCGTCATCCACTGGGTGTCGCCGTCGGTGATCGACCCGCCGCCACCGTGGGAGTCCTGGTGGTCCATGACGCCGTCGATCATGTAGGTGACCGTCTCGAAGCCGCGGTGCGGGTGCCACGGAGTGCCCTTGGGCTCACCCGGGGCGTACTCCACCTCGCCCATCTGGTCGAGGTGGATGAACGGGTCGAGGTCGCGCAGGTCCGCGCCGGCGAACGCCCGGCGCACCGGGAACCCCTCGCCCTCGTAGCCACGGGGCGCCTCGCTCACCAGTCTCACCGGCCGCACGGTGTCACCCAGTTCCGGCAGGGCGAGCCGGTCGAGCAGGGTCAGGTCCTCCACGGTCACTGCGGGCATCGCACCCACCTCCTTCGAGGAGCACAACCGTAGTTGAGCTTTCAATGTTCCCGCCGCTCGCCGGCTGGTCCGGGCTCCGCGTTACGGTGCTCGCCATGCCTGCAGCACGCCGCTCGTCCTACGACGTCGTCATCGTCGGTGGAGGCCACAACGGCCTCACTGCCGCGGCGTACCTCGCCCGGGCGGGTCTGAGCACGCTTCTCCTCGAGCGCCGTCCGACCCTCGGCGGGGCGGCGGTGAGCACCGAGGCGTTCCCCGGCACCGGCGCACGGCTCTCCCGCTGGTCCTACCTCGTCTCGCTGCTCCCCGAGCAGATCGCCCGGGAGCTCGACCTCGGCGTGGAGCTGCGCTCGCGCCGCACCGCCTCCTACACGCCCACGGTCCGCGACGGTCGGCCCACCGGCCTGCTGGTCGAGCACGTCGAGGGCGAGGCGACCCGGGCGTCGTTCCGCGAGGTGACCGGCTCCGACGAGGCGTACGACGCCTGGCGCACCTTCTACGCCCAGATGGCGGAGGTCGCGGGCGTGGTGGCCCCGACGCTGACCGCCCCGCTCCCGACCGAGCGGACGCTGGCGGCCCAGGTGGATTCCGCGCTCTGGGACGCCCTGGTGCGGCGGCCCCTCGGCGAGCTCCTCGAGGCGCGCTTCGCCGACGACCTGGTGCGCGGCGTCGTCGCCACCGACGCCCTGATCGGCACCTTCGCCGACCTGCACGACGCGTCCTTGATCCAGAACCGCTGCTTCCTCTCCCACCTCATCGGCAACGGCACCGGTGAGTGGCGGGTGCCCGTCGGCGGCATGGGCGCGGTCACCGGCGCGCTCGCGGGTGCGGCGGATCGCGCCGGCGCCGAACTCGTCACCGGGGCCGGCGTGAGCGCGATCGCCGCCGAGGCCGACGGCGCGACGGTGCGCTGGCACGACGGCGAGCGCGAGCAGGAGGTGCGCGCCCACCGAGTGCTGTCGAACGTCGCCCCCTGGGTGCTGCGGATCCTCCTGGGCGAGGCGCCGGAGGCGGGGACGAAGCCGCGCGGCTCCCAGCTGAAGATGAACCTCCTGCTCAGCCGGCTGCCGCGGCTTCGCTCGGGCATCGACCCCGAGACGGCGTTCGCGGGGACGCTGCACGTCGGCGAGGGCTACGAAGCGCTGGCGGCCTCCTACGCCGAGGCGGTGCGCGGCGAGGTCCCGCGCGTCCCGCCCGGCGAGTACTACTGCCACTCGCTCACCGATCCCTCGATCCTTGGCCCGCTCGCTGAGACCGGCGCGCACACTCTCACGTACTTCGGCCTGCACATGCCCGAAGGGCTCTTCGCCGACGACGCCGCCGCCCGCGACGAGGCGGTCCGTCGGGCGGTGGCCGCGCTCGACGAGCATCTCGCCGAGCCGCTGATGGACTGCGTGCTGCACGGACCGCAGGGTCCGTGCCTCGAGGCGAAGGTGCCGCAGGACATCGAGCGCGAGCTGGCGATGCCCGGCGGCCACATCTTCCACGGCGACCTGAGCTGGCCGTGGGCCTCGACCCGCGAGGCCCTGGATACGCCGGCGCAGCGGTGGGGCGTCGCCACCGAGATCCCCTCGGTGCTGCTGTGCGGGTCCGGTGCCCGCCGCGGCGGCGCGGTCAGCGGGCTGGGCGGTCACAACGCCGCCCAGGCCGTGCTCGAGAGCCGCTGACCGCCGAGCCGTACCGTCTGAACCATGCCGACGCTGCTGCTGGTGCACCACTCCCCCACCCGCTCGATGCAGGTGCTGACCGACGCCGCAGTGGCCGGCGCCTCCGACGAGGCAATCGACGGAGTCGACGTCCGCGTGCGCGCGGCGTTGGAGGCGACCGCGGACGACGTGCTCCGCGCCGACGGCTACGTGCTCGGCACCCCGGCCAACTTCGGCTACATGTCCGGGGCCCTCAAGCACTTCTTCGACTCGACGTTCCTTCAGGTCGGGGGCGCGCTCGACCCGAGCGGTGCGGCCGCGGGGTCCCAGGGCCGCACCCAGGGAAGGCCGTTCGGCCTCTACGTGCACGGCCGCTACGACACCACCGGAGCGGTGCGCTCGGTGCTCTCCCTCACCGGCGCCCTGGGTTGGCGTCAGGGTTTCGAGGTCCTGGAGGCGATGGGCGAGGTCGACGGGGTGCACGCCGACCGGGTCTACGAGCTCGCCGCTACGATCGCTGCGTTGCTCGTCACCTGAGCGGGAGGGATGCCGCCATGAGCCGTCGCGCGCTCGTGCTCGCCCTCGTGGGCCCGCTGATGCTGCTCGCCGGATGCGGGGCCGGATCACGTCCGGCCGCGGTGAGCACCCGCGCCCCCGACACCGGCGCGTGCCGCCTGCTCACCGCAGCCCAGCTCACCCAGCACGCCGACGACACGGCGACCGTGCCCTGCACCGACCGGCACACCGCCCAGACGTTCCTCGTCGGCACCCTCCCGGCCAGCACCGGGCAGCAGTACGACGACCGCCGGCACGGCTCCTACGTGCTGCGCACCTGTGAGCCCGCGTTCGAGCGCTACCTGGGCGCAGACGAGAGCCTCGCGATGCGCATCCGGATGAGCTGGGCGTGGTTCCGACCCAGCACCGCCGCCTGGGCGAAGGGCGCGCGGTGGTTCCGCTGCGACGTGGTCGGGGGGCCCGGCGACGCCACCGAGTTGCGTGACCTCCCGACACCGCTGAAGGGCTTCTTCGGCCGGGTGCGGCCCGACGCGTGGGCGCTGTGCGCCCAGGGCGCCACCTTCGCCGGATCGCCCAAGGTCGCGTGCTCGCAGCCCCACCAGTGGCGCGCGATCGCCACCGTGAAGCTCGGCCAGCCGCACGACCCCTACCCCGGCGACCGCCGCTCGGAGGTGATGGCCCGCGACTACTGTTCGGACCAGGTGGGAGCATGGGCCAACTACAGCCTCGACTACGGCTACGCGTACACGTGGTTCCACCGTGCCGAGTGGCAGGCGGGCAACCGCCGGGCCATCTGCTGGGCGCAGACCACCCGATGAGCCGGACGACCGCCTCCAGGAGGACCCCCGCCATGCCCGGACGCGTCACCGCGCTCGCGGGCACGCTGGTGTGCCTCCTCGCCCTCGCCGGCTGCGCCTCGGGCACGGGTCCGCACGCCGACAGCACCGCCTCGGCCAGCCCCACCACTCCCGCCCCGGCGACGACCTCTCCCCCGGCGCCGTCTGCGGCCCCGCAGGTCGGGTCCTGCCACCGGCTCACCTTCGCGGTCGCGACCAGTCCCACCGACACCACCTCCGGGGTGCCCTGCAGCGCGCGGCACACCGCGGTGACCTATGCGGTCGGCACGCTCCACCTGCTGGCCGGCGGACACCTCCTGGCGGTGGACTCCCAGGCCGTCCAGGACCAGCTCGCCCGACGCTGCCCGGCCGGACTGGCTCGCTACGTCGGGGGCTCACAGGAGACCCGCCGACTCAGCCGGTTGCAGGCCGTCTGGTTCGCGCCCTCGGTCGAGCAGGGCGACCTGGGCGCCCGATGGTTCCGGTGCGACGTGGTGGCCCTGGCCGACCAGGGCCGGCTGGCGCCGCTCGCGACGCACATGCGTGGAGTGCTCGACCGTCCCGGCGCGTTGGACAGCTGGGGGACCTGCGGCACCGCCGCCCCGACGGCCGCCCGCTTCCGCCGGGTGATCTGCTCCCAGCGGCATGCCTGGCAGGCGGTGGCCACCCTCGACCTCCCCTCCGGCACCCGGTTCCGGGGGCGGGCTGCGACGGCCGACGCGAACAGCCGGTGCCAGGACGTGGCGCGCAACCGCTCCCACGGCTCGCTGAAGTACACGTGGAGCTTCGAGTGGCCCACCCGCCCGCAGTGGCAGGCCGGGCAGCGGTACGGCTACTGCTGGGTGCCCGGCTGAGCCGGCAGCACGCCGCAGGTGTCAGCGCACCTCGTGGCCGGTCGCCCTCAACCCCTCTTTGACCTCGGCGATCCGCAGCGTGCCGAAGTGGAAGACGGTCGCCGCGAGCACCGCGTCGGCTCCGGCGTCGACCGCCGGGGGGAAGTGACCCACCGCTCCGGCTCCCCCGCTCGCGATCACCGGGACGCTGACGGCGGCGCGCACGGCGGCGATCAGCGCCAGGTCGAAGCCGTCGGTGGTGCCGTCGGCGTCCATCGCGTTGAGCAGGATCTCTCCCGCACCCAGCTCGGCCGCATGCGCCGCCCACGCGACCGCGTCGAGCCCCGCGGAGCGCCGGCCGCCGTGGGTGGTGACCTCGAAGCCGGAGTCCGTGCCGGCCGCGCGCCGGGCGTCGACGGAGAGCACCAGGACCTGGCTGCCGAAGCGGTCCGCGATCTCCGCGACGAGCTCGGGACGGCGGACCGCCGCGGTGTTGCCCGCCACCTTGTCCGCCCCGGCCCGCAGGAGCCGGTCGACATCGTCGACGGAGCCGACCCCGCCGCCCACGGTGAGCGGGATGAACACCTGCTCGGCGGTCGCCGAGACGATCTCCAGGGTCGTCGCCCGGCCCTCGTGGGAGGCCGAGATGTCGAGGAACGTCAGCTCGTCGGCGCCCTCGGCGTCGTAGCGCCGCGCGAGCTCGACGGGGTCTCCCGCATCCCGGAGGTTCTCGAAGTTGACGCCCTTGACGACCCGGCCGCCGTCGACGTCGAGGCAGGGGATCACCCGGACGGCCAGGCTCATGAGCCGGACCGAGCCGGGCGACCGGGCCAGGTCAGGGCGAGGGCGTCCTCGAGGGTGAACCGGCCCTCGTAGAGCGCGGTGCCGATGATCGCGCCCTCGACGCCCTGCGCCACCATGCCCGTCAGGGCCTCGAGGTCCGCCAGCTCGGTGATCCCCCCGGACGCCACGACCGGGCGGTCGGTGGCGGCGCACACCTCACCGAGGAGCTGCAGGTTCGGCCCCTGCAGCATGCCGTCCTTGTTGACGTCGGTGACGACGTACCGGGCGCAGCCCTCGGAGTCCAGCCGCGCGAGCACGGCGTAGAGGTCGCCGCCGTCGCGCGTCCACCCGCGGGCGGCCAGGGTGCGACCGCGGACGTCGAGGCCGATCGCGACCCGGTCGCCGTACGTCGCGATCGCGCGCGCACACCACTCCGGCTGCTCGAGCGCGGCGGTGCCGATGTTGACCCGCCGGCAACCGGTCGCCATCGCGGCCTCCAGCGAGGCGTCGTCGCGGATCCCGCCGCTCATCTCGACCTTGATGTCGAGCGCTCCGACGATCCTCGCCTGCAGCTCGCGGTTGTCGCCGCGGCCGAAGGCGGCGTCGAGGTCGACGAGGTGGAGCCACTCGGCGCCGGCGGACTGCCAGCGCAGGGCCGCCTCCACCGGGTCGCCGAAGCGCTTCTCCGAGCCCGCGACCCCCTGGACCAGCTGGACGGCCTGACCGCCCGCGATGTCCACGGCGGGCAGCAGCTCGAGGTGGGGCGTGGCAGTCATGGGACGACCCTAACCAGCGCTGCGCGCCGGCTCGGCGCGGTCTCAGCGCGGCTCAGAGCGACCGGACCCAGTTGCGGAGAAGGTGCGCCCCGGCGTCGCCGGACTTCTCCGGGTGGAACTGCGTCGCGGTGAGGGGACCGTTCTCGACGGCGGCCACGAACCGGTCTCCCGCACCTGGCGGGCCGTACTGGGTCCACGTCACCTGCGGCGGCTCGGTGCGACCGTTGGTGACCAGCGTCCAGTCGCGGACTCCGTAGGAGTGCACGAAGTAGAAGCGCTCGCTCTCCACGCCGTCGAACAGCCGGCTGCCCGCGGGCACCTCGACGGTGTTCCAACCCATGTGCGGGACGATCGGCGCCTGCAGGCGCTCGACCACGCCCGGCCACTCGTCGCACCCCTCGGTCTCCACGCCGTGTTCGACGCCGCGGGCGAAGAGCACCTGCATGCCGACGCAGACGCCGAGCACGGGGCGGCCCCCGGCCAGGCGACGGCCGATCACCTCCGGCGCGCCGACCGCGCGCAGGCCCTGCATGCACGCGGCGAACGCCCCGACGCCGGGCACGACCAGCCCGTCCGCCTCCCGGGCCGCCGGACGGTCCGCGGTCAGCGTGACCTCGGCACCGGCCCGCTCCAGGGCGCGGAGGACCGAGCGGACGTTGCCCGACCCGTAGTCGAGGACGACGACAGACGTCACAGACGTCCCTTGGTGGAGGGCACTCCGGTCTCGCGCGGGTCGATCGCCACGGCGTCGCGGAAGGCGCGGGCGAACGCCTTGTACTGCGCCTCGACGAGGTGGTGCGGCTCGCGCCCCGACAGCACGCGGATGTGCAGCGCGAGGTGGGCGTGGAAGGCGAGCGTCTCGAACACGTGCTGGGTCAGTGAGCCCAGGTAGCCGACGCCGGAGCCGCCGAGGAGGACGTACTGCTGGCCCTCCGGCTCGCCGGTGTGCACGCAGTAGGGGCGACCGGACACGTCCACCACCGCCTGCACCAGCGCCTCGTCGAGCGGCACGGTGGCGTCGCCGAAGCGGCGGATGCCCCGCTTGTCGCCCAGCGCCTCGCGCAGCGCCTCTCCCAGTACGATCGCGGTGTCCTCGACCGTGTGGTGGGCGTCGATGTGGGTGTCGCCGTCGGTCTGCACGCTCAGGTCGAGCAGCGCGTGCCGCCCGAAGGCGTCGAGCATGTGGTCGAAGAAGCCGACGCCGGTGGAGA
>JBQCCW010000142.1:0-2088 GCA_051961835.1 Marmoricola sp. | reverse complement strand
CCTTCGCGGCCATGCCCGACATCAGCTTGGCCTTGACCGACTCGATCCGCTCGACGCCGCGCTTGGACCCCATCGCGCGGCGCAGCAGGTCGGCCTCGTCGCGGTCGCAGTCGCCGAGCACGCGCGCCATGTCCATCAGCTGCTCCTGGAACAGCGGGACGCCCTTGGTGCGCTCGAGGACGGGAACGAGGAGCGGGTGGGCATACTCGACCGGGTCGCGCCCGGTCGCCCGCCGCACGTAGGGGTGCACCGCGCCGCCCTGGATCGGCCCGGGTCGGATCAGCGCGATCTCGATGGCCAGGTCGTAGAACTCGCGCGGCTGGAGCCGCGGCAGCGTGCCGATCTGGGCCCGGCTCTCGACCTGGAACACCCCGACGGAGTCGGCGCGGCAGAGCATGTCGTAGACCGCCGGCTCCTCCTTGGGGATCGTCGCCAGCTGCCAGTCCTCGCCGAGGTGCTCCCGGACGATCGACATCATGTGGTCCAGCGCGCTGAGCATCCCGAGCCCGAGCAGGTCGAACTTGACCAGGCCCATGAACTCGCAGCCGTCCTTGTCCCACTGGAGCACGGTCCGCCCGTCCATCCGGGCCCGCTCGATCGGCACGACCTCGCCGATCGGCCGCTCGGTGAGCACCATGCCGCCGGAGTGGATGCCGAGGTGGCGCGGCGCCCCGAGGAAGGCGTTGGCGAGGTCGACGACCGGGCGCGGCACGTCGTGCACCCCGTCGTTGCCGGAGACCTCCACCCGGGTCCAGCTGTTGACCTGCTTGGACCAGGCGTCCTGCTGGCCCGGGGAGTGGCCGAGCGCCTTCGCGGCGTCGCGGACCGCCATCTTCGGCCGGTAGCCGACCACGTTGGCGACCTGCGCGGCGTTGTGCCGGCCGTAGCGGTCGTAGACCCACTGGATCACCTCCTCGCGCCGCCCGGAGTCGAAGTCGACGTCGATGTCGGGCTCCTCCTCGCGGGTCTTGGAGATGAACCGCTCGAACGGCAGCCGGTAGAAGACCGGGTCGACCGCGGTGATCCCGAGCGCGAAGCAGACCGCCGAGCTCGCCGCCGACCCGCGGCCCTGGCAGAGGATCCCCTGGGACCGGGCGAACGCGACGATGTCGTGGACGATGACGAAGTAGCCGTCGAAGTCCTTCTCGGCGATGATCCGCAGCTCGTGCTCCATCCGCTCGCGCGCCTCCTGCGCCCACGGCGCCCCGGCGTAGCGCTCGGCGAACCCGCGCTCGGCCAGCTCCCGCAGCCACCCCGCGGGCGTCCACCCGTCCGGGACGAACTTCGGCAGCCGCGGCGTGGCCTTCTGCAGGTCGAAGGCCACCTCGTCGGCCAGCGTGACGCTGCGCGCGACGGCACCCGGGTAGCGGGCGAACCGCCGCGCCATCTCCTCCCCCGACCGCAGGCAGGCCGCGCCGGACGCCGGCAGCCAGCCGTCCATCTCGGCGAGGCTCCGCCGCGCGCGCACCGCGGCCATCGCGTCCGCGACCCGGTGGTCCGCCGGGCGCGCGTAGTGGACGTTGCCGGTCGCGACCACCGGCAGCCCGTGGTCGCCGGCCAGGGCGGCCAGCAGGTCGTTGCGCGCGGAGTCGGTCGGGAAGCCGTGGTCGACGAGCTCGACCGCGACGTTCTCGTGCCCGAACAGCGCGGTCAGCCGGTCGAGCTCCTCGGCGGCGTACGCCGGCCCGCGCGCCTCCTGCGCCCAGGGCGTGCCGGCGTAGCGCTCCGCGAACCCCTCCTCGGCGAGGCGCCGCAGCCACCCGGCCGGCGTCCACCCGTCGGGGACGAACTTCGGCAGCCGCGGCGTGGCCTTCTGCAGGTCGAAGGCGACCTCGTCGGCGAGCGTGACGCTGCGCGCGACGGCGCCGGGGTAGCGGGCGAACCGCCGCGCCATCTCCTCGCCCGACCGCAGGCATGCCGCCCCCGAGGCCGGCAGCCAGCCGTCCATCTCCGCGAGGCTGCGCCGCGCCCGCACCGCCGCCATCGCGTCCGCGACCCGGTGGTCCGCCGGGCGCGCGTAGTGGACGTTGCCGGTCGCGACCACCGGCAGCCCGTGGTCGCCGGCCAGGGCGGCCAGCAGGTCGTTGC
>JBQCCW010000141.1:0-14983 GCA_051961835.1 Marmoricola sp. | reverse complement strand
CGGTGCTGCGCAGGTCGGCCTCGACCTCGGTCGGCAGCAGGTCCAGCGTGTCGCTCACTTGCGGAGCTCCTTCCAGGGCCGGTCCTTGTCGACCCGGTGCTCGCCGGGCAGGCCGAGGACCCGCTCCGCGACGACGTTGCGCAGGATCTCCGAGGTCCCGCCCTCGATGGAGTTGCCCTTGGCGCGCAGGTAGCGGTAGACCGCGTCGCGACCGGTGAAGTCGACCCGGTCGGGTCGCACCATCTCCCAGCCGGGCTCGCTGGTGTAGCGCAGACCCTCCTCGCCGAGGATCTCCAGCTCCAGACCGGACAGCTCCTGGTTGATGCGGGCGAAGGAGAGCTTCATCGCGGCTCCCTCCGGGCCGGGGTGGCCGCTGGCGAGCCTCTGGCCCAGCCGCATGCCGGTGATCCGGGCGACCTCGGCGTCCGCCCAGAGGCGGCTGAGACGGTCGCGGAGCTCGGGCGTGTGGGTGTCCGGGTGCTCGCGCCAGGTCCGTGCGACGCGGCCGATCATGCCGCTCTCCCGGTCGCCGACATGGCCGCCGATGGCGACCCGCTCGCTGTTGAGGGTGGCGGTGGCGACCCGCCAGCCCTCCCCCTCGGCGCCGAGCCGCATCGTGTCGGGGATCCGGACGTCGGTGAGGAAGACCTCGTTGAACTCCGCCTCGCCGGTGATCTGCCGCAGTGGCCGGACCTCCACGCCGGGGTCGGTCATGTCGCACAGGAAGTACGTCAGGCCGGAGTGCTTGGCCTGGTCGGGATCGGTGCGCGCCACCAGCAGCGCGAACCGCGCGTTCTGCGCGCCCGAGGTCCACACCTTCTGTCCGTTGACGACCCAGGCGTCCCCGTCCCGCACGGCGCGGGTGGAGACGTTCGCCAGGTCGGAGCCGGCGCCGGGCTCGCTGAAGAGCTGACACCAGATCTCCTCACCGGTCCACAGCGGCCGCAGCAGTCGCTGCTTCTGCTCCTCGGTCCCGAAAGCGAGGATCGTGGGGGCCGCCATGCCGAGGCCGATGCCGTTCTTGTGCGGCTTGTTGTCGGGTGCGCCCGCGGCGGCGAACGCCGCGTCCACGTCGCGCTGCAGGGAGCGGGAGAGGCTCAGCCCGCCGTACCCCTCGGGGAAGGCGACCCAGGCGAGACCCGCGTCGTAGCGGGCGCGGAGGAACTCCAGCCGATCCGTGGTGACGGGGTCGTGCTCGGCGAGGAAGACGTCGATGCGGTTCCGTACATCGTCAGGCAGCACGCGTCACTCCCCGCGGGCCGCGGCCTGCCGGCGCAGCTCGGCGCGCGCCAGGGCGTTCTTGTGGACCTCGTCCGGGCCGTCGGCGAACCGCAGCGTCCGGATGCCGGCGATCATGTTGGCCAGCGGGAAGTCCTGGGAGAGGCCACCGGCGCCGTGGGCCTGGATCGCCTTGTCGAGGATCCACTCGACGGTGGCGGGCGTGGCGATCTTGATCGCCTGGATCTCGGTGTGCGCGGCCTTGTTGCCGACGGTGTCCATCAGCCAGGCGGCCTTGAGCACCAGCAGCCGGAGCTGCTCGAGCCGCACCCGGGACTCCGCGATCCAGTCGCGGATCACGCCCTGCTGGGACAGCGGCTTGCCGAACGCGACCCGGCCCTCGACGCGGGCGCACATCAGCTCGATCGCCCGCTCCGCGACGCCGATCGAGCGCATGCAGTGGTGGATCCGGCCCGGCCCGAGTCGGGCCTGGGCGATCGCGAAGCCCGCGCCCTCGGCCGCGATGAGATTGCTCGCGGGGACGCGGACGTCGGTGAAGCGCAGCTCCGCGTGACCGCCGTGCTCGTGGTCGTCGTAGCCGAGCACGTGCATGCCCCGCACGATCTCGAGCCCGGGGGTGTCGCGCTCGACGAGGATCATCGACTGCTGCCGGTGCCGGTCGGCGGACGGGTCGGTCTTGCCCATCACGATGAAGACCTTGCAGTTGGGGTTCATCGCGCCGGTGATCCACCACTTGCGGCCGTTGAGGACGTACTCGTCACCGTCCTTGACGATGCTCGTGGAGATGTTGGTGGCGTCGGAGGAGGCGACGTCCGGCTCGGTCATCGCGAACGCGGAGCGGATCTCGGCGTCGAGCAGCGGCTGCAGCCAGCGCTGCTTCTGCTCCTCGGTGCCGAACTGGGAGAGCACCTCCATGTTGCCCGTGTCCGGGGCCGCACAGTTCATCGCCGGCGGCGCCAGGTGCGCGCTGCGGCCGGAGATCTCGGCGACCGCGGCGTACTGCAGGTTCGTGAGGCCGCCACCCTCTTCTCCGGGAAGGAAGAGGTTCCACAGGCCACGCTCGCGGGCCTCGGCGCGCAGCTCGGCGAGCACCGGCACGGAGTCCCACGCCCAGCGGTCGTCGAGCTGCTCGACCTGCTCGTGGAACACGGGCTCGGCGGGGCGCACGTGGCGCTCCATGAAGTCCGTCATCGTGGCGCGGAGCTCTTCGGTGCGGGCGTCGTAGGCGAAGTCCATCAGTAGCTCTCCTTGAGTGCGTCGAGGCCCGAGGCCAGCAGGGGGTGGATCGCTTCGCCGACTTCTGCGAAGCCCTCCCCGACCGTCTGGCCGTGGAGGTAGCGGTAGTGGATGCCCTCGAGGATCGCGGCGAGCTTGAACGTCGCCAGCCCGAGGTAGAAGCCGAAGCGGGACAGGTCCCGATCGCTCCCGGCGGCGTACCGCTCGATCACGGCGCGCTCGTCGAGGAAGCCCGACGCGGCGGACACATTCGTGACCGCGTTGCTGTCGGCGGCGGCGCCGAGCCGGTTGTAGACGATCATCAGCGCGACGTCCGAGAGCGGGTCTCCGAGCGTCGCCATCTCCCAGTCGAGGACGGCCCGCAGCCGGTCCTGCTCGTCGACGAGGACGTTGTCGAGGCGGTAGTCGCCGTGCACGATGCCGGCTGCGGACTCGGGCGGTACGTCGGCGGCGAGGCGCGCGTGCAGCTCGTCGGCCAGCGGGAGGTCGCGGTTGTGGGAGGCGTCGAGCTGCTTCTTCCACCGCGCGACCTGGCGACCCAGGTAGCCCTCCGGTCGACCGAAGTCGGCGAGCCCGACGGCCCCCGGCTCGACGGCGTGGAGCGCGGCGAGCGTGTCGACCAGCCGCTCGGCGATGCCCCGAGTGCGCTCCTCCCCGAGCGCCTCGAGCTCCTCGGCGCGCCGGTCCGGCGTCCCCGGCACGCGCGCCATCACGTAGAACGGCGCCCCCAGCACGCTGTCGTCGGTGCACAGCCCGTAGGTGGCCGGCACGGGCACGGCGGTGTCGCGCAGGGCCGTGATCACCCGGAACTCGCGCGCCATGTCGTGGGCGGTGGCGAGCACGTGGCCCAGCGGCGGCCGGCGCACGATCCAGTCGCGGGTGCCGTCGGTGACGACGTAGGTGAGGTTGGACTTGCCGCCGGCGATCAGCTCGGCGGTCAGCGGGCCCCCGGCGGCGGGCACGTTGTCGGCGAACCAGGAGCCCAACCGATCGAGGTCGAGTCCGGGAGGGGCTTCGCTCATTCCTTGCTCTCCAGGTAGCGCTGCAGCTTGTTCATCCCGCCCAGCCAGCGGTCGGTGTCCTCGGCGCGCGCCCGGTAGTAGCCGGCCACCTGGGGGTGGGGAAGGATCAGGAACCGGTCGTCGCCGAGCGCCTCCCAGACGCTGGCGGCGACGTCCTCGGGGGCCAGTGCCCCGTCGGCGACGAGCAGCTCCTGCATCGGGCCGCTGGCGGCGAGCATGTCGGTCTGGACGCCCTCGGGGCAGATCGCCTGCACGACCAGGCCGCGGTGGCGGTAGGTCGCGGAGAGCCACTCGGCGAACCCGACGGCGCCGTGCTTGGTGACCGAGTACGTCGCGCTGCCCAGCGAGGTGAGCAGGCCCGCGGCCGAGGCGGTGACCACGAAGCGCCCCTCGCCGCGCTCGAGCCAGGCCGGGACGAGCAACCGCGCGGCGCGCACGTGCGCCATCGTGTTGACCTCCCAGCTGGCGGCCCACTCCGCCTCGCTCGCGTCCAGCCCGATGCCCCGGACGACGCCGGCGTTGGCGAACCAGATGTCGATCTGGCCCAGGTGGGCGCGCGCGGCCTCGACCAGCGCGGCGATGCCGGCCTCCGACGCCCCGTCGCCGGCGATCGGGTGAGCACCGATCTCCTCGGCGGCGGCGGTGGTGCGCGCGGGATCGAGGTCGTTGACCACGACGCGCGCGCCCTCGGCGACCAGCCGGGCCGCCAGGGCCCGGCCGATGCCGCCGGCGGCACCGGTGACGACGACGCCCTTGCCCTGCACGTCGGCGCTCACTCGCCGCCTCCGGCCAGCGTGACGCCCCCGTCCAGCACGAGCGTCTGCCCGGTGAGCCAGGCGGCGTCGTCGGAGAGCAGGAACGCGACGGCGCCGGCGATGTCCTCGGGGACCCCGAGGCGCTTGAGCGGATAGGCGGCGGCGACCTTCTCCTCGCGGCCCTCGTAGAGGGCGCTGGCGAACTTCGTCTTGACCACGGCGGGGGCGACGGCGTTGACGCGGATCGCCGGCCCGAGCTCGACGGCGAGCAGCTCGGTCATCGAGATCAGCATCGCCTTGCTGGCGCCGTACATGCCGATGCCCGGGGCGGGCCGCACGCCGGAGACGGAGGAGACGTTGACGACGGCGCCGCCGTGCGCGGCCATCCAGGCGCGGTGCGCGGCCTGGGTCCACGCCAGCGCGGCCAGGCAGTTGACCTCGACGATCTTGCGGGCCGCGCCGAGGTCGAGGTCGATCATCGGCCCGTAGGCCGGGTTGATCCCCGCGGTGTTGACGAGCAGGTCGAGGCTGCCGAACTCCCCGAGCGCCCGGCCGACGGCCTCCTGCTGGTGCGCGGGATCGTCGGCCTTGCCGGCGACCGCCACCGCGACCTCCGGGCCGCCGAGCGCGGCGACCGCCTCCTCCAGCGCCTCGGCCTTCCGGGCGGTGAGCACGACCCGCGCGCCCTCGGCCACGAGGCGCTCGGCGATGCCGAGACCGATGCCGCGACTGGCTCCCGTGACGATCGCTGTCCTACCCTCGAACCGCCCGTTGCCCACACGCTCTCCTTCGCCGGATCTTCCGAAACTAAGCGCTTGCTTAGTACGCTGCGCTCTACTCTGCCCCGCGGCACGAAGGACGTCAACGGTGCCGCACCCGGAAGGAGCGCCCATGCCCCGCGGCGACGACACCCGCGAACGGCTCCTGCGCGCCGCCATCTCGGCGTTCGCCGAGCGCGGCTTCCACGCCACCACGACCCGCGACATCGCCGCGGCTGCCGGGATGAGCCCGGCGGCCGTCTACGTCCACCACCGCTCGAAGGAGGAGCTGCTCTACCAGATCTCGCGGAGCGGTCACGAGCGCACGTTGGCGCTGGTGCGCGCGGCGATCGCCTCGGCGGAGGACCCGGAGACGCAGCTGCACGCCGTGGTCCGGTCCTTCGCACTCCACCACGCCGAGGAGAACACCTCCGCGCGGGTGGTGAACTACGAGCTGGGCGCGCTGAGCGCCGCACACGCGCGCGAGATCACCGGGCTGCGCCGGGCGATCAGCGCGGAGCTGTACGCCCTCGTCGAGCGCGGGGTCGCCGAGGGCCGGTTCGACTGCCCCGACCCGCGCATCGCCGCGACCGCGCTGCTCTCGCTCGGCATCGACATCGCCCGGTGGTACCGGGAGAACCGCTCCTGGTCACCGGCGCAGCTGGCCGACTCCTACGCCGCTATCGCGCTGCGGATGGTGGGCGCCCGCGGGGTGTGTGGCGTCAGGGGGCCGCGCTCACTCGGCGCCGGCGACGAGTCGCAGGTCCCGCACCGCGCCGTCGCCCAGGACGGCCAGAGCGTCCTGGTACGCCGCGCCGTCGTGAGCCGCCTTCGCCGCCTCCACGGAGTCGAACTCGATGACGACGGTGCGCGTGGTCTCACCGGCCTCGTAGACCTGGTCAGGCACCCCTCGGACCAGGAACCGCCCACCCGCCGCCCGGAGGGCGGGGCCGGCCAGCTCGCCGTACGCCGTGACCTTGTCGGGGTCGCTGATCTCTCGGTAGATGCTGATCCAGTAGGCGCTCACAGGGCCATCCTGCCGCAGCCGTCGGCCCCCGGTGAGTCGGGGACGTGTCGGACGTCTCAGTCCATTCGGGCAGCAATCGGGGAGTCCGGATAGTTGTAACGGGCACCGTGTCTGTGCACCCGTCGCCGAGGAGGCCTTCCGCTGTGAGCAGCGCCGACCAGTCCAGCACCATCCGGAGTACGCCGTACGACGCGCTCCTCGTCGGCGGCGGCATCATGTCCGCCACCCTCGCCACGCTCCTGCACCAGGTCGAGCCGACCTGGCGGATCGCGCTGGTCGAGCGGCTGCCCGAGCTGGCGCGCGAGTCCTCCGACCCCTGGAACAACGCGGGCACCGGCCACGCCGCCCTCTGCGAGCTCAACTACTCCCCCGAGCTCGCCGACGGCAGCGTCGACATCTCCAAGGCGGTCACCGTCAACGAGCAGTTCCTGCTGAGCCGCCAGCTGTGGGCCGCGCTGGTCGAGGCCGGCCGGCTGCCCGACCCCACCGCGTTCATCCACCCGACGCCCCACGTCAGTTTCGTGTGGGGCGCCGACAACGTCGCCTACCTGCGCCGGCGCTACACGCAGATGGCCGACCACCCGCTCTTCGCCGGCATGGAGTTCAGCGACGACCCCGCCGTCATCGCCCAGTGGGCGCCGCTGCTCATCGAAGGCCGCGACCCCTCCGAGCCCGTCGCCGCCACCCGAGCGATGGCCGGCACCGACGTCGACTTCGGCTCGCTCACCCGGCACCTCATCTCCGGCCTCACCGACACCGGGGACCTCGAGCTCGCGCTGGGCATCGAGGTCCGCGACATCACCCGCGTCGGCGAGCAGTGGCGCGTGCAGGGCGTCCGCATCGCCGGCACCGGCGAGCGCCGCTTCGAGGCCACCGCGCCGTTCGTCGTCGTCGGTGCCGGCGGGCAGGCGCTGACCCTCCTACAGAGGGCCGGCATCCCCGCGATCCGCGGCTACGCCGGCTTCCCGGTGTCCGGTGAGTTCTGGCGGACCACGAACCCCGAGGTCGTGGCGCAGCACCGCGTCAAGGCATACGGCAAGGCCGCCGTCGGTGCGCCGCCGATGTCGGTGCCGCACCTGGACTCCCGCACTGTCGACGGCAAGCCGAGCCTGATGTTCGGCCCGTACGCCGGCTTCAGCCCGCGGTTCCTCAAGAACGGCTCGCTCTTCGATCTGCTCAAGTCGGTGCGGCTGCACAACGTCGTGCCGATGGTGCAGGCCGGTCTGCGCAACCTGAGCCTGGTGGTCTACCTCGTGGGCCAGCTGCTCGCCTCGCGCAAGGACCAGCTCGCCGAGCTGCGCGCCTTCTACCCCGAGGCACGGGCCGAGGACTGGGAGAAGATCACCGCCGGCCAGCGCGTCCAGGTCATCAAGAAGGTCCCGGGCAAGGGCGGCGTGCTGCAGTTCGGCACCGAGGTCGTCACCGCCGCCGACGGGTCCATCGCGGGCCTGCTCGGCGCCTCGCCGGGCGCCTCGACGGCGGTCGCCGCGATGCTCGACGTGATGGGCCGCTGCTTCCCCGCGCAGATGCGCGACTGGGCGCCCGCGATCGAGAAGCTCATCCCGAGCTGGGGCACCGACCTGGGCGCCGACCCCGAGGCCGCTGCCGACGTGCTGTCCTCGACCGCCCAGGTGCTCGACCTGTACGACGTCGCGCGCAGCTGAGCCGCTCAGACCTTCCCGGGCGCCCGGACCGGCCAGACGTACTCCAGGTCGTCGGGCACGTCGGGAAAGAGCGCCCGGTAGTGGTCGGGATCCTTGCGCACCAGCGAGGACCGGTGGCTGCGGTGGAACGCCTCGTCGCCCAGCCACGGCGGCAGCGCTCCGGCGTCGGCCAGCTCGGCCTGGCTGCGGATCCGGGTGACGCCCGCCGCGGCGAGGTCGGTGGCGATCGTCGCCGCGCAGGTGTCGCCGAAGCCCAGCTCCGTCCAGACCTCGCAGGTCGTGAGGCCGTAGCGGCCGAGTGCCTCCTCGTAGCCCTTCCACATCAGCACCGCCGGGTGATGGCGCCATCCGTACCCCGGCACCACCAGCCCCCGCACCACCTGGATCGTCTCCACGCGCTGCTTGCCCAGCCTCTTACGGTCGAGAGAGCGCGCGGAGCGTTCGAAGTCGGCGTAGGGCAGGAAGGTCTGCATCGCCCCCAGCGTTCCACACCACGACGAAGGAGAACCCCATGCAGGTCAATGCCTATGCAGCACCCGCGGCCGGCGAGCCGCTCGCCCCGCTGACGATCGAGCGCCGGGAGGTCGGCCCCCAGGACGTCCTCATCGCGATCGAGTACGCCGGCATCTGCCACTCCGACATCCACACCGTCAACGGCGACTGGGGCCCCCAGCCGTTCCCGGTCGTTCCGGGTCACGAGATCGTCGGCACCGTCACCGAGGTCGGCAGCGAGGTGACCCGCCACGCCGTGGGCGACCGGGTGGGCGTCGGCTGCATGGTGAACTCCTGTGGCGAGTGCGTGAACTGCCGAGCGGGCGAGGAGCAGTTCTGCGTCAAGGGGATGATCGGCACCTACGCCGCCACCGACGTCGACGGCACCACGACCCAGGGCGGGTACTCGACGCACGTCGTGGTCGACGAGGACTTCGTGCTCTCCGTGCCCGAGGGGATCGACCCGGCAGCCGCCGCGCCGCTGCTGTGCGCCGGCATCACGACGTACACGCCGCTGAAGAAGTGGGGCGCCGGTCCCGGCAAGAAGGTCGCGGTGGTGGGCCTCGGCGGTCTCGGTCACATGGCGGTCAAGATCGCCCACGCGATGGGCGCGGAGGTCACCGTGCTGTCGCAGTCGCTGAAGAAGCAGGAGGACGGGCTGCGCCTGGGCGCCGACGACTACCGGGCGACCTCGGAGCGGTCCACGTTCAAGGAGCTGCGCAGCACCTTCGACCTGATCATCAACACCGTCAGCGCGCCACTGGACATGAACGCCTACCTCGGCCTGCTCGCCGTCGACGGCACGCTGGTGAACGTCGGCGCACCGCCCGAGCCGCTGCCGGTCAACGCGTTCTCGCTGATCAACGGTCGACGCTCGTTCGCCGGCTCGCTCATCGGCGGCGTCGCGATGACCCAGGAGATGCTCGACTTCTGCGCCGAGCACGGCATCGGTGCGGAGGTCGAGGTCATCGGCGCGGACGAGATCAACGAGGCCTACGAGCGCGTTCTCGCCTCCGACGTCCGCTACCGCTTCGTGATCGACACCGCCACGCTCAGCTGACGCGGCGACCACCGCGCGCGATGAGCGCGACGGCGCTCTCCAGCCGCGGGCCCAGGTCGGCGTAGTCGAGGATCCCCATGCCCGCTTGGAGGAGGGCGCCGGCGAAGGCGTCCGTCAACGTGTCCAGCAGCACCGGTGACGCCGCCTCCCCGAGGGCTCCGGCGAAGAGCGCGTGCCAGTGACCGCCCAGCCGGAGCCTCAGCTCCGCGACTGCCGGGTCCGAGCCCAGCAGGCTCTTGGTGGCGGCCGCGGCCAGGGCCGGGGAGGCGGCCATCACCGCGGCGAGGTGCACCACGACGTGCTGCAGCCGCCCGACGGGGTCGAGGCCGGGAGGCGGCTCCGGCACCGGCGCGGAGGCGACGTGGCGCCAGAACAACGCCGCGACCAGGTGGTCCTTGGAGGAGAAGTAGGTGTATGCGGTCGCCGCCGACGCCCCGGCCCGCCCCGCCACCAGGCGGATCGTGAGGACCTCGTAGCCGCTCTCCTCGACCAGCTCGGCGGCCGCGTCGAAGAGCCGCTCGACCGTCTCGACCTGCCGGGCGTTGAGGCCGCGACGCGGTAGCGTCGACGGCGGGCTGGACACGCGTCCAGCCTACGGCGCCGCGGACGACGCGGGCGGGACCCCGAGTCCCTCGGCCAGACGCTCACGGGCCAGCCGGGCCAGCGGCAGCTCGACCGCGAGATCGTCGGCCAGCTCGAGGGCGAACGACAGGTCCTTCTCTCCCAGCGCGACCACGTGCCCGAGCAGGTCGTACCAGGGGTCGCCGGCCGGGACGGGCGCGGTGGTCTCCCGGAGCATGACGGCGCCCGGTCCCCCGGTGATCGCGTCGGTGTGCCGGACCACCCGGGCCAGGTCCCGCAGGTCGAGTCCCGCCGCCTCGGCGAGCCGCTGCGCCTCGGTCGCGGCGGTGAAGGACGCGAAGTGGAGCAGGTTGCGGGCGAGCTTGAAGCGCGTCCCCGCGCCCACCGCTCCGGCATGGACGACCAGGGAGCCGATCGCCTCGAGGGCCGGACGCGCCAGCGCCACGGACGCCTCGTCGCCCCCGACCATGACGGCCAGGCTGCCCTCCGCCGCGCCCTGGGGTCCGCCGCTCACCGGCGCGTCGAGGACGCGTACGTCGTGCCTCGCGGCGGTGTCGGCCAGCTGGGCCGGCGTGTCCGGAGCGACGGTGGCGTGGATGACGAAGACGAGCTCCTCGGGCGACGCCGCGAGCACCTGCCCGAGGACGTCCCGCACCTGGTCGTCGTCGCGGACCATCACACACAGCACCTGCACGCGCGCGGCGATCTCGGCGACGCTCGAGGCGACCCACGCCCCGGCCTCCTCCAGCGCGGCCAGCGGCTGCGGCTCACGGTCGAAGACGGTGAGCTCGATGCCCTCGGCCGCCGCCAACCGCAGCGCCATCGGCTTCCCGATCGCGCCGAGCCCGACGAACCCGACGCGCAGCATCAGGCCACCGTCCGCTCGACGAAGCCGACCGGCAGGGACGCGAACCCGCGCACGCTCGTGGAGTGCACGCGCACCGCCCGGTCCGCGTGCACGGTGACGTCGGCGACGCGGCGCACCAGCTCCTGGAGGACCACGCGTGCCTCCATCCGGGCCAGGTGCGCGCCCAGGCAGAAGTGCCGCCCGGTGCCGAAGCTCAGCGACCGGCCGAGCTCGGCGGGATCACGGTGAAGGTCGAAGGCGTCCGGCGCGGTGAACACCCGCTCGTCCCGGTTCGCCGAGCCGAGCAGCAACAGCGCCTTGGCGCCCGCGGGGATCGTCGTGCCGGCGACCTCGACGTCCTCGACGACGTAGCGGGCGAGCATCTGGCTGGAGGTGTCGTGCCGCAGCGTCTCCTCGATCCAGACCGGCACCAGGCCGGCCGCACCGGAAAGCACTTCCGCCTGCTGGTCGGGGTGCGCGGCGAGATGGAAGAGCGCGTTGCCGAGCAGCTTGGTGGTCGTCTCGTTGCCCGCCACGACCATGAGGAACAGGAACGCCCGCACCTCCTCGTCGCTCAGCCGGTCGCCCGCGACCTCCGCGGCGAGGAGCGCCGACGTGAGGTCGTCCGCAGGTCGACGGCGCCGCTCGGTCACCATCGCGGCGTAGTAGCCCATGAGGGTCAGCGCCGCCTCCATCCCGCGCGGCGGCACGTCCCGCAGACCGTCCTCCCGGTGCACCACCAGGTCCGCGAGCCGCCGCACCTCGGCGCGGTCGCACGCGGGCACGCCCATCATCTGGCTGATCACGTCCATCGGCAGGAGCCCGGCGACATCGGCGATCCAGTCGGCCTCGCCGTGCTCGCGGTGGCGCGCGAGCATCGCGTCGAGGTGGTGGTCGGTCAGCCGCTGCACCGCCGGCTCCAGCTCGCGCACGCGCCGGGGGGTGAACGCCGCGGAGACGAGCCGACGGATCCGGCTCTGGGCAGCGCCGTCGAGGGCCAGGAACGACATGACCCGGTGGGCCTCCTCGCTCCACGCCGACGCGTCGAGGGAGACCCCGCGACGGTTCGAGAAGCCGGCGTCGTCACGAAGCGCGGCGTACACGTCGGCGTAGCGGGCGATCACCCAGAGGTCGTCGACGGCGTTGTGGTGCACCGGCTCCTCGTCCCGGAGCCGCCGATAGGTCGGGTAGGGGTCGTCCTGGAACCCGTAGTCGTAGGGATCGAGCCGGAGCGCGCTCGACCGCCCTGACACATGACTGGACACCTGTCCAGGATGGCCTGCGACCGCTGGCCGGGGCAAGGACCTGCGAGGATCGGGCCGTGACGCAGCAGTCCGACCGGCCCCGGCGCGGGCGCCCCGGCTACGACCAGGAGACGGTGCTGCGTCGCGCGATCGAGCTGTTCAACGAGCGGGGGTACGACGCGACCAGCGTCGCGGAGCTCGCCCGCGACCTCGGCCTCACCAAGTCGGCGATCTTCCACCACGTCGCGAGCAAGGACGACCTGTTGGCCGCCGCCCTCGACGAGGCCCTCACCGCGTTGTCCTCGACGATCGACGCCGCGGTCGCCACGCACGCCGACAGCACGGCGGCGATGCGACTGCGGGCCACCGTCGCGCAGTCCGTGCTGGTGCTCGTCGCCCACCTGCCCTCGGTCACCCTGCTGCTCCGGGTGCGCGGCAACAGCCCGGTCGAGCAGGAGGCGCTGCGTCGCCGGCGCGTCATCGACGACACCCTCACCCGGCTCGTGCGGGACGCGGTCGCCGAGGGCTCGCTGCGCGACGACATCGCCCCGGAGGCGATCAGCCGGCTCCTCTTCGGCACGGTCAACTCGCTCGTCGAGTGGTACCGCCCGGGCGGCACGCTCACTCCCGACCAGCTCGCAGAGACCGTGGCCACGCTCGCCTTCGACGGGCTGCTGCGACGCTAGCCGTCGGCCGGGTCGACCACCGCCGGGTTCATCCGCCCCGTGGCGCGGCTGCGGCCCCGGAACTCCGCGACCACGACGTCGTCGGACGCGCGCCGCACGGTCACGTCGTACACCCCGGAGCGACCGCGCAGCGACACCTCGCGCGCCGTGGCGATCAGGTCGTCGCCCATCCGACCGGACTCCACGAAGACGACGTCGAACCCCGCGGCCACGGTCACCCGTCCGCGGCTGTTGCACGCCACGGCGAAGGCGCTGTCGGCGAGCGAGGCGATCAGTCCGCCGTGGCAGAGCCCCCAGCCGTTCACCATGTCGGCACGCACCGTCATGCCGAGCAGCGCGCGGCCGGGGCCGACCTCGAGCAGGCGGATCCCGAGCATCGCGCTCGCGGCGTCGCTCGCCAGCATGTGGGCGGTGCTGCGGGTCGCGATCCGGTCCTCGGTCACGCGATCACCTTCCTCGGGAGCGGATCAGGCGTCGAAGTCGACGGCGACCGTAGCGCTCACCGGATGGCTCTGGCAGGTGAGCACGAACCCGCGCGACACCTCGTCGTCGTCGAGGGCGTAGTTGCGCCGCATGTCGACCTCCCCCTCGACGACCAGCGCGCGGCAGGTGCCGCAGACGCCGCCCTTGCAGGCGAAGGGCAGGTCGTGGCGGACGGTCGCCGCGGAGTCGAGGATCGTGGCCGAGCGCGGTACGGCGCTCACGGTCGTCCGCCCGTCGAGCGAGATCGTGACCGTGCTGGTCGCACCCTCGACCACCGCCTCCTGCCGGTGCACCTCCGGCGGCGGCTCGTCGACGTAGAAGAGCTCCACGTGCACCCGGTCGGCCGGCGCGCCCAGCTCCCCCAGGACCGCTCTCGCATCGGCCACCATGCCGAAGGGCCCGCACAGCCACACGTGGTCGATCCCCTCGAGCGGGACCAGCGCGGCGAGCAGCGCACGCAGCCGGTCGGCATCGAGGCGCCCGGAGAAGAGCTCGACGTCGCGCGGCTCCCGGGAGAGCACGTGGACCAGCTCGAAGCGGGCAGTGTGAGCGTTCTTGAGGTCGGCGAGCTCCTCGGCGAACATCACCGAACCGCTGGTGCGGTTGCCGTAGATCAGTGTCACCTGCGCGTCCGGGTGCTGCAGCACCGTGGCGGCCACGGAGAGCATCGGCGTGATCCCGGAGCCGGCCGCGATGCACAGGTGCCGGCCGCCGGCGTCGGGGTCCGCGCGCAGCGACCCGGACGGCTCCTGCACCTCCACCACGTCGCCGGGACGCAGGTCGTGGACCAGCCAGGAGGAGAACAGCCCGTCGGGGATCTCGCGTACGCCGATCCGCGGCGCCGCGCCCGCCGGCGCGCAGAGCGAGTAGGAGCGGCGGTGCTCGACTCCGTCGAGGACGCGGCGAAGGGTCAGCGACTGCCCGGCGGCGAAGGCGAACGCCGCCCGCAGCTCCTCGGGCACCGCGAAGGTGACCGCCACGGCGTCGTCGCAGAGCCGGTCGACGGCCGCGACGGTGAGCCGGTGGAAGGCGCCCCTGCCCGCACGCGCGGTGGCTCGGGGGGCGACCGTGGAGGTCGTCATCTCAGATCTCCTTCACGTGCTGGAACGGCTCGGCGCAGTCCTGGCAGCGGTAGAGAGCCGTGCACGCCGTCGGACCGAACTCCGAGACGAGCACGGCGGCGCCGGAGCCGCAGCGCGGGCAACGCAGTGCCCGGCGGGTCGGCAGCAGCGTGAGGGGGACGGATCCTCCGCGTGCGGGAGCCGGACCAGGAGCGGACAGCCCGTGCTCGTGCAGCGCCCGGCGTCCGCGCTCGGTGATCCAGTCGGTCGACCACGCGGGGTGGAGCCGGACCTCCACGGCCACCTGTGTCCAGCCGGCGTCGCGGAGGGCGTGGACGAGGTCGTCGCGCATGGTGGCCATCGCGGGGCACCCGGAGTAGGTCGGCGTGATCGCCACCGTGACGGTGTCGTCCTCGACGGTGACCTCCCGCAGCACCCCGAGGTCGGCGAGGGTGAGCATCGGCATCTCGGGGTCGGCGACGGCGCCCGCGACCGCCCCGGGGTCGGCCCGGGTCGCTGCTCGCGCCGCGCTCACCAGGCTCCCCGCGGATGAGCGCGCGCGACGGACTGCATCTCGGCGAGCATCCGGCTCAGCGCCTCGGTGTGCCGCCCGTCGCGCCCGGCGAGGCCGCTGTGCGCGCCGACGGCCCGCACGTCGGGCACCGCCAGCCCGGCGGCCTCCAGCACGTGCGCGAGCACCGCCGACACCTCCTCACCGACCGCGGCCGGGTCGACGCCCACCCCCGCGGCGACCCGCCCCCCCCCGGGGGGCGGGGGGCGGGCGCGCTCCCACCCCCCCGGCCCCACCCCCGCGGCACCGGCGGGGC
>JBQCCW010000140.1:0-3710 GCA_051961835.1 Marmoricola sp. | reverse complement strand
GGCAAGACGACGACGATGAAGATGGTCAACCGTCTGATCGAGCCGACATCCTGCAGCATCCGCATCGACGGGAAGGATGTCCTTTCGCTCAATCCGAACGAGCTGCGTCGCCACATCGGCTACGTCATCCAGCAGATCGGTCTCTTCCCGCACCGCACGATCGCCGAGAACATCGGCACAGTCCCCAAGATGCTCGGCTGGTCGAAGGCCCGGATCGCCGAGCGCGTGGACGAGCTGCTCCGCACCGTGCAGCTCGACCCCGGGACGTTCGCGCAGCGCTACCCGCGCCAGCTCTCCGGAGGGCAGCAGCAGCGGGTCGGCGTCGCCCGCGCGCTCGCCGCCGACCCGCCGGTCATGCTCATGGACGAGCCCTTCGGGGCGACCGACCCGATCACGCGCGAGAAGCTGCAGGCCGAGTTCCTGCGCCTGCAGGCCGACATCGGCAAGACGATTATCTTCGTCACCCACGACTTCGACGAGGCCGTGCGGCTCGGCGACCGGATCGCGGTGCTGAGCGAGCGCAGCCACATCGAACAGTTCGACACCCCCGACGCCATCCTCGCCGCGCCCGCCAACGACTACGTCGCCTCGTTCATCGGCTCCGGCGCGGCCCTCAAGCGGCTGGCGCTGCTTCCGGTCACCGCGGCCCGGCTCGCCCCCGCCGAGGGCGGCGAGCGGCCCACTCTGGCCGCGACCGCCACACTGCGCGACGCCCTCGACCTGCTCGTCGTCACTGGCGCCGACGCGCTCACCATCGTCGACGAGCGCGGTACGCCGCTCGGCCGGCTCCGCCACGCCGACATCTCCGCGGCGCTGAGCCGCTCGCCCCGCGAGCAGGTGACCGCGTCATGAGCCTCCAGGCCCCGGCACGCGGTCGCGAGGCCCGGTCCGGCGATCCCGCGGAGCAGGCGGACCCCGGCGACGAGCGGACGATGCTGCTGGGCTCCTCCGGCAGCGGGCTCACCCCGACGCGGGTGCTGCTCACTCCCGTCCTCGTCGCGATCGCCCTGCTCGTGCTGATGCTCTGGGTGAAGTCCCAGCACCTCGATTCCATCGAGCAACGCACGCTGAACACGACGTACCTGGTCGCGAGAGTGCGCGAGCACCTCGAGCTGTCCTTCGCCGCCGCCGCGTTGGTCGCGGTGCTCGCGATCCCGATCGGCACGCTCATCCACGAGGCGCGGTCGAGGGTGCTGCGCTCGGTGGTGCTGGCACTGGCCAACATCGGCCAGGCCACCCCGGCCGTCGGCGTGGTCATCCTGCTCGCGATCGCGTGGAAGACCGGCTTCACCACGGCGCTGGTGGCGCTCGTCGCGTACGCGTTCCTGCCCGTGCTCCGCAACACCCTCACCGGCCTCGCCGAGGTCGACGCCGCCACCCGCGAGTCCGCCCGCGGCATGGGGATGACGCGCTGGCAGGTGCTGCGCCGCATCGAGCTCCCTCTCGCCTCGCCGGTGATCCTCGCCGGCCTGCGCACCTCACTGGTCTTCGCCGTCGGGGTCGCGACCATCGCGACCTTCATCAACGCCGGCGGTCTCGGGGACATGATCGTGAACGGCCTCAAGCTCCAGCGCTACCCGGTGCTCATCGTCGGGTCCTGCCTGGTGGCCGCCATCGCGATCCTCATCGACTGGCTTGCCGGTCTGGTCGAGGAGGTCGCGCGCCCGCGCGGCCTCTGAAGATCCCGCACCACCTCGCCGTGGCGGCCCTGCGCCGCCTCGGCTGCTCCCTCCCGCCCACCCACAAAGGAACATGATGAAGAAGATCGTCACCGCCCTCCTCGGACTCACCATGCTCGCGTCGACCGCGGCGTGCGGTGGGGGCAGCTCCAGCTCCGGCAGCGCCGGCGAGGAGCTCAAGGGGCTCACCGGCACCATCGGCTCCAAGGACTTCTCCGAGCAGTACATCCTCGCCTACATGACGGGCGACCTGCTCAACGCCCACGGCGCGAACGTCGACGTCAACACCAAGCTCGTCGGCTCGGCCAACACCCGCCAGGCGCTCACCAACGGTGACTTCATCGGCTACTGGGAGTACACCGGGACCGCCTGGATCACCTACCTGAAGAACACCAAGCCGATCACCGACCCCGAGAAGCAGTTCGAGGCCGTCAAGGCCGCCGACGCCAAGAACGGCATCGCCTGGATCGACCCCGCGCCGTTCAACAACACCTACGCGTTCGCGGTCCGCTCCGACAAGGCCCAACAGCTCGGCGTGAAGTCGCTCAGCGACGTCTCCAAGCTGCCGACCAACGAGCAGACGTTCTGCATCGAGAGCGAGTTCAGCACCCGTGACGACGGCTGGCCCGGGGTCAAGAAGGCCTACAACATCAACGTCCCGGCCAGCAACGTCAAGCTCCTCGACACCGGCGTCATCTACACCGCCACCCAGAAGGGCAAGGACTGCAACTTCGGCGAGGTGTTCTCCACCGACGGCCGCATCAAGGCCCTCAACCTCACGGTGATGGACGACGACAAGCACTTCTTCCCCGTCTACCAGGGGGCGCTGACCATGAAGGCCGACATCGTCAAGAAGTACCCCGCGATCAAGGACATCGTCGGCAAGCTCTCCCCGCTGCTCACCACCGAGCAGATGCAGGAGCTGAACGCCAAGGCCGACGTCGAGGGCATGGACCCCCAGGACATCGCCCACGACTTCCTCGCCCAGCACGGACTCCTGAAGTGAGCGATCCCGTCTACCAGGTCGGCGAGTCGTTCATCGGATCCGGAGCCAACGCCGCCCACATCAACACCGTCCTCGGCAGCCGGCTCGGGCCGGTGGGGACGGCGTGGGCGACGGCCCTGGCCACTCCCAGCCCCGGCCATGTCCCGTTCATGGCCGTGCTGCAGCCCGGCGTACCGGTGAAGCCGCCGACGCTCTTCGTCACCAAGGCGGCCCCCGAGGGTGACGACCACGGCCTGATGATCTGGGGCCCGGCGCAGGCCGGCGTCGCCGGCGGCGTCGCCGACGCGCTGGCCGACGGGACGCTGAACGGTCTCGACCTCGACCAGATGGTGCTGATCTGCGCCGTCTGGGTGAACCCCTCGGCCCACGACGCCGAGGAGGTCTACCTCAACAACCGCAAGGCCACCGCGACCGCGCTGCGCAACGGCGTCCAGGGACTCCCGGGGGCCCAGGACGTCCTCGACGCCCGCGACGGCGTGCACAACCCCTTCTACACACCCGCCGGCTGACCGTCGGCTCCCTCCACCCTCGAAGGAACACCCCTCAGATGCAAGACAGCACGCCGACCCGCGTCGGCTTCATCGGACTCGGCAGCATGGGCTCGGGGATGACCCGGAACCTGCTGAAGGCCGGGTTCGAGCTCGTCGTCCACGACACCCGGCCGGAGGTGTTGGAGGAGTACGCCGCCCTGGGCGCGGAGATCGCCGACTTCGCGGCGGGAGTCGCGGCCGCAACCGGCCTGGTCATCACGATGCTGCCGACCCCGGCGATCGTCAACGACGTGGTCAACGGGCCGGCCGGCATCCTCGCCGGTCTGCCGGACGGCGGCACCTGGATCGACATGTCCACGTCGGTGCCGGCCGTCGCCGACGATGTCCGCCGCCGAACCGCTGCCGGGGGCATCGTCGTGCTCGCCGCCCCGGTCTGCGGTTTGGCGGTCGGCGCCGCGACCGGCCGCCTGCAGATCTTCGTCGGCGGCGACGCCGATCAGGTCGCCCGGCTCCGGCCGGTCTTCGAGGCGATGG
>JBQCCW010000139.1:0-2233 GCA_051961835.1 Marmoricola sp. | reverse complement strand
GTCCTCCTCGGCGATCACGCCGTCCTGGACGAGCCGGGACAGCGAGTGCTCGAGCGTGTTCATGCCGTCGCGGGCGCCGGTCACCAGGGAGTTGCGCAACTGGTGCGTCTTGCCCTCCTTGATGAGGTTGCGCACCGACGGCGTGGCCACAAGGACCTCGTACGCCGCGGTCATGCCCCCGCCGATCTTCGGCACCAGCCGCTGGTAGACCACGCAGCTGAGCGCCGCGGCGAGCTGGACGCGGATCTGCGCCTGCTGCTCGGCGGGGAACACGTCGATCATCCGGCCCAGCGACTGGGCGGTGTCGTTGGTGTGCAGCGTCGCGAAGACCAGGTGGCCGGTCTCGGCGCCGGTGAGCGCGAACGCGATCGACTCCAGGTCGCGCATCTCGCCGACCAGCAGGACGTCGGGGTCCTCGCGGAGGACCGAGCGCAGCGCCTGCTGGAAGGTCGCGGTGTCGGTGCCGACCTCGCGCTGGTTGACCGCGGCGCGCTTGTGGTCGTGGACGTACTCGATCGGGTCCTCGACGGTGATGATGTGGCAGCCGCGGTGGGTGTTGATCAGGTCGATCAGCGACGCCAGCGTCGTCGACTTGCCGGAGCCGGTCGGGCCGGTCATCAGGATCAGGCCCTGGTGCTGGAGCGACAGCGTGCGGAGCACGTCGGGCAGTCCGAGGTCGTCAGGGGAGGGGATCTCCCGCGGGATCATCCGCAGCGCCACCGCGGTCATGCCGCGCTGGGTGAAGGCGTTGCCGCGGATGCGTGCCTGCTCGCGCCAGGAGAACGAGAAGTCGTACTCGTGGCGGGTCTGCCAGGCGGCGCGCTGCTCGAGCGTGAGCACCTCGCCGAGCAGGGCGTCGGTGTCCTCGGTGGTGAGCGCCGGCTCGCCGGCCACCGGCTGGAGCGCGCCGTCGACCCTGAGCATCGGCGGCATCCCGACGGTGAGGAGCAGGTCGGTGCCCCGGACGTCCCACAGGGCCGCGAGCAGCCGGTCGACGCGGTCACCGATGGTGTGCAGATGGTGGAACATGAAGCCTCCCCCTGAAGAGCTTCGTTCCGGGAAAGGCCGTCGAGCCGGCGGCCTTTCCCGGAAGGTCGGTTCAGCAGCCCTTGCCTGCCACGGAAGTGGGCGTCTTGGTGTAATCCATCGTCACGTCCTTCGGCATGGTGCCGTGAAGGAACGAGCCCTCGAGGTCTCCGTCCGCCTTCGGGTATGACCCGTTCTGTGCGTAGTACGCCTCGACGGCCGTTGTGACCGTCGAGACGTCAGCTTGGCAGGCTGCCTTGGTCCCGCGATCGGTGATGCCCGACACCGAAAACACCACGATCCCGGCGAGCACGCCGAGGATCACGATGACGATGAGCAGCTCGATGAGCGTGAAGCCGGCCTGGCCGGAGCGGCGGACCCGGCGGGCCCGGTCGATTGCGGTGTGCAGCATGAGGAAGTCCCCCTGAGTCTTCGGCGCGACCCCCTGCCGCGCTCACATCGGAGGACGCTAGGGACGGCCCCGCGATCCGGGGATATCGATGGCCCAGTTGGGGCCCGGTGGTCTACGCCAGGCAGTGGGACACCGCCGACAAGCCGCCACTAACCGGACATTTTTTCCGGAAGGGTGTCCGTTTCGCGCGCCTCGGCGGCGCCGAGGTCGGCGCGTTTTCACTGTTCGAAGAGAAAGCCCGCGTTCCGAAATGCCGGTGGCCTCTTCGGGCTAGGCACCATAGCCCGAAAGGGCTGTCTCACGGGCCCCTCTGGCAACGTGGGCCCCTCCGACGAGCACGTGTCACAGAAGTTACGGCCCTGGCCGAAGTTCCGTAAACCGGTCCGCCCAGTTCGGGCGAATCGGACAGAACCACTGTTTCTTTCGGCGTGTCGCTTGCTAGACAACGGCCTGCCGCTCGGGCGGTCCTCCCATTGGAATCACGTAAGGACACCGAAATGACGCAGCTCTTTGTCGCCCTGCAGACCTTCTTCGCCGCCCGCACCGACGACGAGCGGGGCGCCACCGCCGTCGAGTACGGCCTGATCGTCGCCCTCATCGCCGCGGTGATCGTCACCGTCGTGGGGACGCTCGGCGGCCAGATCGACCACGCCTTCCAGACCGTCGTCGCCGCCCACCCGCCCGCTGGCTGAACCTCTGCTCGCGCCCGCCGGCCCCCACCGGCGGGCGCGAGCGGCGTCCACCCCGAGATCCGCACCCCCAAGCCGTGGCGAAGGGAGCAGCGATGACACGCCC
>JBQCCW010000138.1:0-18226 GCA_051961835.1 Marmoricola sp. | reverse complement strand
CATCCAACGGGACCGGCACTGTGTGTTCCCGAGGTGCGACCGCGACGCCAGGTCCTGCGATCTCGATCACACCGAGCCCTATCTGCCGATCGAGGAGGGCGGCCCACCCGGGCAGACCCGACCGGAGAATCTGGCGCCGTTATGTCGACGGCATCACCGGTGTAAAACGTTTACGGCGTGGCGTTACCGCCGTCTCCCCGGCGGCGACTACGAGTGGACCGACCCCGACGGGGCGACGTACCGCACCCGCATCTGAGCTCGACGCCCCTGCGACGCCGCTGGCCCGGCCGGCCCCACACGCCCGCTGGCCTACCGGCACGGCGAGGCGCAGATACTGCTGGTGACAGGATCGAGGAATGATTCGCTTCCCGGCGCCGCTCCGCCCAGGCGACATCATCGCGATCACTGCCCCCTCGGCCGGCGCAACAGGCGCAGGGGCGGAACGGGTGACGTTCTGCGTGGAGTGGCTGCGCGCTCAGGGATACGGCGTTGTCGTCGGGGAGTGCATGGACGGGACGGGCGTCACCTCCGCTCCCGCCGAGGAACGAGCAGCCGAGCTCACGGCGATGCTCTGCGACCGCGACATCCGGTGCGTGCTGCCTCCGTGGGGCGGCGAGACGGCCATCGACCTGGTCGACCTCCTCGACTGGGAGCGGCTCGCCGCGGCAGAACCGACCTGGCTGGTGGGGTACTCCGACCTCTCGACCCTCTTGCTTCCGCTGACGACTCGTCTGGGCTGGGCCACGCTACACGTAGACAACCTCGCCGACACGCCGTACGCCGTGCCGGCGGGGCTGCTGTCGTGGCGGGAGCTCGCGGCGGGACCCGGACCCCACCTGCAGCGAGAATCGGGGCTGGTCACGAACTGGTGGCGCTTCGAGGACGACCCGAGGGCCGTCTCGTGGCGGGAGGCCGGCGTGGGCCGCTGGCGACTCCACGGCGCGCGCTCTCTCGACCTCAGCGGCCGACTCATCGGCGGATGCATCGAGACGGTGGCCAACCTCGCCGGGACGCCGTACGGCGACGTGGCCGCGCTCGGCGCCGCCCACGCCGCTGACGGGTTGATCGTCTACCTCGAGGCCGCCGAGGACCACGCCCTGAACATCTGCCGCAACCTCCACGCGCTCCGGCTCGCCGGATGGTTCGAGCACGCCAGGGCGATCCTGATCGGCCGCACCCGAGCGCCCGACGCTCCCGGCATGACGCAGGAGCAGGCGGTGCTCGACGCACTCGGGCGCCTGGACGTGCCGATCGTCTTCGACCTCGAGATAGGGCACGTGCCACCCCACCTGCCGCTGGTCAACGGTGCGCTGGCGACCGTCACGGTCGACGAGCGAGGGGGCCGGATCGTCCAGGAGCTGCGATAGCGCGACGCGACCAACCGACCTCCCTCCAGCGGCGGCAGCGGCGAGGTGGCAGGCTGGGTCTGTGTCCGAGCCGCCCGTCGAACCACTCACCGGGCCCGCGGTCGGACCGGTGCCGGGCGTGCCTGGTCCCGTGCCCCCGCCCGAGCAGCCGCGGCGGCCGTCGACGCTCGGGGGCGCGGTCTACCTGGTCGTCGTGGCGGTGTGCCTCGGAGGCCTGCTCGTCGTGGCGTTCGGCCCGTGGCGGCGAGGGATCACGCTGATCGGCTCGGCGCTGCTGCTGGCGGCGCTGTTCCGGGTGGCGCTGACCGAGCGGAGCTCGGGGATGCTCCGAGTGCGCGGGCGCTGGTTCGACACGGTGGCGCTGGCCGGCGTGGGAGCCCTGCTCGTCGTGCTCGCCGCGGTGATCCCGAACCAGCCGTCCTGACGTCGCTCAGCCGGCCAGCGCGGTCCACCCGTTGTAGTCCTCGACCGCGATCCCGGCGTACCCGGCGACGTTCGCCTCGGCCGAGTTGACGGTGTTGAGCGCGGAGGCGAGAGCGGTCTTCGTCGTGCCGTAGAAGGTCTGCTTGGTCGACGTCGCGTCGCTGCCGAGGTAGTTCGTCTCCACGGCGAGCCGGCTGCGCTTTCCGGCCGCCGCGGCGGTCGCGAGCTCGTGGGCCCCGATGTCGGTGATGCTGTCCGTCCCGGTCGTGGTGTTGCGGTAGCTCATGATCGTGTAGCCGTCGACGCGCTGGAGGACCGCTGCGTCCAGCGGCTGGCCGCTGTCGGTCGAGATCGTCCAGAGCCAGAACGACACGTCGACCTCGAGCGGCAGGGTCGTGTCGGCCCGCAACTGGTCGAGGACCGCCAGGTAGTCCCGCACCGCCGCCGGCTGTGTGCTCGTCCCCCAGCGCGGGTCCTGCCAGGGCTCGAGATCCACGTGCGAGCCACGGAACAGCCCGGTCGACAGCGCCGCATGCTGCCACGCGACGGCCTGCTCGGGGTGCCCGAGCCACGCGACGTCACCCCCGAGCGCCTCCAGCCGGATGCCGGCCGGCCCGGCGAGGGCGGCGACCGACTTCACCCAGGTCAGCGCGCTGCTCGTCGGCAGCGCTGACGGCACCGACAGGAACAGGTCGCTCACGCCGTTCTGCTGGGCGAAGGTGACGAGGGTGCTGGGAGTGGGACGCGTCCAGACCCACATCGCGCGGGCACCGACAGGGGTGGTGGTCGTGGTTCCCCCCGGCTTCTTCGGCGACTTCGTGGCGTGCGCGCTCGCGGCCCAGGGTGCGAGCAGCACCAGGCAGAGCGCGGCGAGCACGGCGACGGAGGTGCGGACCAGTCGAGGCATACCGGCACGGTACGACCGGACTAGTCCGCCCTTCGGATGAATCAGGCAGCGAGTCCAGGCGCGACGCGACCTCGGGACGAAGGTCCCGCCGCGCCGCGCACGCGGCTCAGATCAGACCGAGCCCCTTCACCGCATCCCGCTCCTCGGCGAGCTCGGCCGTCGACGCGTCGATGCGCACCCGTGAGAAGTCGTTGATCTCCAGGCCCTGCACGATCTCCCAGGTGCCGTCCTTCGTGGTGACCGGGAAGGACGAGATCAGCCCCTCCGGCACGTCGTAGGAGCCGTCGGAGACCACCGCCATCGAGACCCAGTTGTCCGGCGGCGTCCCGAGCAGCCAGTCGCGCGCGGCGTCGACCGTCGCCGAGGCAGCCGAAGCCGCCGAGGATGCTCCGCGCGCGTCGATGATGGCGGCGCCCCGCTTCGCGACCGTCGGGATGAAGTCGTTCTCGATCCAGCCATGTCGTCGACGACCTCGGCGGCGTTGCGGCCCTCGACCTCGGCGTGGAACAGGTCGGGGTACTGCGTTGCGGAGTGGTTGCCCCAGATCGTCATCTTGCGGATCGCGCTCACCGGGGCGCCGGTCTTGGCGGCGAGCTGGGAGATCGCGCGGTTGTGGTCGAGCCGGGTCAGCGCCGAGAAGCGCTCCTGGGGGATGTCGGGGGCGTTGGACATGGCGATGAGCGCGTTGGTGTTCGCCGGGTTGCCGGTCACCCCGATCCGCACGTCGTCGGCGGCCACCTTGTTCAGCGCCTTGCCCTGCGCGGTGAAGATCGCGCCGTTCGCCTCGAGCAGGTCGCTGCGCTCCATGCCCGGACCACGGGGACGGGCGCCGACGAGCAGCGCCAGGTTGACGCCGTCGAAGATCTTCTCGGCATCGTCGCCGATCTCGACGCCGGCGAGGGTGGGGAACGCGCAGTCGTCGAGCTCCATGACGACGCCCTCGAGGGCCTTGAGGGCGGGAGTGATCTCCAGCAGCCGCAGCTCGATCGGGCGCTCGCCGAGGAGCGAGCCGCTGGCGAGGCGGAACAGCAGGCTGTAGCCGATCTGACCGGCCGCACCGGTCACGGCCACCTTGAGCGGGGTCTGGTCACTCACGTCGGGGCTCCTCGAGCAGGGGACGGTGTGGTCCGAACGTAGCGCACCCGGGAGCCGGTACGGCGGCCACGGCCGGAGCGCTCCCGGGAGCAGCCGATAGAGTCGGCGGACGTGACCGACTCGCGCATCATCTACCCCCACCCCGACGAGGCGCCGCTGCTCGCGACGTACTCCTTCCTGCCGATCATCCAGGCCTACGCCGGCGCGGCCGGCGTCGACGTCGAGACCCGTGACATCTCGCTGGCGGGCCGGATCATCGCGAGCTTCCCCGAGCGCCTCACCGAGGAGCAGCGCATCGGCGACGCCCTCGCCGAGCTCGGCGAGCTGGCGAAGACGCCGGGCGCGAACATCATCAAGCTCCCGAACATCTCCGCCTCGATCCCGCAGCTCAAGGCGGCGATCGCGGAGCTGCAGGGCAAGGGCTACGACCTCCCGGACTACCCCGACAACCCCCAGACCGACGAGGAGCGCGACGCGCGCGCCCGCTACGACAAGGTCAAGGGATCCGCGGTGAACCCCGTGCTGCGCGAGGGCAACTCCGACCGCCGGGCGCCGGAGTCGGTGAAGAACTACGCGCGCAAGCACCCGCACTCCATGGGTGCCTGGAGCGGCGACTCCAAGACCGAGGTGGCCACGATGGGCCACGACGACTTCCGCGCCAACGAGAAGTCCGTGGTGATGCCCGGCGACGACACGCTGCGCATCGAGCTCGTCGAGGACGGTGGCGAGACCGTCGTGCTCAAGGACGGGATCAACGTCCTCGCCGGTGAGGTCGTGGACGGCACGTTCATGGACGCCGCCGCGCTCGACGCCTTCCTGGCCGAGCAGGTACAGCGGGCGCGCGACCTGGGCGTGCTCTTCTCGGTGCATCTCAAGGCCACGATGATGAAGGTGTCCGACCCGATCATCTTCGGCCACGTGGTGAAGGCGTTCTTCGCCGACGTCTTCGAGAAGTACGGCGACCAGCTGGCGGCCGCAGGCCTGAGCCCCAACGACGGGCTCGGCGCGATCCTCGCCGGCGTGAAGAAGCTCCCCGACGGGGCCGCGATCCGGGCCGCCTTCGAGGCCGACCTCGCCGACGGTCCCGAGCTCGCGATGGTCGACTCCGACCGGGGGATCACGAACCTGCACGTGCCGTCCGACGTCATCGTGGACGCCTCGATGCCCGCGATGATCCGCACGTCGGGTCACATGTGGGGCGCCGACGGCCAGGAGCACGACACCCTCGCGGTGATCCCGGACTCCTCCTACGCCGGCGTCTACCAGGCGGTCATCGAGGACTGCAAGGAGCACGGCGCCTACGACCCGGCCACGATGGGCTCGGTGCCCAACGTCGGGCTGATGGCCCAGGCCGCCGAGGAGTACGGCTCGCACGACAAGACCTTCGAGATCCCGGCCGACGGGACGGTCCGCGTGGTGAACAGCGCCGGCGACGCACTCATCGAGCACCAGGTCCACGCCGGCGACATCTGGCGCGCCTGCCAGACCAAGGACGTCGCGATCCGCGACTGGGTGAAGCTGGCAGTGACCCGCGCCCGAGCCACCGGCGATCCGGCGGTGTTCTGGCTCGACGAGACCCGCGCGCACGACGCCAACCTCATCGCGAAGGTGCGCGAGTACCTCCAGGACGGCGACCTCGTCGGCGACACCGAGGACTTGGACATCCGGATCATGTCCCCGGTGGAGGCGACCAAGCTGTCGGTCGAGCGGATCCGCAAGGGCGAGGACACCATCTCCGTGACCGGCAACGTGCTGCGCGACTACAACACCGACCTGTTCCCGATCCTCGAGCTCGGCACGTCGGCGAAGATGCTCTCGGTGGTCCCGCTGATCAACGGCGGTGGCCTGTTCGAGACCGGCGCCGGCGGGTCGGCGCCCAAGCACGTCCAGCAGCTCCTCAAGGAGGACTACCTGCGCTGGGACAGCCTGGGCGAGTTCCTCGCCCTCGCCGAGAGCTTCGCCAAGTACGCCGAGGTGACGCGGAACGCCGGCGCCACGGTGCTCGCGGAGACCCTCGACCGGGCGACGGGGCGGTTCCTCGACGAAAACAAGTCCCCGGGTCGCAAGCTGGGCACGATCGACAACCGCGGCAGCCACTTCGACCTCGCGCTCTACTGGGCCGAGGAGCTGGCGAACCAGTCGAGCGACGCGGCGCTGGCGGAGAAGTTCCGACCGCTCGCTGAGCGGTTGCGCTCCCAGGAGCAGGCGATCGTCGACGAGCTGCTGGCGGTGCAGGGCAAGCCGGCCGACGTCGGCGGCTACTACCGGCCCGACGACGCGCGCGCGTCCGAGGTGATGCGGCCCTCGAGCACGCTCAACGAGGCTCTCGCATCGCTCTGAGCTCCACCGCACCGCGGGTCCGGTCCGGGGCCGCGGTGCTGGCGCTGGCGACCGGCGGGTTCGCCATCGGCACCACCGAGTTCGTCTCGATGGGCCTGCTGCCCCAGATCGCCGACGGCGTGCACGAGTCGATCCCGGCGACCGGCCATGCCATCTCGGCGTACGCCCTGGGGGTGGTCGTCGGTGCGCCGGTGCTCGCGTCGCTCGGGGCGCGCCTCCCCAGGCGCGGGCTGCTGCTCGCGCTGATGGTGGCGTTCGTCGTCGGCAACGGCGCGAGCGCCCTGGTGCCCGGGTACGCCGCGCTGCTGGCGGCCCGGTTCGTCTCCGGACTGCCGCACGGCGCGTACTTCGGGGTGGCCTCGCTCGTCGCGGCCTCCCTCGCCGAGGCCGGTCGGAAGGGTCGGGCGGTGGCGATGGTGATGATCGGACTGTCGGTCGCGAACGTCGCCGGAGTTCCGGCCGCGACGTGGCTCGGGCAGCACGCGGGCTGGCGTGCGGCGTACCTGCTCGTCGCCGTTCTGGGCGTGCTCACCGTGGTGATGATCCGCGCGTTCGTGCCCGCCGCCCCCGGCGACCCGACCGCCACCGGCCGGCGCGAGCTGGCGCTGTTCGCCGTGCCGCAGGTCTGGTTGACCCTGCTGATCGGAGCGGTCGGGTTCGGCGGGATGTTCGCCGTCTACACCTACATCGCGCCCACGATCACCCACGTCGGCGGGCTGCCCCAGGGAGCGGTCCCCGTGTTCCTGCTGGCCTTCGGGCTCGGCATGGTCGCGGGCACGTGGCTCGCCGGGGAGCTCGCCGACTGGTCCGTGATGCGCTCGCTCGGCGTCGGGGCCGGTGGAACGGGGCTCGCGCTGCTGCTCTTCTGGGCGGCCGTCCCGCACGGTTGGTGGGCGCTGCCGACGGTCTTCGTGGTGACCACGCTCTCCTCGGTCCTGGTGGTCAACCTGCAGTTGCGGCTGATGCACGTCGCTGGGGAGTCCCAGACGCTGGGGGGAGCGCTCAACCACGCCTCGCTCAACCTCGCCAACGCGCTCGGCGCCTGGCTCGGCGGCCTCGTCGTCGCTGCCGGTGCCGGCTACCGGGCGCCGGCCCTGGTGGGCGTCGGGCTCTCGGTCGGCGGCCTCGCCGTGCTGGCCGTCTCGGCAGCGCTGCACCTGGGGGAGCGCCGCGCCACCGGGAGCCGTCAGGCGTAGAGGCCGAGGAAGCCGCGGGCTGCTTCCTCGACCAGCTCCTCGGGTGTCGCCTCGAGGACGCCGTCGAGCCAGGCCGTGATCAGCTCGGCCATCCCACCGATGAAGAGCAGGCCGGCGATCTCCTCCTCGCGGCTGCCCCGGCGCGGAAGACCGATGAGCTCGTGGGCCTCCTCGGCCGTGCGATGCGCGAAGTGCCGCAGCAGCTCGGTCCGCCGGCCGCGCAGCGCCGGCATGCCCACCGACTCGATGATCGCCACCCGGCCCTTCGCCGGGTCGTCGACGAGCAGCTGCACGAAGGCCGCGACCGAGGCGTGCACGCGAGCCGCCGGGTCCTCGCCCGCCGCCTGCGCGGCGGCCTGCGTGGTCTGCTCGATCTCGGTGGCGATGGCGTCCAGGACGGCGGTGAGCGCCTCGTCGAGGTTGCGGAAGCTCTCGTAGAAGTACCGCTCGCTCAAGCCGGCTGCGGCGCAGATGCCGGTCATCGTGGTGCGGACCGTCGGGTCGGCCCAGACGGCCAGTGTCGCGTCGAGCAGGCGCTCGCGGCGGTCGGCGGCGCGCTCGGCAGCGCTGAGGCCGCGGTACACACCCGTCTGCCCCGCCATGCAGTCAGTCTCCCATGCGGCGGCCCGGGGACACGGAGACGGAAAGGTTGACAGGGTGCCCTTCCTGATTGAGGCTGACGGTATGACGGCGACGATGCCCCTGCCTGAGGTGCTTCCCGGCGACCGGGGACTGCCCTATCTGGGACGGACTCTCGACTACGCCAAGGACCCCCTGGCGTTGATGCGCCATCAGTGGGAGACCTATGGGCCGGTCGCGCCGATGCGGTCGATGGGCCGCACAGCGGTGATGCTGCTCGGACCCGACGCCTGCGGCACGGCCCTGGTCAACGGCGACCGTGCCTACGCCAACGGTCCGGCGTGGGGGGAGATCGTCGGCCCGTTCTTCAACGGCGGGCTGATGCTCCGCGACTTCGACGACCACCACGTCCACCGGCGGATCATGCAGGAGGCGTTCACCGCGCCCCGGCTCGACGGCTACCTCGCCCGCGTGCATCCTGCGGTCGCCGCCGGTACGGCGGACTGGGACGGTCGGATGCGCGTGCACCCCGCTCTCAAGCAGCTCACCCTCGGGATCGCCGCCGAGATCTTCATGGGCGGGGTCGCGGACACCGGTCCCGAGCGGATGGCGGAGGTCAACCGGTCGTTCATCGCCTGCGTCCAGGCCGCCGCCGGGATCATCCGCGCCGATGTGCCGCTGACCCGGTGGGGTCGGGCGTACCGCGGTCGTCGTCTGCTCGAGGACTTCCTGCGCCACTACCTGCCCGCCAAGCGGGCGGTGGCCAGCGACGACTTCTTCTCGGTGCTCTGCCACATCGAGACCGACGACGGCGAGCGGTTCAGCGACGACGACGTCGTCAATCACATGGTGTTCTTGATGATGGCGGCCCACGACACCTCGACGATCACCGCGAGCACGATGATCCAGTACCTCGGGCAGCACCCCGATTGGCAGGAGCGGTGCCGAGAGGAGTCCGCGCAGCTCGGGGCCGAGCCGACCCGGGCCGAGCTCGAGGCGCTGCCCGGCCTCGACATGGTGATGAAGGAGTCCCTCCGACTCCGGGCGCCGGTCCCGGTCTTGATGCGCCGCACCGTCAAGGACACCGTCGTCCAGGACCGGATGATCCCGGCCGACACCAACGTGATCGTCGCCGTGCAGTGGTCGCACCTGATGCCGGAGTACTGGACCGAGCCGATGCGGTTCGACCCCGAGCGGTTCTCGCCGGAGCGGCGCGAGGACCGTAGCCACCGGCACGCCTGGACGCCCTTCGGGGGCGGCGTGCACAAGTGCATCGGCATGCACTTCGGCGGGTTGGAGGTCAAGGCGATCCTGCACCACCTCCTGCGCCACCACCGGTGGAGCGTCGACCCCGACTACGTCGCGCCCCTCGACAACCACTCGCTGCCCTTCCCCAAGGACGGCCTGCCCATCGAGATCGCCGCGCTGCGCTGACCCCTCGCAGAGTGCTCCGGTTCAGCGCGGCAGCGTGACCGCCTCGAAGCGCATCGCGTCCGTCGGCTCGCCGGCGATCCGCATCGCGGCATGCTCCACGCCGACCTCGCGCAAGCCGGCCGACCGCAGCGCCCGGCAGGACGGCTCGTTGGCGAGGGCGGCGACAGCGTGCACGCGCAGCAGTCCCATCCCCCCGTCCTCCGTCGGGAGCAGGCCGTGCCGGACCGCGGCCCGTGCGCCGGCGGTCGCGACGCCGCGGCCCCGGGCAGCGGGGTGCACCCAGTAGCCGAGCTCGGCCTGGCCGTCTTCCTCGTCGAGGGAGAACAGGTTGACCACCCCGAGCAGAGCGTCGCTGGCCGGGTCGGCGATGGCCCACACCACTGCCTGGCCTGTGGCGACCCCCAGGCGTTGCCGGCCGATCCAGGTGCGGGCGTGCTCGGGCAGGTACGGGTCCGGCAGCTGCCGCATCCAGCGGCGGGAGACCGGGTCGTTGCATGTCTCGACGACCAGGGGCTCGTCCCCGTCGGCCAGGGGGCGCAGCCGGACGGAGCCGAGGTCCACCACCGGCACGTCGTACCAGGGATGGCGGGGGGTGCGCTCGTCCTCGGGCAGCAGCGTGCCGACCCAGGCGTCGCGGAGCTTGCCTCGGTGCGGAAGCCACCGGCGCACCACGCCCGGGGCGATGTCGAAGCCGGCCCGCCAGGCCAGCCGGCGGGATCCCCAATTGCCCTCGTTCGCCCACCAGATGACGCACTGCAGGCCGCGACCGCCGTCCTCGACCGGGGAGAACCCCCAGTCCAGCAGCAGCCGCAGGGCGCGCTCCATCGCGCCGGTGCCGCGGACGTCGGGGTGTGCGCCGTACGCGACCTCCGCGCGACCGTCGTCGTTGTTGCGCAACGACATCGTGCCGGCGAAGCGGCCCTGGTACTCCACCGCGAAGGCCCATTCCCGGTCGGTGGCCCAGCCGCCCGGCATGGCCTCGCGCACGAAGCGCTTCGCGTCGTCCCGGGTGTAGGTCGTCGGCACGGTGGTCCATTCCACGCTGAGCGGGTCGCGGCACTGCTCCAGGACCCGGTCGACGTCGTCCTCGCTGTGCGCGCGCAGGGAGACGTCGCCGTCGGTGAGCAGTGGAACGGGGGAGGTGCGGGCCATCCGGTCAGCCTGTCAACCGGTTGGCGTCACGGCAAAGCGGTTTGGAAGAATCGACGGCATGCCCCCCGCCGCACCCGCAGCACGTCCACGCGTGCTGTCCGGCATCCAGCCGACCGCCGACTCCTACCACCTCGGGAACTACCTCGGCGCGGTCCGGCAGTGGGTGGGGCTCCAGGAGGACTTCGAGGCGTTCTACTTCATCGCCGACCTGCACGCGCTGACCGTGGAGCACGACCCCGAGCAGCTCCAGGAGCGCAGCTACGTCGCCGTTGCCCAGCTGCTCGCCGCCGGGGTCGACCCGGAAAGCAGCGCGGTGTTCCTGCAGTCCCAGCTGCCGCAGCATGCCGAGCTCGGCTGGGTGATGCAGTGCCTGACCAGCTTCGGCGAGGCGCGCCGGATGACGCAGTTCAAGGACAAGTCGGCGCGCGGCGGCGAGGGTGCGGCCTCGGTCGGCCTGTTCGCCTACCCGATGCTGATGGCCGCCGACATCCTGCTCTACCGGCCGCAGTACGTGCCGGTGGGTGAGGACCAGCGCCAGCACCTCGAGCTCACCCGCGACCTCGCACAGCGGTTCAACCACCGCTACAAGAAGACGTTCCGGGTGCCCGAGCCGTACATCATCAAGGAGACGGCCAAGGTCTTCGACCTGCAGAACCCCGACGCGAAGATGTCGAAGTCCGCGTCCAGCCCCTCGGGGATCATCGAGCTGCTCGACGAGCCGTCGGTCTCGGCGAAGAAGATCCGCTCCGCGGTCACCGACTCCGACACCGTCGTCCGGTTCGACCCCGAGAACAAGCCGGGGGTGTCCAACCTGCTCACGGTCTACTCGGTGCTCGCCGAGCGCACCGTCGAGGACCTGGAGGACGCGTACGCCGGGCGCGGGTACGGCGACCTGAAGAAGGACCTCGCCGAGGTGGTCGTGGAGTTCGTGACGCCGTTCCGCGACCGGACGCGCGAGCTCCTCGCCGACCGTGCCGAGCTCGACGGAGTGCTGCGGTCGGGTCGCGAGCGTGCCGGAGCGGTCGCGGAGCGCACCTTGGCCGACGTCTACGACCGCCTCGGTCTGCTCAGGGCGGCCGGCGGATCTCGGTAGGCTCGCCCGCATGCCCACCATCGGTGTGTCCCTCGCGGTGCCCGAGCCGTGGGGGCAGCGGCTGCAGGACTACCGGGTGTCGCTCGGAGACGAGTCGGCGCGGCAGATCCCCACGCACGTGACGCTGCTGCCACCCACCGAGGTGGCGGACGACGACCTTCGCGCCGTGACCGCACACCTCGAGGACGTCGCGCGCCGGGTGGCGCCGTTCCGGATGCACCTGCGCGGCACCGGCACGTTCCGGCCGGTCTCACCGGTCGTGTTCGTGGTCGTGGCGGAGGGGATCTCGTCGTGCGAGCAGCTCACCGCCCTCGTCCGCAGCGGCCCGTTGCGCACCGGCCTGAAGTTCCCCTACCACCCGCACGTCACCGTGGCGCACGACCTACCCGACGACGACCTCGACCGTGCCTTCGGCGAGCTGGCCGACTTCGAGTGCGTCTTCGAGGCAGAGGCGTTCCACCTCTACACCCACGACGACGTGGCGGGGTGGACGACCGGCGCGACCTTCCCCCTCGCCGGCTCTCAGTAGCCCTGGCGCAGCGACTTCCGCAGGTCCTTGTTCAGCTGCGAGATCACGTCCAGCGGGATCTCCTTGGGGCAGGCCGCCGCGCACTCGCCGATGTTCGTGCACGAGCCGAAGCCCTCGTGGTCGTGCTGCGCGGCCATGTGCGCCACCCGGGAGTACCTCTCCGGCTGGCCCTGGGGCAGCTCGCCGAGGTGGGTGATCTTGGCGCCGAGGAACAGCGACGCCGAGCCGTTCGGGCACGCCGCGACGCAGGCGCCGCAGCCGATGCAGGTCGCCACGTCGAAGGCTCGGTCGGCCTTGGCCTTCTCGACCGGAAGGTTGTTGGCCTCCGGTGCCGAGCCGGTGTTGACCGAGATGTAGCCACCGGCCTGGATGATCCGGTCGAACGCCGAGCGGTCGACGCAGAGGTCCTTGAGCACCGGGAACGGCTCCGCGCGCCACGGCTCGATGGTGATCGTGTCGCCGTCCTTGAAGGACCGCATGTGCAGCTGGCAGGTGGTGGTCACCTCGGGGCCGTGCGCCTCGCCGTTGATCATCAGCGAGCACATGCCGCAGATGCCCTCGCGGCAGTCGGAGTCGAAGGCGACCGGCTCCTCGTCGCGGGCGTTGAGGTCCTCGTTGAGCAGGTCGAGCATCTCCAGGAAGGACATGTCCTCCGAGACCCCGTCGAGCTCGTAGGTGTGCATGCCGCCCTCGGCGGCGGCGTTCGCCTGACGCCAGATGTTGAGCGTGATCTTCACTGTTGCCCTTACTTGTAGGAGCGAGCCTTCATCTCGATGGCTTCGTACTCGAGTGGTTCCTTGTGCAGGATCGGCTTGCCGCCCTGACCGCCCCACTCCCAGGCGGAGACGTAGGCGAACTGCTCGTCGTGCCGCAGCGCCTCGCCGTCCTCGGTCTGAGACTCGGCGCGGAAGTGCCCGCCGGCGGACTCGCTGCGGTTGAGCGCGTCGATGCACATCAGCTCGCCGAGCTCGAAGAAGTCGGCGACCCGGCCGGCCTTCTCCAGCGACTGGTTGATGCTGTCGGCGGTGCCGAGCACCTTGACGTTGCGGTAGAAGTCCTCACGCAGCGACCGGATCAGGTCGATCGCCTTGCGCAGGCCCTCTGCCGTGCGCTCCATGCCGCAGTACTCCCACATGATGTGACCCAGCTCCTTGTGGTAGCTGTCCACGCTGCGGGTGCCGTTGACCTCGAGGAAGTGGGTGATCCGCTCGGTGACGGCCTGCTGGGCCTCGACCACCGCCGGGTCCGTGGCCGCGACCTTGGGGAACGGCGCGTCGGCCAGGTAGTTCGCGATGGTCGTCGGCAGCACGAAGTAGCCGTCGGCCAACCCCTGCATGAGCGCCGAGGCACCGAGCCGGTTCGCGCCCTGGTCGGAGAAGTTCGCCTCGCCCACCACGAACAGCCCGGGCAGGTTGCTCTCCAGGTCGTAGTCGACCCACAGTCCGCCCATCACGTAGTGCACGGCCGGATACACGCGCATCGGAACCTCGTAGGGGTTCTCCGCGGTGATCCGCTCGTACATGTCGAAGAGGTTGCCGTACTTCGCAGCGATGGCCTCCTTGCCCATCCGCTTGATCGCGTCGGCGAAGTCGAGGTACACGCCACGGCGCACGCCGTCGACCTCCGGGCCGACGCCGCGCCCGTCGTCGCACATGTACTTCGCCTGCCGGGACGCGATGTCGCGGGGGACCAGGTTGCCGAACGCCGGGTAGATCCGCTCGAGGTAGTAGTCGCGGTCCTCCTCGGGGATCTCGCGCGGGTCCTTGCCGCAGTCCTCGCGGTTCTTGGGCACCCAGATCCGGCCGTCGTTGCGCAGCGACTCGCTCATCAAGGTGAGCTTGGACTGCGTCTCGCCGGTGACCGGGATGCACGTGGGGTGGATCTGGGTGTAGCAGGGGTTGCCCATGTAGGCGCCCTTGCGGTGGGCGCGCCACGCCGCGGTGACGTTGCAGCCCATCGCGTTGGTCGACAGGAAGTACACGTTGCCGTAGCCGCCGGAGGCGAGCACGACGGCGTCGGCCATGTGCGTCTCGATCTCGCCGGTCACCATGTCACGCGCCACGATCCCGCGAGCCCGGCCCTCGACGACGATGAGCTCGAGCATCTCGTGGCGGGTGAACGTCTGCACGGTCCCGGCGGCCACCTGGCGCTCCAGCGCCTGGTAGGCGCCCAGCAGCAGCTGCTGGCCGGTCTGGCCTCGGGCGTAGAAGGTGCGGGAGACCTGCACGCCGCCGAAGGACCGGTTGTCCAGCAGTCCGCCGTACTCACGGGCGAAGGGGACGCCCTGGGCGACGCACTGGTCGATGATGTTCACCGACACCTCGGCCAACCGGTAGGAGTTCGACTCGCGGGAGCGGAAGTCGCCGCCCTTCACCGTGTCGTAGAACAGGCGGTAGACCGAGTCGCCGTCGTTGCGGTAGTTCTTCGCGGCGTTGATCCCGCCCTGCGCGGCGATCGAGTGGGCGCGGCGCGGCGAATCCTGGTAGCAGAACGACTTGACGTTGTAGCCCGCCTCGCCGAGCGTCGCGCCGGCGGAGGCGCCGGCCAGCCCGGTGCCGACGATGATCATGTCGATCTTGCGGCGGTTGGCGGGGTTGACCAGGCGGGCGTGCGCCTTGCGCTCGCTCCACTTCTCCGGGACCGGCCCGGCGGGCGCCTTGGTGTCGTGGATCGGCGCGCCCTCGAAGTAGTAGCCGGCGGCGTCGCCCTCGGTGGGCTCGGTGAGGTTCGGGTTCTCGGTGATGGTCATGGCTGCGGTCCCTCTCAGGAGATGACGCCGACGAGGATGAAGAACGGCACCAGGGAGAAGCCGCCGGCGATGACGACCGCGGCGATCCAGCCCAGCGCCTTGGCGTTGCGCCGCGCGCGCTTCGTGCCCGTCCAGCCCAGCGACTCCGACGCCGACCACACCCCGTGATGGAGGTGGAAGGCGAGAGCCAGCATCGCCAGCAGGTAGATCACCGTCATCCACCACACGTTGAAGCTGTCGACCAACAGCAGGTAGGGGTCCTTAGTGTCCGTCGCGGGGCCGGAGCCGACATTGATCTTGACGATCGTGAACTCGAGCAGGTGCCAGACGATGAACAGCAGCAGCGCCAGTCCGCCCCAGCGCATCGTGCGCGAGGACAGGCTCGAGTGCACGTTCTTCTTCACCTGGTACTTGACCGGACGCGCGGCCTGGACCCGCCGCCACAAGACGACGGCGCAGTAAACGTGCACCACCAGCGCCACGAGCAGCACGACGCGCAGCACCCAGAGGAAGCCGGAGTGCGGCAGCAGCGGTGTGCCGATCGTGCGCAGGTGGTCGGCGTACTCGTCGTACGCGTCGTGGCCGGCGAACGCCTTCAGGTTGCCGTACATGTGCGCGAGCACGAACAGCACGAAGAGGAAGCCGGTGACGGCCATCAGGATCTTGAGGAAGATCGACGACTGCGAAGCGCGGGCGCCACGGAGCAGCGTCGTGGTCGGGGTGTGCGTTGCCACGGCGCCAACCTACCGTCAAGCCCGGGCGGACCGGCAGCGTGCGGGAGTGTGAGATGTGAGACGTATGACAGGCGACCGGGGAACTCTCGGTCCGCGGAGACGGGGGTCACAGTCCATGGTCGTGGCGCCGTCCGGTCCCTATCCTGCGCAGCATGCCGTCCTCTTCTGCTGAGTCGGGCCTGTCGCTCGAGACCGGTGCGCACGCGACGCGCTCGGCTTGGGAGGAAGCCGCCGCCGCCGTGCTTCGGAAGTCCCGTCGTCTGAACGACACCGACCCCGCTGAGGCGGTGTGGCAGAAGCTGGCGAGGCGGACTCTCGACGGGATCGCGGTGAGCCCGCTCGGCACCCCCGATCTGGTCGCGGACCTGCACACGCACGGGCGCCCCACGCGTACCGAGCCGTGGCAGAACCGCCCGCTGTTCGCCGGCCGCGATGCCGCCTCGACCGGTGGGGCCATCGTGACCGACCTGGAGAACGGCGCGACGTCGGTGTGGCTCCAGGTGGGGGCGTACGGCGTGCCCGTGGCCCACCTCTCCACCGCGCTGGCCGACGTGCTGCTCGACGTGGCGCCGGTCGTGCTCGACGCGCCGGGTCACGCGCTGGCGGCCGCGCAGGCACTCCGGGAGCTCGCCGGGGAGACCCGCGTCGCCGACGGGACCAACCTCGGCGCCGATCCGGTCGGAGCCGCGGTGCGGGAGGGAGGCGCGGCCGACCTCGGCGATCTGGAGCAGGTGGCGGCGATCGCGGGCGAGCTCGGCTGCCTCGCGGTGGTCGCCGACGGCACCGCGGTGCACGACCTGGGCGCCAGCGACGCGCAGGAGCTCGGTTACGCGATGGCCGTCGGAGCGGCCTACCTCCGCGCGTTGACCGCGGGAGGCCGCGATGTCGCGGAGGCGGCCGGGCTCGTGGAGTTCCGCCTGGCCGCGACCGACGAGCAGTTCCTCACGATCGCCAAGCTGCGTGCGGCGCGGCGCCTGTGGGCACGCGTCCTCGAGCTGTCCGGGGTCCCGCAGGAGCGCCGGACGATGCGCCTCCACGCGGTGACCAGCCGCCCGATGCTCAGCAGCTACGACCCCTGGGTGAACATGCTGCGTGCGTGCGTGGCGACCTTCGCCACGGGGGTCGGAGGTGCCGACGCCGTCACGGTGCTGCCGTTCGACGCCCCGATCGGGCTGCCGGACGCCTTCAGTCGCCGGATCGCCCGCAACACCTCGTCCCTGCTCGTCGACGAGTCCCACGTCGCCGCCGTGGCGGACCCCGCCGGGGGGTCCTACCTGGTGGAGCGGCTCACCGACGACCTGGCGCTGGCCGGCTGGGAGGAGCTGCGCCGCAGCGACGAGGCCGGCGGTGTCCTCGCGGGCGGGATGGTGGCCCTTCGCGAGCGCATCGACGGCGTAGTGGCCGAGCGCGACCGGCAGGTGGCGACCCGGAAGCGACCGCTGACCGGCCTCTCGGAGTTCCCGAACCTCCACGAGACGCTGCCCCAGCGCGAACCGTGGCCCGACGGCGGCATCCGCGTCCGGTCCTACGGACACGCCTTCGAGGCACTGCGCGACGAGCCGGTAGAGGAGAAGGTCTTCCTGGCCACGATGGGCACGGTCGCCGCGCACACTGCCCGCGCGACCTTCGCCACCAACCTCCTCGCCGCCGGCGGCATCGACGTCGTCAACGAGGGCCGCCACGACGACGTGGACGCCGTCCTCAGCCACTACCGCGGCGAGCCGGTCGTCTGCCTGGCCGGCTCCGACGGCGCGTACGCCGAATGGGGCGCGGCACTCGCCGCGGCCCTGCGCGAGGCGGGTGCCCGGTGGGTGATCGTCGCCGGCCAGCCGCTCGAGGGCGCGGACGACAACTGCGCGATGGGCGTCGACGCGCTCGCGTTCCTGACCCGTACGCGGGACCACCTGGAGGAGAGCTGATGGGCGTTCCCGAGAGCTTCGCAGACCAGTCGCTGACGGCGGCCGGCGTACCGGAGGCGCGCGCGGAGCGCGAGCCGTGGGAGTCTCCCGAGGGGATCCCGATCCTGCCTGTCTACGGACCCGAGCACCTCGAGGGCCTCGACGCCCTCGACACCTACCCGGGTCTCGACCCGTTCCTGCGCGGTCCGTACCCGACGATGTACACGACCCAACCGTGGACGGTCCGCCAGTACGCCGGCTTCTCCACGGCCGAGGAGTCCAATGCCTTCTACCGCCGCAACCTCGCGGCCGGTCAGAAGGGCCTGAGCGTCGCCTTCGACCTCGCCACCCACCGGGGCTACGACTCCGACCATCCCCGCGTCGTCGGCGACGTGGGCATGGCCGGCGTGGCGATCGACTCGATCTACGACGCGCGGACCCTCTTCGAGGGCATCCCGCTGGACCAGATGTCGGTCTCGATGACGATGAACGGCGCGGTGCTGCCGGTGATGGCGCTCTACATCGTCGCGGCCGAGGAGCAGGGGGTGAAGCCCGAACAGCTCGCGGGGACCATCCAGAACGACATCCTCAAGGAGTTCATGGTCCGCAACACCTACATCTACCCGCCGCAGCCGAGCATGCGGATCATCAGCGACATCTTCGCCTACACCTCGCAGAGGATGCCGCGGTTCAACTCGATCTCGATCTCCGGCTACCACATCCAGGAGGC
>JBQCCW010000137.1:0-18676 GCA_051961835.1 Marmoricola sp. | reverse complement strand
CGGTGAGCATGGCGAAGCGCTCTCCGCGCTCCTTCATCTCGCGCAGGTGGTGCGTGCGCACGCGCTTGCGCGGGACGGCGGGGCTCCCGCCCGGGCCCGTGCCGTACGGAGCGGTCTCCTCGTTCGCCCCCGGGCTCATGTGCGTCGTGCTCATGTGCGGCCTCCCGTCATCTCGAGGCTCCCCACTGGAGTCCCCGGACCGACGACCACGCTAGTCCCGATCGGCGGCGTCCGGCGCTGTGTGGCCGGTCACGTCGCGGCCGGTCAGGCGGGTCGTGCCGCGGCTTCGGCCGCCCGGCGCAGGACGAGCGCCGCGACGTCGTCGTCGCGCGTGGGGTCGCGGATCTCGTCGACGAGGTCGCCGAGGCGCTTCTCGGCGAAACCGGGCCCCTCGCCCAAGACGCGGACAAGCCGGGCGATGCCGGTGTCGATGTCCTCGTCGCGCCGCTCGACCAGGCCGTCGGTGTAGAGCAGCACCGCATCGCCGGGGGCGAGGGAGACCGTCCGCACCGTGCGGTGCTGGCCCAACCCGATCGGCGGGTCGTCGGCGGCATGGAGCAGCTCTGCCCCGCGTGCCCGCAGCGCCACCGCGGGCGGATGACCGGCGTTGGCCAGCTGCAGGGTCGAACGGTCCGCCGAGGCGACGCCGTAGGTCAGCGTCACCAGCTGGTCGAGGTGGTGGGTGGAGAAGTAGCCGTCCATGTGGGTCAGCACGACGTCGGGCGAGGGATCGATCGCGAGATAGGCCCGCAGCGCCGAGCGCACCTGCGCCATCGCAGCCGCGGCCGCGACGCCGCGGCCCCTCACATCACCGACGAAGAACGCCACGCGGCCGTCGCCGAGGGGGCAGACGTCGTAGAAGTCGCCGCCGACGTCGGTGCGCCCCGACGGCCGGTAGTGCCCGGTGATCGTCCAGCCCGGGACGTCGGTGGGCAGGGGCGGGAAGACCGCCTGTTGCAGCTCCGCGGCCATCCGCAGCGTCTGGCTGTGCAGCTGGGCGTTGTCGATCGCCACCGCGGCGCGGCGCGCCAGGTCCTCGGCGAAGTCGACGTCGGAGGCGGTGAGCCGGCGGTGCGACTCGGCCGTCGCAAGGGTGAAGACGCCCAACAGGCGTCCCCGGGCGAGCAGCGGCACCAACAGCATGCTCGTGAGCTCCAGGGACCGGGCGAGCTCGAGGTGGGTCTCGTCGCGGGCGGCCTCGACGAGCATCTCGTCGGGGATGTCCTCGAGCAGGAAGCTCTCCCCGGACCGTACGACGGCCCACGGCCCGGCGCCCGCCTCGCGGTCGGAGGGGTAGCGCTCCTCGATGTCCCGGGCGAGGTGGAGCCGCTCGGGGTCGACGTGCTCCACCGCGATCCGGTGCAGCCGGTCGTCCTCGACGATGTCGATGGCCGACCAGTCGGCGAACTCGGGCACCGCCATCCGCGCCACCGTCCGCAGGGTGCTGCCGTAGTCCAGGCTGCTGGCCAGCTGCTCGGAGACGTCGGCGAGGAACCGGCTGCGCGCCGCCTGGACGGCCGCGGTCTCCTGCGCCCGGATCCGGGCCGTTGCCTGGGCCCCGGCGTCGACCAGCAGGTTGAGGTATTCGTTCTCCAGAGGGTCCAGCTCCCGGCGTCCGGGGAACGACAGCGAGAAGACACCGGTGACCTCGCCGGCGACCCGCAACGGCAGCACCAGCATGGTCCGCTCGCCCGCGGCGGCCAGCTCCAACGTCGGATAGCGCTCGGCGATCATGTCGCGGCCGGTGAGCAACAGCGGCTCGCCGTTCGTCACCACGTCGCCCGCCGGTGTGGGATCGGTGACCGGCCACCGTCGCCAGCGGTCGGGTGCCCCGGCAGCACCGCCCTGCATGCCGAGCAGGACCAAGTGGTCGCCTTCCCGCAGCGCGAGCGAGGACACCGTGGCGCCCAGCGCGTCGGCGGCGTGACGGGTCATCACGGCGGTCACGTCGTCGAGCCCCGAGGCGGCGGCGAGCTCCGCGGTGACCCGGGTGAGCCGGCCCAGCCGCTCCTCGGCCTGCGTCGTGCCCGCGGCGGCGAAGAGCCACAGCAGCCCCACCGGCTCGCCCTCGCGCATCACCGGCACGCAGTCGACCTCGGCCTCCAGCGCCATCCCCGTCGCGCCGCGGACGTCGAGCACGCCGGTCCAGGGCTGGCCCGCGGCGACCCGGTCGAAGACCTCGCGGTGCGCGGGCACGGTCTCCTCCCCGGCGAGGACGTCGATCAGGTCGGCGCCGGCGGAGAGCGCGGTGTCGCCGAACAGGCGCGCCGCCGCGCGGTTGTGCCGGACCACGTGCCCCTCGCGGTCGACGACCACGGCGGCGCGGCTCAGGCCGTCCAGGTGGTCGAGGTCGCGAGCCCATGCGGGCGCACGGGCTGTTGAGTGCACTCGGCCATCATGGCAGGACGGCGGTTGGATTCTGCAAGGATGCCGGAATGGAGAATGCCGACCCGACCTTCTTCAGCTCCGCCTCCGCTCACGGCTACGCCCGCGTCGCCGCGTGCACGGTCCCCGTCGCTCCGGCCGAGCCGCTCCTCAACGCCGCCAGCACCGTGGCCGAGGCCCGCGCCTGTCACGAGCAGGGCGTCGCCGTGGCGGTGTTCCCCGAACTGGGCCTCAGCGGCTACGCCTTGGAGGACCTGCTGCTGGCCGACCCGCTCCTGGACGCCGTCGAGGAGGCCCTGGCCGTCGTCGTCGAGGAGAGCCGGTCCCTGGGGCCCGTGCTCGTCGTCGGTGCGCCGCTGCGCCACCGCAACCGCGTGTTGAACTGCGCGGTGGTCCTTCACCGCGGCGAGGTGCTCGGCGTCGTCGCGAAGTCCTACCTGCCGACCTACCGCGAGTTCTACGAGCGCCGGCACTTCGCGCCCGGCGACGACCTGCGCGGCGCCAGCATGCACCTCGGTGGCCCCCTGAACGCCACGGTCCCGCTCGGCCCGGACCTGCTCTTCGCCGCCGCCGACATGCCCGACCTGGTCGTGCACGTCGAGGTCTGCGAGGACATGTGGGTGCCGGTGCCACCGAGCAGCGAGGCGGCGCTCGCCGGTGCCACGGTGCTGCTCAACCTGTCCGGCTCGCCGATCACCGTCGGCCGGGCCGAGGACCGGCGGCTCCTCGTGAAGTCGGCGAGCTCGCGGTGCCTGGCGGCCTACGCGTACGCCGCGGCGGGACAGGGCGAGTCCTCCACGGACCTGTCGTGGGACGGGCAGACGATGATCTACGAGTGCGGTGAGCTGCTCGCCGAGACCGAGCGATTCCCGGAGGGGGCCCGGCGTTCGGTCGCCGACGTGGACCTCGACCGGTTGCGCCAGGACCGGCTCCGCACGGGGACGTTCGACGACAACCGGCGTGCGCTGCGCGACCGGACGGACGCCTTCCGGACCGTCTGGTTCACCCTCGACGCGCCCACCGGTGATCTGGGCCTGCTGCGCCGGGTCGACCGGTTCCCGTTCGTGCCCGACGACCCCGAGCGGCTGGCGCTGGACTGCTACGAGGCCTACCACATCCAGGTCTCCGGGCTCGAGCAGCGGCTGCGCGTCCTCGGCGAGCAGACGAAGGTCGTCATCGGCGTCTCGGGCGGCCTCGACTCCACTCACGCGCTCATCGTCGCCGCTCGGGCGATGGACCGCTTGGGTCGACCCCGCACGGACATCCTCGGCTATCAGATGCCGGGCTTCGCCACGAGCGAGCGCACCCGGACCAACGCCGTGCGGCTCTGCGCCGCGCTCGGGACCAGCTTCGAGGAGCTCGACATCCGGCCCGCCGCCACCCAGATGCTCGAGGGGCTTCACCACCCCTTCGCTCGCGGCGAGGAGGTCTACGACGTCACCTTCGAGAACGTCCAGGCCGGGCTGCGCACCGACTTCCTCTTCCGGCTGGCCAACCACCACCGCGGCATCGTGCTGGGCACGGGCGACCTCTCGGAACTGGCGCTGGGCTGGTGCACCTACGGCGTCGGCGACCAGATGTCGCACTACGCGGTGAACACCGGCGTGCCGAAGACGCTCATCCAGCACCTGATCCGCTGGGTGGTCGCGTCGGGTCAGTTCGAGGAGGCCGTCAACCGGCTGCTCACCGAGATCGTCGGACAGGAGATCAGTCCCGAGCTCGTCCCGGGCAAGGACGGCGAGGAGGTGCAGAGCACCGAGGCCGCCATCGGTCCCTACGCCCTGCACGACTTCACGCTCTTCCACACCCTGCGGTACGGCTACGGGCCGGCGAAGATCGCCTTCCTGGCGTGGCACGCCTGGCGCGACGTCGACGCGGGGGACTGGCCGGCCGGCTATCCGGTCGAGCGGCGCACGGCGTACGACCTGGGGGAGATCCGGCACTGGCTGGAGGTGTTCTGCCGGCGGTTCTTCGCCTCGCAGTTCAAGCGCAGCGCGCTGCCGAACGGTCCGAAGGTGTCGGCCGGCGGTTCTCTCTCGCCCCGGGGTGACTGGCGGATGCCGTCCGACGTACGCCCCACCGCGTGGCTGGCGGATCTGGAGCGGGTTCCCGAGAGCGAGTGCTGATGGGCAGGCTCCGTCGGCGGTTCGCGCGGCTCTCGAGCCAGATCTTCCTCGGCCAGCTGGTCATCCTGGTCGCGACGGTGGTGATCGGCTTCGGGCTCTTCGTCCGCACCGAGCGGACCCACCTGGACCAGCAGTTCGAGACGCGGGCCGCGACCATCGCGGAGTCGACGGCCGGTGTCCCTCGGATCCGGCAGTGCCTGGCCAGCCCCGACCGGGGGTGCGCCGCCGCCGTGCAGCGCATCGCGACGGCGATCGAGAAGGACACCGGCGCCTCGTACGTGGTCGTGATCGACATGGACCGGGTGCGGCACTCGCACCCGGATCCGAACCTCGTGGGGAAGCGGGTCGAGGAGCCGCTCGCCGTCACCGACGGCGCGGTGCACACGGGCATCGACGACGGCAGCATGGGGCGTTCGGCCAACGGCAAGGCTCCGCTGTTCGGGCCGGGGGGACGCCTCGTGGGCGAGGTCTCTGCAGGCATCCGTGAGAGCTCGGTGCAGAGCGCGCTGTGGGCCGAGCTTCCGTCCTACGCCGTCTGGTTCGCGATCGCCCTGGCACTCGGTGCGGTCGCGTCCTGGGTGCTCTCACGGATTCTCAAGCGGCGCACGTTCGGCCTCGAGCTAGACGACATCGCCCTGCTGCTCCAAGAGCGCGAGGCGACCCTGCACGGAATCCGCGAAGGCGTCGTGGCGGTTGACTCTGCGGGCCGGATCTCGATGATCAACGACCCCGGCCGGGAGCTGCTCGACCTGGACACGAGCGTGGTCGGTCGCCGCCTCGAGGAAGTCCTGGAGGAGGTGGTGGCTCCGGGACGCCTGCGTGACGTGCTGCTCGGCGCCGACCCCCGGCCGGACCGCTTCGTGCTCACCGACGACCATGCGCTGGTGGTGAACCGGATGCCGGTCATCCTCGCGGGCCGGCCCCACGGCGCGGTGATCACCCTGCGCGACCGCACGGACATCGCGGCGCTGATCCGCGAGCGCGACGGCGAGCGTGGCCTCATCGAGTCGCTGCGTGCCCAGCACCACGAGTTCGCCAACCGGATGCACACGGTGAGCGGCATGCTCGAGCTCGGCATGGTGGAGGAGGCGCTCGACTACCTCCTCGAGGTCCGCGGCTCGGTCGCCGCCCTGGACGACTCGCTGCGCGAGACCATCGCGGCTCCCCAGGTTGTCGGGCTGCTGCTCGGGAAGGCCGCCGAGGCCGGTGAGCGGGGCATCGACCTCGTGATCGACCCCGCGACCTGGCTCAGCGAGTCGCCGGGGAAGATCCAGGTGCTCACCTCGGTGGTGGGCAACCTCGTGGACAACGCGATGGACGCGGTGGCCGCCCTGCCCGCGCCGCGGCGCGTCGTGCTGGGGATCGTGGAGGCGGCGGGGGAGATCACCGTGGAGGTGACCGACAACGGCCCCGGCGTACCGCCGGAGCTCGTGCCCGAGATCTTCCAGCACGGTTACACCACGAAGAGCCGCCCCGACGGGGAGCCGCGGGGACTCGGCCTCGCGCTGGTGCACCGGCTGGTGAGCAGGGTGCACGGCAGCATCGATGTCACGACGGCGTCGAGCGGGCGCGGCGCTCGCTTCGTCGTCCGCATCCCCCAGGAGGCGCGACTGGTGCCGACCGCGGCCACGGAGACGCGCCGATGACCGCGGGCGGCGCCGCGAGCAGCCAGCCGATCGCGGTCCTCGTCGTCGACGACGACTTCCGGGTGGCGGGGATCCACGCGGCGTTCGTCGACCGCACCGAGGGCTTCGTGGTCGTGGGCCGGGCGCACACCGCTGCGGAGGCCCTGCGCCTCGCCGGTGAGCTGCGGCCCGACCTGGTGCTGATGGACATCTACCTGCCGGACGGCAGCGGCCTCGACGTCGTGCGCACGCTGCTCGCTCAGCCGGAGGCACCCCACGTCATCATGATCTCCGCGGCGCGTGAGCTCGAGGCGGTGCGAGCCGCCATGCGGCTCGGCGCCATGCACTATCTGGTGAAGCCGTTCGCCTACCACGTGCTTCAGGAGCGGCTCGAGGCGTACCGCCAGCTGCACGATCGGCTCGGGGCGCACGCGGAGGCGTCGGGGCAGGACGACGTCGACGAGCTGTTCGGGATGCTGCGTACCGCCCCGACGACGGCGGCCCGTCCGGCCAAGGGCCACTCGGCGACGACCCTCGCGCTCGTCCGCGATGCTGTCCGCCAGGCAGGCGGACCGGTCTCGGCCGCGGAGGTGGCCGAGCGGACAGGGGTCAGCCGGGCCACGGCCCAGCGGTACCTGTCCTACCTGGAGCGGACCGGCGTCGTCACGCTGCAACTTCGTTACGGCACCGCCGGCCGGCCCGAGAATCTCTACCGGCTCGGCGGCAAGCGCCCGTCGTGAGCAGGGCAGCGTCCGCCGCGGCGCGGGGGAGCAGCGCCGCGGCGGACGTGGGGAGGAACGGGATCAGCCGTCGGCACCCGCGGGCGTCGTGGTGACCTTCGTGCCCTCCAGCTTGTTCGCGGCCATCGCGAAGTCGTTGGTGAAGGTGTTGGCCAGCGTCACCTTGGAGGTGTCGACGCCGATCGTCTTCTCCATCGCGTAGACCGTCTTCGCGCCGCCTGCCGGCATGATGCCGTCGGGCAGGAACTGGCCCTTGTCGCTCTGGAGCCCGGCGACGTACTGAGCCTTGCTGATCGTGCTGTTCTGCACGAAGTCGGCCGGCATGGCGTCCGCGATCTGCTCGGCAGAGTGGGTGTCGATCCAGTGCATCGTGGCCACCAGGGCGTCGACGACCTTCTGTGCGGTCTCCTTGTGGGCATTCACCCAGGACGTCTTGGCCAGGACCGCAGCGGCCGGCCAGGCGCCACCCAGCGCCGCCTGGGCCCCCTGGGTGGTGGCGAGGTCGATGGCGGAGTAGGCCATGTGCTTGGCTTCGAGCGCGCCGACCGTGGGCTGGGTGGTCATCACGCACTGGGCGGTGTTGCGCTGGATCGCCGCGATGGCGGTGGCGCCGGCCCCGACGGCCAGGGTGTGGTAGTCCTTGCGCGAGACGCCCTTCTGGGCCGCCATGAACTGGGTCAGCTCGTCGGTGCCGGAGCCCAGGTCGGTGACGCCGACGGTCTTGCCCTTGAAGTCGGCAGCGGAGTGCACGCCGCTGTGGGTGCCGCACATCTCCCGCTCCCCGGGCGCGCCCGAGAGCTGGACGATGCTCTCGACGTCCTGGCCCTTGGACTGGAAGTCGATGGTGTGGATGTACCACGCGCCGGCCATGTCGACCTGCCCGGAGGCCATGGCGTCCTCGGCCCCCACTCCGCCGTTGACCTCGGTGGAGAGCTCCACGTTCACGCCGTACTTCTTGTAGAAGCCGAGGTCCTTCGCCAGCTGGTAGGGAAGGTAGATCTGCTTGTCGATGCCGCCGACCATCAGCTTGACCGTCGGCACGCTGGCCGAGGAGCCGCCGGCGTTGCCCGTGCCGGCCGCGGAGGCGGAGCCCGAGCCGCTGCTGCCGCAGCCGGCCGCGCCGAGGGTGAGCGCGCCGAGAGCGGCGACCGCGAGAGTGCGTCGGAACATGGATGTCCTTCTTTCGTGTGGGTGGTGCGGTGAGAGGGAGGTGTCGCAGAAGCGGGGCCGGGTCAGAGACCGGCCGACTCCGCCTGAGTGGGCGGGCGCCAGGAGAGGACGCGGTGCTCGAGGACGCTGAGGAGGAACTCCGCGGCGAGCGTGATGACCGCCATGATCGCCATGCAGGCGAAGACGGTGTTGGGGTCCAGGCGGCCTTGGGCCTGGCTGATGATCAGACCCACCCCGCGCTGGGAGCCGAGCACCTCGGCGACGAGGGCGCCGATGATCGCGAAGCCGAACGCGGTGTGCAGGCTGGCGATGATCCAGGTGAGCGCCGAGGGGATCGTCACGTGCCGGGCGACCTGGAGGGGCGACGCGCCGAGAACGCGGACGTTCGAGACCAGGTTGGGGTCGACCTCCCGGACGCCCTGGAAGGCGTTGAAGAAGACGATGAAGAACACCAGTACCGCGGCGAGCAGCACCTTGGGGAAGGTGCCCAGGCCGAAGGCCACGAGGAAGATCGAGCCGAGGATGATCCGGGGCACCGCGTTGACGATCTTGATGTAGGGGCTCAGCACCTCGGCCAGGAAGCGGTTCTGCCCGAGCAGCAGTCCGACGACGATGCCGGTGACGGCGCCCAGGAGGAAGCCGTAGACAGCCTCCCTGAGCGTGACGGCGATGTCACCCCAGATCGAGCCGAACTCGGTGCCCTGGGTGAACAGGTCCACCAGCGACTGCCAGATCAGCGACGGCTTGCCGTAGAAGAAGGCATCCACCCAGCCCAGCGAGGTGAAGAGCTGCCAGCCACCGAGGATGAAGACACCGAACGCGAGGCGACCGGCCCAGAGCAGGATCGTGCGGCGACGCCGGGCGTCGCGGCTGCGACGGCTGAGCCGTTCCTCGCTCTCGCCGAGGTCGGCGGTCTGCAGGTCCGGCGGGGTCGAGGTGAGGGCGCTCATGCCGCACCCGCCGTCCGGGCGTAAGCGCGCTCGACCTCGTCCTTGAGGGAGGCCCAGATCTGGCCCTGCAGCTCCAGAAAGCGGGGTTCGTGGCGGATCTCCTGCACCTCGCCGCGCGGTCGCGGCAGGTCGATCGTGAACGTCTCCTTGATCGAGCCGGGGCTGCTCGTCATCACCAGCACCTTGTCGGCCAAGGCGACGGCCTCATCGAGGTCGTGGGTGATGAACAGCACCGAGGGCCGCATCTCCTCCCACAGTCCCAGGAGCTCCGTCTGCATGATCGCCTTGGTCTGGACGTCGAGCGCGCCGAAGGGCTCGTCCATCAGCAGGATCCGCGGAGCGTTGATGAGCGCCGCCGCCATCGCGACGCGCTTGCGCATGCCGCCCGAGAGCTGGTGAGGGTGGCGGTTCTCGAAGCCGGCCAGGCCGACGCGGCGCAGCCAGTCGCGCGACAGCGCGACGGCGTCCTTCTTCGTCATTCCGTTCAGGGTCGGGCCGATCATCACGTTGCCCAGGACGGTCTTCCAGGGGAAGAGCGCGTCGGCCTGGAACATGAAGCTGACGCCCTCGGTGATGCCGTCGACGGGCGCGCCGCCGACCTTCACCGAGCCGGCGCTGGGTCGTGCGAGGCCGGAGACTTGACCGAGCGTCGTGGACTTCCCGCACCCCGTCGGTCCGACGATCGCGCAGAACTCGCCGGGCTCGATGGTCAGGCTGACGTCCCGGATCGCGGTGAAGGGCTCACCCGAGGGGGTGATGAAGCGCTTGGTGAGATGGGAGATCTCGATGCGGCCGGCATCGTGCGCCGGCACGACGGCGGTGCCGTCCGACCGGTGCGGGTGGTGGGCCATGGAAGGTCCCTTTCGTGTGACGGAGGTCTCGGTGGCCGCGAACGTACGTTCGTGGCCGCGGGTGCGTCTCCGTTGCGCCGGTAACGCGACTTTGCGGCGTTGGTGGCCCTTGTGCTCGTTGTGTCAACGGCGCCCCGCGCGCCGGACACACGGCGGAAACACGGGTGCGACAGACTCGGGGCATGGGGAAGCAAGAGGACTTCGTGCTGCGGGCGCTCGAGGAGCGCGACGTGCGATTCGTCCGGCTGTGGTTCACCGACGTGTTGGGCTACCTGAAGTCGGTTGCGATCGCGCCGGCCGAGCTCGAGGGCGCCTTCAGCGAGGGCATCGGCTTCGACGGCTCCGCCATCGAGGGGTTCGCCCGGGTCACCGAGGCCGACATGCTGGCGCGCCCGGACCCGTCGACGTTCCAGATCCTGCCTTGGCGCGGGGAGACTCCGGCGACGGCGCGGATGTTCTGCGACATCACCATGCCCGACGGGTCGCCGTCGTTCGCCGACCCGCGATTCGTGCTCAAGCGCACCCTGCAGACGGCCGCCGAGAAGGGCTTCACCTTCTACACCCACCCGGAGATCGAGTTCTACCTCTTCAAGGGCAAGCCCGAGGCGGGAGAGGAGCCCGAGCCGGTCGACCGCAGCGGCTACTTCGACCACACCGCGCAGAGCATGGGCTCGGACTTCCGTCGCGAGGCGATCACGATGCTGGAGTCGATGGGCATCTCGGTGGAGTTCAGCCACCACGAGGGCGGCCCCGGGCAGCAGGAGATCGACCTGCGGTACGCCGACGCGCTCTCCACGGCCGACAACGTGATGACGTTTCGCACCGTGGTGCGCGAGGTGGCGCTGAGCCAGGGCGTGTGGGCGAGCTTCATGCCGAAGCCGTTCACTACCCACCCCGGTTCCGGGATGCACACGCACGTGTCGCTGTTCGAGGGCGACCGCAACGCCTTCTTCGAGGCCGGCGCGGAGTACCAGCTCTCCCGCACGGCTCGGCACTTCATCGCCGGCATCCTGCGCCACGCCGCGGAGATCACCTGCGTGACCAACCAGTGGGTCAACTCCTACAAGCGCCTGATCGGCGAGGGCGAGGCTCCGTCCTACGTCTGCTGGGGCCACAACAACCGCTCGGCGATGGTCCGGGTGCCGATGTACAAGCCCAACAAGGGCCAGTCGACCCGGGTCGAGCTTCGCTCGCTGGACGCCGCCTGCAACCCCTACCTCGCCTTCGCGGTGATCCTCGCCGCGGGGATGAAGGGGATCGAGAACGAGTACACACTTCCCCCGGAGGCGGAGGACAACGTGTGGTCGCTGACCCCGCGCGAGCGTCAGGCGCTCGGGCTCGAGCCGCTGCCGCTGAGCCTGAGCGAGGCGATCCACTGCGCGGAGAACTCCGAGCTGCTGCCCGAGGCACTGGGCGAGCACGTCTACGAGTTCTTCCTGCGCAACAAGCGCGCCGAGTGGCAGGAGTACCGCGGTCAGGTCTCGGCCTTCGAGCGGGACCGGATGCTGCCGGTCCTGTGAGCCCGCGCAGCGACTCGCTCCGCTCGCAGCTGGCCCGGCTGGGGTTCGCCGACCCCGACGAGTCGGCGGTGCTGCTCGGCACGCTCGGCCCCGACGCGGGATCGCTGCCCCCGCTGCTCGCCCGCACGGCCGCCCCGAGCCGGGCGCTCGAGGCGCTGGTCGATCTCGCCGGAGCGATGGACGATCCGCAACCACTGCTGGCCGAGATCGCCGACGACGAAGGCACCGCGATGCGCCTGCTGTCCGTCCTCGGCGCCAGCCCCGCGCGCGCCCGCCACCTGCTGCGCCACCCCGAGCACTGGGCCGAGCTGAGGGACCCCACGCTGGGCTCGACCCGTCCTGCGGCATACGCCGTGCGGGCCGGCCTGCTGCACGCCGTCGGTGCCGACCCCTCCGACGCCCGGCCGGTGGCCACGGTGGAGGACGCGACGGCTCTCGACGCGCTCCGCGTGGAGTACCGCCGGCTGCTGCTTCGGTTGGCCGCCCGGGACCTCGCCCACGACCTCGCCCTCGACGACGCCGCGGCCGAGCTCTCCGACCTGGCCGCGGGGACCCTCGAGGCCGCGCTCGCCATCGCAAGGGCGCGCGTGGGGGAGCCCGTCGAGACTTGCCGGCTCGCGGTGATCGCGATGGGCAAGTGCGGCGGTCACGAGCTCAACTACGTCAGCGACGTCGACGTGGTGTTCGTCGCCGAGGCCCGGGAGGGCTGTGACGAGCAGCAGGCGCTGCGGGCGGCCACCCACCTGGCCAGCAACCTGATGCAGATCTGCTCCGAGCACACCGCCGAGGGCACGATCTGGCCGGTCGACGCGAACCTGCGCCCCGAAGGCCGCAACGGGCCGCTGGTCCGCACCCTCGCCAGCCACCGGGGGTACTACGAGCGGTGGGCGAAGACCTGGGAGTTCCAGGCGCTGCTCAAGGCGCGTCCCGTGGCCGGCGACCTCGACCTCGGTCGTCGCTACTGCGCGACGATCGCGCCGATGATCTGGTCGGCGGCCGACCGGGAGGGCTTCGTCGAGGACGTCCAGGCGATGCGACGTCGTGTCCTCGACGCGATCCCGACCGCGCAGGTGGAGCGCCAGCTGAAGCTCGGGCCGGGCGGGCTGCGCGACGTCGAGTTCGCGGTGCAGCTGCTGCAGCTCGTCCACGGCCGCGCCGACGAGCGGATCCGGGAGAGCACCACCCTGTCGGCCCTCGCCGCGCTCACCGAGGCCGGCTACGTCGGCCGCGACGACGGCCGCGCCCTGCACGACGCCTATGCCTTTTTGCGGCGGGTGGAGCACCGGTTGCAGCTCCACCAGCTGCGCCGCACCCACCTGCTCCCGGAGGACCCCGAGGACCTGCGCTGGCTCGGGCGGTCGCTGGGCTACCTGCGGGACCCGGTCCGGCAGCTGCAGGAGGCGCTCGGGCACCACCGCCGGGAGGTACGCCGGCTGCACGAGAAGCTGTTCTACCGGCCGCTGCTCTCGGCGGTCGCCCGGATGGGCGGCGACGAGGCGCGCCTGACCACCGACGCCGCCCGCCAGCGGCTGGCCGCCCTCGGGTACGCCGACCCCGCGGCGGCGCTGCGCCACCTCGAGGCGATGACAGCCGGCCTCTCGCGCACCGCGTCGATCCAGAGGGCGCTGCTCCCGGCGATGCTCGAGTGGTTCGCCGACGCTCCCGACCCCGACGCCGGCCTGCTGGGATTCCGGCGGATCTCCGAGGCCTTGGGCCACACGCCGTGGTACCTGAAGATGCTCCGCGACGAGGGGCAGGCCGCCCAGCGGATGGCACGGGTGCTGGCCACCTCCCGCTACGCCACCGACCTCCTCCAGCGCGAACCGGAGGGCGTGGCGATCCTCGGGGAGGACCAACGCCTGGAGCCGCTGGACCGGGCCGCGATCGAGGGCGAGATGCTCGCCGGCGTCCGTCGCCGCGGGTCGATCGAGGAGGCAGTCGGCTCGGTGCGCGCGATCCGGCGTCGTGAGCTGCTGCGGATCAGCGTCGCGGACCTGTGCGTGCCGTTCGGCGTGGCGGAGGTCGGCTACGCGCTGAGCGACCTGACCAGCGCCACCCTCGAGGCGACGCTCACAGCGGTGATCGGCAGCGTCGAGGCCGAGCACGAGCGGCCGCTGCCCACCCGGCTCGCCGTCGTCGCGATGGGCCGCTACGGCGGCCACGAGCTCGGCTACGGCAGCGACGCCGACGTGATGTTCGTGCACGACCCGCTGCCCGACGCCGATCCGCGCCACGCCGCCCGGATGGCGCAGGCGGTCGCGCTGGAGCTGCGCCGCGTGCTCGGTGTCGCCGGCACCGATCCGGCGCTCGAGGTCGACGCCGACCTCCGGCCCGAGGGCAAGCAGGGTCCGCTGGTGCGCACGCTCGACTCCTACGCCGCCTACTACGCCTCCTGGTCCGCGGTGTGGGAGGCCCAGGCGCTCTTGCGCGCCGACCCCGTGGTCGGTGATGCCGACCTGCGGGCAGCCTTCCGTGCCCTGATCGACCCGCTGCGGTTTCCCGAGGGCGGGCTGAGCCCGTCCGATGTCCGGGAGATCCGCCGGATCAAGGCGCGGGTGGACGCCGAGCGGCTCCCGCGCGGCGCCGACCCCAAGACGCACTTCAAGCTGGGCCCCGGCGGGCTGAGCGACATCGAGTGGACCGTGCAGGTGCTGCAGCTCGAGCACGCGGGCCGGATTCCCGAGCTCCGGACCACGCGGACCCTCGACGCCCTCCGGGCCGCGGCCGACCACGAGCTGCTCAGCGCGTCGGACGCGGCGGCGCTGCGGGAGGCCTGGCTGCTCGCCAGCCGCGCCCGCAACGCCACCGTTCAGGTCCGGGGCCGCCCCACCGACCAGCTGCCGCGGGACGCTCGGGAGCGTGCGGCGGTCGCCTCGCTGCTGCAGTACCCGCCCGGGGAGTCCGACGCGATGCTCAACGACTACCTGCGCACCGCCCGCCAGGCCCGCACCGTGGTGGACCGCGTGTTCTGGGGGGAGTGACGCCGCATCAGTGGACCGCTGTCCGGGTAGGACAGCGCCATGGCTGAGGTATCCGATGAGCTCTGGGAGAACTTCCACCGACTGGTCAACATGACCTCGCGCGAGCTGCGCGAGTGGCTGATGGTCGAGGCCGCCGGCGAGGAGGCGGAGGTGAGGTTCGACGAGGTGGTGTCCTCGCCGGGCAGCCGCGTGCTCGACATCCTGGGCAAACGCCGTACCGACCTCACCGAGGACGACGTCGAGGTGATGCAGTCGGTGACCGAGCGCCTGATCGCCGAGCGTGGGATGGACCCCGAGCCGACGGCGGGCGAGGAGGGCTGGCGACACGGCCTCATGGACATCGGGCACGATCCACTCAAACCGGTGGGCTGAGCACCATCTGAGGGGGTGCGGTTCCCCGGTTGTGGCCCAGGGGTGGCGCGGACGTCATGTTGGCGCAAGGCTGCGGTGACACCGTTGACCGCGTCGCTGAGCGAACCGCACCTCGCTCGCGACATGTCGCCCCCGCCGGCCCGTCCCCCGTGGCCGGCGGGGGCGGCTCCTCGAAGGGAGAAGCGCCATGCGCGATCTCGCCCCCCGGCCCGAGGATCTCGAGCCGATCGAGAAGGCGTCCGTCGACGAGCTCCGGGCGCTCCAGCTCGACCGGTTGCGATGGTCGGTGCGCCATGCCTACGACAACGTCCGGTTCTACCGGGACGCGTTCGAGGCGACCGGCGTACATCCCGACGACGTGACGTCGCTCGAGGACCTCGCCCGCCTGCCGTTCACCGAGAAGGGGGACCTGCGCGACCACTACCCGTTCGGCATGTTCGCCGTGCCCCGGGAGGACGTCGCGCGGGTGCACGCCTCCTCCGGGACGACCGGCCGGCCGACCGTCGTCGGGTACACCCGGCAGGACGTCGACACGTGGGCCGACCTGATGGCGCGGAGCATCCGTGCCGGTGGCGGGCGGCCGGGGATGATCGTGCACGTCGCCTACGGCTACGGGCTGTTCACCGGTGGCCTGGGCGCCCACTACGGCGCCGAGCGGCTCGGCTGCACCGTCGTGCCGGTCTCCGGCGGCATGACCGAGCGCCAGGTCCAGTTGATCCGCGACTTCGGACCCGACGTGATCATGGTGACGCCGTCGTACATGCTGGCGATCGTCGAGGAGATGGAGCGCCAGGGCCTCGACCCCCGCTCGACGTCGCTGCAGGTGGGCATCTTCGGTGCCGAGCCGTGGACCGATCACATGCGGCGCGAGCTCGAGGGCCGCCTCGACATGCACGCGGTCGACATCTACGGGCTCTCGGAGGTCATCGGTCCGGGGGTGGCCAGCGAATGCGTCGAGACCAAGGACGGCCTGACCCTCTGGGAGGACCACTTCTACCCCGAGATCATCGACCCTGTGACCGGCGCGGTGCTGCCGGAGGGGGAGGAGGGCGAGCTGGTGCTCACCTCGCTGACCAAGCAGGCGATGCCGGTGGTCCGCTACCGCACCCGCGACCTCACCCGGCTGCTCCCCGGGACGGCCCGGACGATGCGCCGGATCGAGAAGATCGGTGGCCGCACCGACGACATGATCATCCTGCGCGGCGTGAACCTCTTCCCCTCCCAGATCGAGGAGCTCGTGCTGCGCATCCCGGCGCTCTCGCCGCACTTCCAGTGCCGGTTGACCCGCTCGGGCATCCTCGACGAGCTCACCGTGATGGTCGAGCGACGCGACGGGATCGAGGCCGCCGCGGCAGGATCTGCCGGGGAGGAGCTGCGCCGTCAGGTCAAGAGCGGCATCGGCGTGACGGTCGGCGTCGAGGTGGTCGACCCGGGCACCATCGAGCGCTCGCTGGGCAAGATGCGGCGGGTGATCGACCAGCGCCCGCAGCGCTGAGCGAGCCCCGCCCGGCCCGGCTCACAGCGCGATCTGGTCGACCTCGCCGCTGAACATCGTCGTCGGGACGCCGAGCGACGCCGCATGCCGGCCGGCCGCCGCCATCTGCTCGGAAGCCAGCGCCGCCTGCATCGCCGCGGCGTCGGGGAAGTCCAGCTGGGCCACCAGGTAGACCGATTTCTCCCCACCGGCGGGCTCGGGGTGCGAGAGCGTGAACGCGGCGAGCCCGGGCAGGTCGCGCACCAGAGGGACGTGGTCCTCCCGGTACGCCTTGTCGAAGGCCTCCGGGTCCTGCGGGACGGCGTACTGGACGGTGAAGCGGTGCATGCGGCGACCTCCTGGCGGGCTTGCCTCGTGGCGTGGCCCGTGTCACGGTATAACAGACCGATCGGTCGGGAAAGGGGTCTGCGGTGACGACGACGGATGCCGGCGAACGGTCCTTCGAACGTTCCTTTCGGGCGGTGTTGGACCGCCACGACCGGATCGAGCCGCGCGACTGGATGCCCGAGGGCTATCGCGCCACGCTGGTCCGCCAGATCGCCCAGCACGCCCACTCCGAGATCATCGGGATGCAGCCGGAGGGCAACTGGATCACGCGCGCGCCCAGCCTGCGCCGCAAGGCGATCCTGCTCGCCAAGGTGCAGGACGAGGCCGGCCACGGGCTCTACCTGTACTCCGCCTGCGAGACCCTCGGCGTGTCACGCGCCGACCTCACCGAGCGGCTGCTCGACGGCCGGCAGAAGTACTCCTCGATCTTCAACTACCCGACGCTGTCGTACGCCGACGTGGGGACGATCGGGTGGCTGGTCGACGGCGCGGCGATCTGTAACCAGGTGCCGTTGTGCCGGACCTCCTACGGGCCCTACGGGCGGGCGATGATCCGCATCTGCAAGGAGGAGTCCTTCCATCAGCGGCAGGGCTACGAACTGTTGATGACGATGATGGGCGGCACCGAGGAGCAGCGTGCGATGGTGCAGGAGTCGGTCGACCGGTTCTGGTGGCCGGCCTTGATGATGTTCGGGCCGCCCGATGCCGACTCGCCCAACACGGCGCAGTCCATGGCCTGGGGGATCAAGCGCGACACCAACGACGAGCTGCGGCAGAAGTTCGTCGACATGACCGTGCCCCAGGCCGAGCGGCTCGGCGTCATCCTCCCGGACCCGGGCCTGGCGTGGAACGAGGAGCGCGGCCACTACGACTTCGGCGAGCCGGACTGGTCGGAGTTCGCGCAGGTGGTCCGCGGCGAAGGGCCGTGCAACGCCCAGCGCCTCGCCCACCGTCGGCGCGCCCACGAGGACGGTGCCTGGGTCCGCGAGGCGGCGATGGCCTTCGCGGCACGTCAGGAGGGCGAGGCGTGAGCGGCGTCGGCGGGGACTGGCCCCTCTACGAGGTCTTCGTGCGCGGCAAGCGCGGTCTCAACCACGTCCACGTCGGGTCCCTGCACGCCGCCGACGACGCGATGGCGGTGCGCCACGCGCGCGACGTCTACACCCGCCGCAACGAGGGCGTCAGCATCTGGGTGGTGCGCGCCGACGCGATCACCGCCTCGAGCCCCGACGAGAAGGACCCGCTCTTCGCGCCCGCCGGCGACAAGGTCTACCGGCATCCGACGTTCTACGACATCCCCGCCGACGTCCCCCACATGTGAGGAATGGCGATGAGCTCACATGTGACCGATCACGACGCCGACCACGCCTCGGTGTACGACGGCCTGCTCGAGGGCGACGACAGCCGGTGGGCGTTCGGCACCTCCTTCGAGGACCCCTTGGCCGGCGTGGACACCACGATCCCTGCCGGGGTCGACCATGCAGCGCTGGCGACGTACTGCCTGATGCTCGGCGACGACGCGTTGGTGGCGAGTCACCGACTCTCGGAGTGGTGCAGCAACGCACCCGATCTCGAGGACGACATCGCGCTGGCCAACATCGCCCTCGACCTGCTCGGGCAGGCCCGGCTGCTGCTCGCGCGCGCCGCCGCGGCCGATCCGGACGTGGTGCCGGTCCTTCCCGACGGCTCGCCGGTGCCCGCGGAGGACGCGCTCGCGTTCTTCCGCGACGCGGACGCCTTCCGCAACGTGCGCCTGCTCGAGGCGCCGCACGGCGACTTCGCGGAGACGGTCGCCCGGCTGCTGACGTTCGCGAGCTGGCGACTCGCCGTCATGGAGCGGCTCGTCGCCAGCGCCGACACGGTGCTCGCGGCGATCGCGACGAAGGCCGTCAAGGAGCTCGCCTACCACCGCGACTACGCCGGGCGCTGGGTCGTCACGCTGGCACGCGGCACCGCGGAGTCCCGGCGGCGGATGACCACCGGTCTCGCGGCGGTCTGGCCGTGGCGGTGGGAGCTCGACCGGACCACGCCCGCCGAGCGGGCGCTGGGGGGCGCCCGGGTGGGCGGCGACCCCCCCGCGGGCGGGGGGGCGGTGTCGGCGGTGGTAGCGCACCGGGGTGGGGCCCCCCGGCGG
>JBQCCW010000136.1:0-3481 GCA_051961835.1 Marmoricola sp. | reverse complement strand
GGCCGACCGCGCCGAAGCGCACGCTGCTCCAGCGTCACCACATCGGGAACCCGGCCGAACGGCCCCTCGGGTGAGCCGTCGGACTGCTGAGCGCCGTGACCGGAGATCAGCACCCGCGAACCGGCCACCCGCACCCAGCTGAAGGTCGTGGCGACCCCCGGAGTTATCGACGGGGATGCGAGCAGCGCCAGGTTGAGCTCTCGTAGTCGGGCCTCGGCGCTCATCGCGCCTCTCACCTGTTCTCGTCGTCGCTTCTCACTGCTCGCTGCTCCCGCGCCTTGCCAGGTCAGGACGTCTGCGTGCGCCCGATCCGGACCCTCCACACCTCGGGGCCCTGCTCCTCCGGCTGCCAGGTGAACTCGCCGGCGTGCTCGGCCGCGAACTGGTAGTACAACGGCTTCGGGTCGTGGTCGTTGACGAGCACGAACTCCTCGCCCGGGGCCAGGGAGAGGTAGGTCTCGAAGATCATCGTGTGGCGCTGCGCCGGAGCATGAGGGCGGACGTCGAGCTGCTGGGTGCTCTGCATGGGGTCCTTCTGTCGGTGTCGGAGTGGGGGTCGGGGCGGATGCTCAGGCGGCCTCGGGCGGCGCGTCGCTGCGGATCGGCAGGAGGGAAGCGCCGGTGCCGGGAAGGGGCGAGCACGGCGCGGGGTGCCCGAGCGACACTTCGCCCTGGAGGAGCAGAGCCTCGGCGTCGAGCCCGTACGTCGCCGGCGTGCCCGGCGGGCACGACTCGCCGTGCTGGAGCTCGCCGATGTCGGGGCCCGACATCCCGGTGTCCACGGCGCGCACGGCGCCGACGGGAAGGAGCGCCACGTCGTCGACCTCGGCGAACAGATGGGCCTGCCGCCGGGCGTCGAGAGCGGACAGGCGGGAGCGCCAGCGGGACCACTCCGCAGAGGAGTGCAGCCGGGCGAGACCCGTGGCGGCGCGAAGCAGCGCATCGGCGTCGTCGAAGGCGAGGCGTACGGCGCGGTACGCCGCGCGCCGGTCCAGCAGCGGCGCGGGCGGTGAGGCGTCCACGGTGAGCGCCAGGCGCTCGCGGGCGGCCTCCAGTCGAGCCAGAGCGTCCTCGATCTGCACGACGAGCCCTGGAGGGACCGCTGTGGCGCGCTTGCGGTGGCGTCGCATCGCTGCTGCCCGGCCTAGCGTCGGCGCTGTGCGGGGATGTGCACCGTCACCCGAGCGCCGGTGTCGTCCTCGTCGGGCACCGACCAGCAGTACCGCCGAGGGGTGCGTGTCTCCCACTCGTAGCGCAGGAAGCCCACGTCGTCGGCGCGGTCGCTGATCAGCTCGACCTGCTCGCCCGGCCGGAGCGCTCCGAGTGTGGCGAACAGCCGTCGGCGCCGGGCGTCGTAGTCCATGCCGGAGAGGTCGACTGCCGTGGCTCGCGACGCGGCGGCAGTCGCCGAGCCGGTGGAGGCGGACTGGAGCGGTGTGATGACCATGGGTGGCTCCCCGGTGTTCGAGGCCGGCCCCGGTGTGGCGAAGGAGTTGCGGACTCAGCTCCAGGTCGGCATCACCTTGTTTTTACATCTTCTCTAGTGAAAACTGCAAGACGTGTCCGCGCCGTTCTTTCCCCCGGTCGACACCCGACGTCACCGCGTCCTCTCTGGGCACAGCCGCGTCCGCGTGTTGGAAGTGCTGCGTGCCCAGGCGCGCCCCCGGACGGTCGACGACCTCGCCGCCCGGGTCGGCCTGCACCCGAACACCGTGCGGCTCCACCTCGACCAGCTCGTCGACGCCGGCCTCGTCACCCGCGCTCGCGACAGCGGCGGCCGGCCCGGCCGACCTCCGTTGGTGTACGCGGCGGTGCTGCTCGCCGACGCCGCGCCGGCCCGCGAGGAGGACGGGGGCAGCCGGTATCGACTGCTCGCCGACGTCCTCGTGGACCACCTCGAGGCGACGGCGCCGGACCCCGCGGCGGAGGCTGCGGCCGCCGGCCGGGCCTGGGCCCGGACGCTCGTGCAGCCCGATCTGCCGCCTCCGGCGACCGCCGAGCAGGCCACCGCGGAGCTCTCCGACATGCTGGACGGGCTCGGGTTCGCTCCATGCGGCAGCGACGGACCGGACGCGCTCGCGCTGCGCCGCTGCCCCTTCGGGCAGGTCCCCGAAAGCCGATCCCCCGTCGTGTGTGGGATCCACCTGGGCCTCATGCAAGGCACGCTCTCGGGTCGGCAGGCGCCCCTGCGGGTGACCGCGCTCGAGCCGTTCGTGGCTCCGGGCGTCTGCCTCGCCCGTTTGGCTCCGGGGCCGGCGGCGGGCGAGGACGACTGAGTGGCGGAGCCGCCTGCGCGGCGGGCAGGCCGCCCGAGCGCCATGGCCGAAACCCGCTGGATGCGCCGGTCGCCATGACGCAGACTCACGGCGTGGAGCAGATCGACGCCGCGGCGTGCTACCGGGCGGTGCAGAGCCGTGACCGGCGCTTCGACGGCGTCTTCTGGACCGCGGTGCGGACCACCGGCATCTACTGCCGGCCGAGCTGTCCCGCGCTGACCCCGCGGCCTGGCAACGTCTCGTTCCACCGCTCTGCGGCCGCGGCCCAGCAGGCCGGGTATCGCGCCTGCAAGCGGTGCCTACCGGACGCGGTCCCCGGCTCGCCGGAGTGGGACCTGGCCGGAGACGCCGCAGGGCGCGCCATGCGCCTCATTGGTGACGGACTCGTCGACCGGGACGGCGTGGAGGGGCTGGCCGCTGCGCTCGGATACTCGACCCGGCAGCTGCACCGGATCGTGTCGGCCGCCTACGGGGCGGCCCCGCTCGCGCTCGCCCGGTCCCGGCGTGCGCAGGCCGCCCGCACCCTGGTCGAGGGCAGCGACCTGTCCTTCGCCGACGTCGCGTTCGCCGCCGGCTTCGGCAGCGTCCGGCAGTTCAACGACACCCTGCGCGCGGTCTACGCGGCGTCGCCCACCGAGCTGCGCGGGCGTCGTGGCGGTACGCCGACCTCCGGTGCGGTCGCAACCCGGTTGGGCGTCCGGGAGCCGTTCGACGGCGCCGCGCTGCTGGCGTTTCTGGCCGCCCGGGCGGTTCCGGGCGTGGAGGCCGGCGATGCCGGCGCCTTCGAGCGGAGCCTGCGGTTGCCGCACGGCCCGGGCGTGGCGCGGATCCAGCTGGTCGACCGGCCTTCCGGCGTGGTGCCGTGCCGGATCGTGCTGAGCGACGCGCGCGACCTGGCTCCCGCGATCGAGCGGGTCCGGCGACTCCTCGACGCCGATGCCGACCCGGTCGCGGTCGACAGTCATCTCGCGTCCGATCCGGCCTTCACCGGCCTGATCCGTCGGCGCCCGGGCCTGCGGGTGCCGGGCCACGTCGACGGCTTCGAGCTGGCAGTGCGAGCCGTCCTCGGCCAGCAGGTCAGCGTGGCGGGTGCGCGCACGACCGCAGGCCGCGTCGTCGCCCGCTATGGCGAGCCCCTCGGTCTCGACGGGCGCCACGCCGTCGATCGGCTGTTCCCGACCGCTGAGGCGCTCGCGGACCTGCCG
>JBQCCW010000135.1:0-2195 GCA_051961835.1 Marmoricola sp. | reverse complement strand
CGAGCCGCCCGCTCCGACCGGCTCCTACCGTCTGTACTACGAGGCACCGCTCGCCGACGGCAGCCACGAGCTGCGGACCCAGCTGGTGACGACGCAGGCGCGCCGCCTAGTGCGCCGGTGAGCAAACCCGTCGATCTGCGGACGGGTGCCCACGCACCCCCACAATGGTCGGAGAGCGACCGTTCCTCCCTCACTGGTCGACATGCCTCCGGCGCGCAGGTCCGGACGGGTTGGCCGACCGCGGTCTGCTCCGAGGTGAGTCATGGACAGACTGCCGGTCATCTACGTACGCGGCTACGCCGGCACCACCGCCGGGATCAACGCGCAGGTCGACGATCCCTTCTACGGGTTCAACGAAGGCGCCACCCACATCCGCGTGGGCGGGGACGGGGACCCGGCGTACTACCAGTTCGAGGGGCCGATGCTGCGGCTCATGACGGACGAGAACTACCGGCTCCTCGTCCGCGGTGACCAGCAGCACTACCTCGAGTCCGCCGACGACGGCTCGCTGCCGACGGAGTCGCTCTGGGTCTACCGCTTCTACGACCAGGCCGCCACGACGTTCGCCGAACCACCCCAGGAGGGCGTGCTGGCACGGCTGTGGGGCCGTCTGCACCAGGCGGTCACGGCTGACGGCTTCGACATCGAGGCAGCCGCAGCGGGTCTCTACGACCTGGTGATGCTCGTGCGGGCCAAGACCGGTGCCCCGCAGGTGTTCCTCGTCGCGCACTCGATGGGCGGGCTCATCTGCCGCAGCATGATCCAGAAGGCGTGCGCCGAGCAGGGCCGGCTCCCCGCGAAGGACGTCGTGGCCCGGCTGTTCACCTACGGCACGCCGCACGGTGGCATCGCCTTCGACATCGGCGCGCTCGACTGGGCCCAGGAGGCCTTCGGGCCGGCCGGCGCCGACATCTTCTCGCCCCCGAAGATGTACGGCTACCTGACCCCCGGGAAGCGGTTCGGCGACCGGCCGCGGGCCCGGGACGGCTGGGACCCACAGGCGCTCGACCCCGAGGTCCTGCCTGCCTCGCGCGTCTTCTGCCTCAGCGGCACCGACCCCAAGGACTACGGGCCGTCCCAGGTCGTCGTCGGTCCCAAGAGCGACGGTCTCGTCACGATCGAGCGGGCGTACGTCCGCGGCGCCCATCGCTCCTACGTGCACCGTTCGCACTCCGGACGCTACGGCGAGGTCAACTCCGAGGAGGGCTACCAGAGCCTGCGCCGCTTCCTCTTCGGGCGCTGGGGCGCGTCCGTCGCGCTCCGGGGGCTGCCGGCGTACCCCTCCGACATGGACACGCGCCCGGAGGCCGACAAATGGCCCGTGTGGCAGGCCGACATGCGGCTGACGATCCGCGGGCTGCCCATCGTCCTGAGCGAGCAGCTGGCGGAGCACTGGTGTCCGATCCAGATCAACGAGGAGCTCGCGCGCCACGTCGACACGGCGGACACTCCTGTGCCGCTGGCCAGCACGTTCCTCATGGACCCGCGCCACGAGGCCCAGCTCGCGCTCGAGCGACACGAACAGGCGCCTCCGGCGGCCCATGGCGGCCGGCTGCGCTATGTCCTCACGCTCCGGGTCTTCAAGCTCGTCGAGACCACGAGCGGCTTCCTCTTCAAGGACCACCTCGAACAGGTCCCCGAGTGGGCCGACACGCTCATCGTCGACGTGGGGCCCGGTCAGGACGGCGACGGGCTGACGGCCTGGGCGGCCTGGAACAGCGAGGTCAGTGGCCCCAACGACCTCAGCGACCCGATCACCGAGGGGCTCCCGCCGGAGCGACGCGCGGCGCTCGCCCTCGAGCGGACGCCGGACGGGCAGACCTGTCGCGTCGAGCTGCCCGATGTCGCCAAGACCCTGCAGGTCCTGGGCGACCAGGCGTACCTGCGGCTCACCGTCACCGACCGGCTCGGCGAGACGGCGCGGGCCTGACCCGACGGCGATGACCACGCGGGCCGTCGGAACGTGGGCAGATATGACGACGGCGGTCCCGGTCGCTAGCGTGTCCTCTGACATCCGGCGTCGTCCGGGCGTCTGGAGGGCTCGCATAGTGGCCGAGTGCGGCGGTCTTGAAAACCGCTATGGGTTCATAGCCCATCGTGGGTTCGAATCCCACGCCCTCCGCCATTGCTCCGTCGTCGCGTGGAGTGCTGGAGTTGGACTGACCGACCGGGAGTGACCTGGACGGCCGGTGCAT
>JBQCCW010000134.1:0-4473 GCA_051961835.1 Marmoricola sp. | reverse complement strand
GGGCGCCCAGGGCGATGCTGCTCATCGGGCCATCGTAGGAACCCGGGCCGACAGTCGGCCTCGGTGCTTCCGGTGGCAGGCTGAGGCCATGGAAGCCGTCGTGCTGATCGTCTTGACCCTGCTGCTGCTCGGCATCGTCGCCGCGGCCGTGATGACCGCCGGCGTCGCCCTCGACCGGCGCAAGACCGGCTGAGCCAGCGGCTCCGGCCGGCGAGGTCAGTGCGCCCAGCGGCTGGCCGCAGCGACCTCCTCGGGCGTGGCGTTCCCCAGCAGCTCCAGCTCCGACTCGCGGACGGCCTTGATCGCGCCCGCCAGGGGCGTGCCGTAAGCCTCTTCCAGCACCGCGTCGGCGGCGAAGGCGTCCACCGCCTCACGCAGGGTGACCGGCAAGCGCCGGATCCCGCGCTTGGCCAGGCTCGCCTCGTCGAGCGACGCGGGGTCGACGTCCACCGGCTCGGGCAGGGTCGCGCCGCCGTCCAGTCCCGCGATGCCAGCGGCCAGCAGGCCCGCCAGCATCAGGTAGGGGTTGGCGTGCAGGTCGAAGCACTTCACCTCGAGGTTGGCCGCCCAGTCCTCGCTGCCGCGTGAGCCGGTGACCATCCGCAGAGCGGCCTCGCGGTTCTCCAGCCCCCAGCAGGCGTAGGCGCCGGCCCAGTGCTGCGGCACCAGCCGGAGGTACGACGCCACCGACGGGGCGCCGACGGCCAGCAGGGCCGGCAGGTGCTCGAGGATGCCGCCGCTGAACGCCGTGGCCTCCTCGCTGAGCCCGAAGCGGCCGGAGCCGCCGGACATCAGGTTGCGGTCGCCCCGGCCGAGGCTGAGATGGACGTGGCCGCCATTGCCGACGCCGGCGGCGTCGACCTTCGGCGAGAACGACGTGCGCAGCCCGTGCTGCACGCCGACGGCGCGGATCGTCTGGCGGACCAGCACGGAGGTGTCGGCGGCGTGCACCGGCGACTCGGGTGAGACCGAGAGCTCGAGCTGCCCCGCGGCGTACTCCGGGTGGAACTGCTCGACCGGCACGCCCTCCGCGGCCAGCGCGGCGAGGACGTCGCGGCAGTAGTCGGAGGTGTTGGTCAGGCGCGCCAGGCCGTACGCCGGTCCCTCGGCGCCCGGCACGTACTCCTGGGCGTCGGTCGAGATCACCCACTCGATCTCGATCGCCGAGAGCACGCTGATCTGGCGCGTCGCGAGCTCGTCGACCAGCCGGCTCAGGAGTAGCCGCGAGTCGAACTCGTAGGGGTCGCCGGTCTGGGCGTAGCGCTCACCCGGCGCCCAGGCCCAGCCCGGCTGCGCGGCCAGCACGACCAGACGGTCCAGGTCGGGCACGATGCGCGAGTCGCCGACCGGCGCCTTGCCGTCCGCCGGCGCGGCCACCCAGTCGTCGAACCGGAAGTAGTCGAACGACGTGGAGAAGCCGACACCCCACGACGCCAGCGACGGCAGCCGGTCGAGCGGGACCGACTTCACCCGGGAGATCCCGGAGTTGTCCACGAAGCTGGTCGCCACCGCGACCACACCACGGTCGGCCAGCTCGGGGAGGAGCGCCTCGGCCCGGGCTCGGCGTCGCTCACGGTCGGCAAGATCCACGAGAGGTTCCCTTCGGATCCGGGCGTACGGCGCGTCATCGGCCGCGGAATGGACAGGTCTGGACAAAGAATAGGGCCGGGATCACACTCCGCTAGGAGTCCGTTCACGCAGCGAGGAGAGGCCCATGTCCGCACCGGTTCGCGAAGGCACCCAGCTTCGCCGGTCCCTCTCGGTGTGGCAGGCGGTGGGCCTGTCCGTCGCGCTGATGGCGCCGAGCATGGCCGCCAACATCAACCCGCAGGGCACCGCCGCCACCGTCGGCCGAGCCACGCCCCTGGCGTTCTTCCTGGCCGCGGTCGCGGTGCTGCTGATCGCCTACGTGTTCGTCCGGCTGTGCCAGTACTACCGGCACGCGGGCTCGGTGTACGTCTTCACCGGCGCGACCCTCGGCGCGCCGGCCGGCGCGATCGCAGGCCTGTGCCTGATGGGCACCTATGTCTTCTATGCCCGGGTCCCCTCGTCGGCGGCCGGCATCTTCGGGGCGTCGTTCCTCGACATCATCGGGGTGTGGAACAACCAGCCCGACTGGGCGGGCTTCCTGGTCGGGTTCGTCGCGCTGGCGCTGGCGCTCTTCCTGGCGATCGTCCCGGCCAAGCGTGCGGCGTCGGTGCTGCTGTCGGCCGAGGGGATCACGGTCGCGCTGATCCTCGTGGTGTGCGCGATCGTGCTGGTGCGAATCCTGGCCAAGGACACCCCCAACGACGCGACGTTCACCCTCAAGGTCTTCTCCGTCGAGCCCGGCACCAGCGCCTCGACCCTGTTCCTCGGCATCGTCTTCGGCCTGCTCTCCTTCGCCGGGTTCGAGGCGGCCTCGACCCTCGGTGAGGAGACCGAGCACCCGCAGCGCGACATCCCGCGGGCGATCCTCGGTACGGCGATCTTCGGCGGCGTCTACTTCACCATCGTGACCGCGATCGAGATGATGGGCTTCAAGCCCACCGCGGCCGGAGTGGCGAAGTTCTCCAGCTCTCCGGCGCTGGTCGGCGACCTCGGCACGTCGTACATCGGGTCCTGGGTGGGCGACCTCATCACGCTGGGTGCCTGCGTGTCGGCCTTCGCCTGCTGCCTGGCCTGCGTCGTCGGCGCCTCGCGGCTGCTGTTCGCGATCACCCGCGACCTGGCTCCCGACCACGCGCTGGGCCGGACCGGCACGAACGCCACCCCCGCCGCGGCGGCCGTGGTCGTGTGCGGCACGGTGTTCGTGATGGCCCTCATCTGCGCGGTGTTCTTCAGCGCCAAGCCGTTCGACACGTTCTTCTGGAGCGGTGCCATCGGCACGCTGATCCTGCTGGTCGCCTACCTGCTCGCCACGGCCGGCTGCATCAAGCTGATCTGGATCGACAAGAAGATGCCGCAGGTGCCGACGTGGGAGATCGTGATCCCGATCCTGGCTCTCGTGGTGATCTTCTACACGCTGTGGCGCAACGTGCTGCCCTACCCGCACGACGCGCCCTTCAAGTGGTTCCCTGTCGCGGCCGGCGGCTGGCTGCTCGTGGTGGTGCTGGTGACCTTCCTGGTGCCGGGCTTGGCCCAGCGGCTGGCCGAGGGTCTGCGCCAGCTCGACAACAGCGGTCCGCGCGGCGAGCCGGAGGTCGTGGGTGACTGACGCCCTCGACCTCTCGGGCCTGCTCGACGACCTCGTCGACCACCACTGCCACGGCATCCTCACCGGCGACCTCGACCGGGCGGCGTTCGAGGGGATGATGAACGAGGCGGTTGCCGCGTCGCCGCTCGGGACGACGCTGTTCGACTCGACGCTGGGCTGGGCCGTCCGCCGCCACTGCGCGCCGCTGCTGGACCTCGAGCCGCTGGTGCCGGCCGAGGAGTACCTCTCCCGCCGCGGCGAGCTCGGCGGGGCGGAGGCGAGCCGCCGGCTGATGGCCGCCACGGGCATCGGGACCTTCCTGGTCGACACCGGCATCGGCCCGGACGAGCTGACGCCGATGGGTGAGCTGGCCGGCCTCGGCGGCGGCACGGCGCGCGAGGTGGTGCGGCTCGAGCGGATCGCCGAGCAGCTGCTGGCCGCCGGGACCAGCGACTTCGCCGGCGAGCTGACCGAGACGCTGGAGTCGGCTCACGCCGGCGGTGCCGTCGGCGCGAAGAGCATCGCGGCGTACCGGGTGGGCCTGGAGCTGCCGGCGGTGAAGCCGTCGGACGACGAGCTCGCCACGGCGCTGACCGATCTCGACGGACCACGCCTCGTCGACCGCACGGTCAGCGGCTGGCTGGCCCACACCGCGATCGAGGTGGGACTGCCGCTGCAGTTCCATGTCGGGTACGGCGACCGCGACCTCGACCTGCTCGCCTGCGACCCGCTGCACCTGACGGCGTTCCTGCGGACCACCGAGGAGCGCGGCGTCCCGGTGCTGCTGCTGCACACCTGGCCGTTCCACCGCAACGCCGCGTACCTGTGCCAAGTCTTCGACCACGCGTTCATGGACCTCGGGCTGACCACCCACAACACCGGCGCCCTGGCCACCGGCGTCCTGCGTGAGACGCTCGAGCTGGTGCCCTTCGGGAAGCTGCTGTTCTCCACCGACGCCTACGGGCTCGCCGAGCTGTACGTCGTGGCGGCGGTGCAGTTCCGGCGGTCGCTCACGCAGGTGCTGGGCGAGCTGGTCGGCGCCGGCGAGGCGACGGAGTCCGACGCGGCGTACGTCGCCGGGCTGGTGGCGCGCGACAACGCGCGACGGGCCTACGCCCTGTGACCGTCACGGAGTACGACGGGCTGGTCGCCGACTGGCGCGCCGCGGTGCAGTCGCTCCTGCCCGAGGCGGTCGAGCTGCGGCACCGGCTGCACGCCGCGCCGTCGCTCGGGGGTGACGAGACGGCGACGGCGCAGGCGGTCGCCGAGTGGATCGGGCTCGGGGACGGTGAGGTGGT
>JBQCCW010000133.1:0-30435 GCA_051961835.1 Marmoricola sp. | reverse complement strand
CGACCTGGACCGCGTGCTCCTTGATGGCCTCGTGCGCCTCCTCGCGGCCGACGCCGTTGCGGACAGCGGCCATCAGGACCTTGGTCGTGGTGAGGAACGGCAGGTAGCGGTCGAGTTCGCGCTGGACCACGGCCGGGAACGCCCCGAACTCGTCGAGCACGGTGAGGAAGGTCTGGAAGAGCCCGTCGGTGGCGAAGAAGGCATCGGGCAGCGCGACGCGGCGTACGACCGAGCAGGACACGTCACCCTCGTTCCACTGGTCCCCGGCGAGCTCGCTCACCATCGACAGATGCCCGCGGAGCACGACGGCAAGGCCGTTGACGCGTTCGCAGGAGCGGGTGTTCATCTTGTGGGGCATCGCGGAGGACCCCACCTGGCCCTCCTTGAACCCCTCGGTGACGAGCTCGTGCCCGGCCATCAACCGGATGGTCGTGGCCAGGTTCGACGGCCCGGCGACGACCTGCACCAGCGTCGCGACGAGGTCGAAGTCGAGGGAGCGCGGATAGACCTGACCGACGCTCGTGAGCACGTGGCCGAAGCCGAGGTGGTCGGCCACCCGGCGCTCGAGCGACGCGAGCTTGGCGGCGTCGCCGTCGAGCAGGTCGAGCATGTCCTGGGCCGTCCCCATCGGCCCCTTGATGCCCCGCAGGGGGTACCGCGCGAGGAAGTCGTCGAGGCGCCCGAGCGCGACCAGCATCTCGTCGGCGACGGTGGCGAACCGCTTGCCCAGCGTGGTGGCCTGTGCCGCCACGTTGTGCGAGCGGCCCGCCATCACGACGGTGTCGTGCTCGGCGGCAAGTCGTCCCAGCCGGGCGAGCGTGGCGATCACGCGGGAGCGCACGAGGCGCAGCGAGGACAGCACCTGCAGCTGCTCGACGTTCTCGGTCAGGTCACGCGACGTCATGCCCTTGTGGATGTGCTCGTGCCCGGCGAGCGCACAGAACTCCTCGATCCGCGCCTTCACGTCGTGTCGGGTCAGCCGTTCGCGGCCGGCGATGCTCTCCAGGTCCACCTGCTCGACGACGCGCTCGTAGTCCTCGATCACCCCGTCCGGCACGGCGATGCCGAGGTCGCGCTGGGCCTTGAGCACCGCGATCCACAGCCGGCGCTCGAGGACGACCTTGTGCTCAGGCGACCAGATCGCCGCCAGATCGGCGCCGGCGTACCGGGTCGCCAGGACGTTGGGCAGGCTCACGCAGGGGCTCCTCGGCGCGTGGGGGATGCGGCGAGCCGATTCTCCCACGCGCCGTACGGCCGCTCCCCCGCCTCAGCCCGCGACGGAACGGAGCCGGGGACGGCCGGCCGACTGCGGGTGGAGCGCCTCGCCGCTGGCCATCCGCTCGGCCAACCGCGACGCGAGCGCCATGATCGTCAGCGCCGGGTTCGCCGACCCCTGGGTCGGGCAGACCGAGCCGTCGGAGCAGAACACGTTCGGAACGCCCCAGATCCGCTGGTCCGGATCGAGCACGCTGCTGTCCGGGCTGGTCCCCATCCGACAGCCGCCGACCAGGTGCGCGTAGCGATGCACGGTCAGAACGTCCTGCGCGCCCGAGGCGTGCAGGATGTCGGTGATGACCTTCGTGGAGTAGTCCATGTTCTTCTGGTCGTTCTCACCGACGCTGTAGTCGAAGCGGGCCACCCGCAGCCCGTACGGGTCCTTCACGTCGGCGAGCGTCACCCTGTTGTCGGCGTGGGGCAGCAGCTCGTTCAGCACGCCGATCGTCGCCCAGTGGTTGTAGTCGCGCATGTACTCGCGCATCGCCCGGCCCCAGTGCCCGTCGGCCAGCACGTGCTTGGACCAGGTGATCGGCAGCGGGCCGACGGTCTGAATCGAGAAACCCCGGGCGAAGCCCCGCGACTCGTCGGTCTCGTAGAACTGTTCCGAGGAGATCTCCGGCGGCGGCGCCTTGTACTGGCGCAGCTCCATGGGGAACCGGCCCGCGGTCTGTGCCGCGCCCTGGACCATCACGTAGCGGCCGACCTGGTCCTCGTTGTTGCCCAGCCCGTGCGGGTGGCGCTTGGAGGTCGACGCGAGCAGCAGTCGCGGCGTCTCGATGGAGTAGCCGGCGACGGCGACGTACCGGGCGCGCTGCAGCTTCTCCTCGCCGCCGATCTCGTCGTGGTAGACGACGCCTCGTGCCAGGCCGGTGTTGTCGTCGATCTCGATCCGCGCGGCCATTCAGTGCGAGCGGATCTCGACGTCGTGGGCGAGCGCGTCGGGGAGGTGCGTGACGTAGGGGCTCGCCTTGGCGTTCACCTTGCACCCCTGCAGGCAGTAGCCCCGGTAGATGCAGTGCGGCCGATTGCCGAAGGTCCCGTTCACGATGCCGACCGGACCGACCCGCATCTCGATCCCGAGCTTCATCGCCCCGCGCATCAGGGTCGCTCCCATCTCGGAGACGGGATGCGGTGAGAACGGGTAGGTGTGCGGGTCGCCCCAGGGCCAGTTCTGGCCGGCCACCGGCAGCTCGCGTTCCACGCGCTCGTAGTGGGGACGTAGGTCGGCGTACGAGATGGGCCAGTCGACGCCCACGCCGTCCAGGGTCTTGGTCTGGAAGTCGCTCGGGTGGAACCGCGGCGTGTAGCCGGCGTAGTGGACCATCGAGCCGCCGACGCCGCGCCCGGAGTTGTTCGAGCCCATCGGGATCGGGTTGTCGCCGCCGATCACGCGGTCCTGGGTCCAGTAGAGCCGGTGCGACGCGGCCTCGTCGGAGACCCAGTCCTCGTCGGGGTGCCAGAACGGGCCGGCCTCGAGGATGACGATGCGCCAGCCGTGACGGGCGAGGCGCTGCGCCAGCACCGAGCCACCGGCGCCCGCGCCGACGATGACCAGATCGACCTCGTCGTCGTCGCGGTAGCGAGCCATCGTGTCCTCGCCAGGGAGCTCCCGGGAGTGCACGTCGAGCAGGTAGCGCGAGTCGTTGTCTCGGGGCCCTACCGAGCCCTTGAGGATGTCGCGGAGGCGGTTAGTCATCTCCGTGCTGCCTCCCGCTCTCGTCGTCGGTGTCGTTCGGGTTCGCGCCCGCCTCGTTCTTCTGCTTGCTCCACTTCGCCACGATCGGCACCGGATCCTCGTCGTCGGCTGCCGGAGCCTCGAACGGCTCGCGAATGCCGATCGGCCCGAGCCGCATGAAGCCCCGCGGGTACGCCGGGCCGCCGAAGCCGATCTCGTTCCATGCCCAGGGGTGGGAGTAGAAGCCGCTGAGCACGCCGGTCATCACGACCTCCCACGCCCTCGCGACCTGCAACTTGTCCCAGGAACCGCCGTCCAGGTCGCCTCCGGCGAAGGCGTCGATGATCTCGCTCTGGGCGTCGAGATCGAGCTCGGCGAAGTTCGCCGCGCCCCGTTCTTGCGCCTTCTCGTCGAGCCCGGCGAGGACGAGGTTCCAGACCCCCCGCTCGTCGGGCATGCCGGCGTACCGATAGCCCTCGCTGCGCCCGAGGGTGAGCTTCTCGTCGACGAACTCGACCACCGGGACCCGCGGATCGCAGTCCTGAGCCATCACGACGTCGCAGAACGCGCGCACCGTGGGCTCCTGCTCGGGCGTGAAGAACTGCAGCCGGCGAGCCGGCAGCTGCATGCGCTGCTCGATCACCTTCCGGGTCGCGTGGTCCCAGGTGTCGACCGCGTCGAAGACGTCGTAGTCGGGGTAGCGCCCGATCATCTGCGGCGTGGTGCCGCGACGCTGTCGGGGCAGCCAGCTGGGATGCGGCGGCTGCCTGTCGGCACGGAGGTTCGGGAGGTGGTCGGGACGGGAGAGGTCCGGCACGGCGCGCTCACTTCTCCCGGCGCAGCAGGGCGGCCAACAGGCCCATGCCACCGACCATGCACATCATCCCCGGCGCCGAGATCGGCGGGCCCATCGGCACGTTGTACGACGCGAGCCGCCAGCCACCCGGCTTGCGCGCGACGCCCCGGGCGTGGAAGAACTCCCCGAGCAGTCCGTTGGCCGTGTAGAGCGCCGCCGTCGCAGGAAGCACGGTCTTCGCCCACTTCCGGCTGAACACGCCGCCCACACCCGCGACGGCGAGCGGCGGGCTGAGGAGCACCGGGCTCCACATCCACTTGTTGCCGAAGCTCGCCTTGTAGTGCTCCAGGTAGATCTCTGTCCCGGTGACGACCGCGGCGATCGCGGTCAGGCCGGAGAGGGACCGCTCGAAGCGGCCGTGCTCGACGTTCCCGACCATCCGGTCGATGACGTGCTCTGTACCGGCGACGACGCCGTGACTCTCACGATGCAGGATGCCCACGGCGGGATGGTTCCCGGCCCTCCCCGATCCATGCGCAAGCGCAACTGTTTCCCCAGGAGGTTCTCAGACTCCGGCGGCGATGTCGCTGCGACACTGCATCCCGGGGAAGCGGACACGCGCCACGCCGCGGTAGGCGAGGTCGCGCGCGGCGCCCACGTCCTCCCCCACCGCGACCACCGCGAGCACACGTCCCCCGGCGGTCACCAAGCGCCCGTCGTCCCGTGCCGTGCCGGCCTGGACGACCAGGCAGCCCTCGGCCTCCGCGTCGGCGATCCCGGTGATCTCGTCGCCGCTTCGTGAGGAAGCCGGGTAGTCGGCGGAGGCGAGCACGACCGCGACCGCGGCCCCGGGACGGAAGCGGGGCGTCTCGACGTCGGCCAGCCGACCCTCGGCGGCCGCGCGGAGCAGCACGCCGAGCGGCGACTCCAGCAGGGCCAGAAGCGGCTGGGTCTCCGGGTCGCCGAACCGGGCGTTGAACTCGATCACCCGCGTGCCGCGCGAGGTGAGCGCCAGGCCGGCGTACAGCAGCCCGGTGAACGGGGTGCCTCGCCGTGCGAGCTCCTCCACCGTGGGCTGCAGCACGGAGGCGGTGACCTCCTCGACCAGGTCGGCCGGCGCCCAGGGCAGTGGCGTGTAGGCGCCCATCCCGCCGGTGTTCGGGCCTGCGTCGCCGTCGCCGATGCGCTTGAAGTCCTGGGCCGGCTGCAGCGGCCGCACGACGGCGCCGGCCTCCTCGCTCCACGAGCACAACGCGAACAGCGAGACCTCCGGTCCGTCGAGGAACTCCTCGATGACCACGCGGTCGCAGGCGGCGGCGTGGGCAAGCGCCTCTCCGCGGTCCTCGGTGACCACGACACCCTTGCCCGCGGCCAGCCCGTCGTCCTTGACGACGTACGGCGGCCCGAAGGCGTCGAGCGCCGCCGCGGCCTCCTCCGGCGTCGTGCACACCCGCGCCTGCGCCGTCGGTACGCCGGCCGCCGCCATCACGTCCTTGGCGAACGCCTTCGACCCCTCGAGGCGGGCGGCGTCGGCGCTGGGCCCGAAACAGGAGATCCCGCGTGCCCGCACGGCATCGGCCACCCCGGCGACCAGCGGCGCCTCCGGCCCGACCACGACCAGATCGACGGCGAGGTCGGCCGCCAGGGCCGCGACGGCCTCGCCGTCCAGCGCGTCCACGGGGTGCAGGGTGGCCACGGCGGCGATGCCGGGGTTCCCGGGCGCGGCGTGCACCTCGGTCACCTCCGGGTCCCGGGACAGGCCGAGCGCCAGGGCGTGCTCCCGGCCGCCGTTGCCGACGACGAGGACCTTCACGCGTGCACCACCAGGGTCTGCTCGCGGCCCGGGCCGACGCCGACGCCCCAGAACGGCGCGCCGGAGAACTCCTCGAGCGCCTGCACGTAGGTCTGGGCGTTCTTGGGGAGCGCGGCGAAGGTGCGGCAGCCCGAGATGTCCTCGCCCCAGCCGTCGAAGAACTCGTAGATCGGCTTGGCGTGGTGGAACTCGGTCTGGGTCATCGGCATCTCGTCGTGGCGCACCCCGTCCACCTCGTAGGCCACGCAGACGGGGATCCGCTCCCAGGAGTCGAGGACGTCGAGCTTGGTGAGGAAGAACTCGGTGAGGCCGTTGACCCGCGCGGAGTAGCGGGCCACGACGGCGTCGTACCAGCCACAGCGGCGCGTGCGCCCGGTGGACACACCGATCTCGCCGCCGATGCGCTGCAACGCTGCGCCGTCCTCGTCGAACAGCTCCGTCGGGAAGGGTCCGGACCCGACCCGTGTCGTGTAGGCCTTGATCACGCCGATGACGCGGTCGATCCGGGTCGGCCCGATGCCGGCGCCGGTGCACACACCTCCCGCCACCGGGCTGCTGCTCGTCACGAACGGGTAGGTGCCGTGGTCGACGTCGAGCATCGTCGCCTGGGCGCCCTCGAAGAGCACCGTGCGTCCCTCGTCGAGAGCGCGGTTGAGCAGCAGGCTGGTGTCGGCGACCATCGGCCGCAGCCGGGCAGCGTAGGAGAGCAGCTCCTCCACCACGGCCTCCACCTGCACGGCGCGGCGGTTGTAGACCTTGGTGAGCAGCTGGTTGCGCACCTCCAGCGCGGCCTCGACCTTCTCCCGCAGGATGCCCTCGTCGAAGAGGTCGGCGACCCGGATGCCCAGCCGGTTGATCTTGTCGGCGTAGGCCGGTCCGATGCCGCGGCCCGTCGTACCGATGCGGTTCTTGCCGAGGAACCTCTCGGTGACCTTGTCCATGGTGGAGTGGTAGGACGCGATCACGTGGGCGTTGGCGCTGACGACCAGCCCGCCGATCTCGACGCCCCGGGCCAGGAGCGCGTCGAGCTCCTCGAAGAGCGCTTCGGGCGAGACCACCACCCCGTTGGCGATCACCGAGACCGCCCCCGGCGTGAGGATGCCGCTCGGCAGCAGGTGCGTCGCGAACTTCTCCCCGTCGACCACGATCATGTGGCCCGCGTTGTGGCCGCCGCTGGTGCGCACGACGTAGTCGATCGGGTCACTGGTGGCGAGCAGGTCCGTGGCCTTGCCCTTGCCCTCGTCGCCCCACTGGGCGCCGAGAACGACGATCGCCGGCATGGATGCCTCCCGTGCACAAGAAAAAGGAGCCCTGCAACAGTGGTGCACGCACTCGGGCTCTTGCGCACCGAGGCTACCAATCCCCGGCCCGGCCGGCCCAGTTCCGGATCCGAGGGCCGGTACGCCGCCGAACGCCCCGGCGCGTGGGCGTCTGTCGTTAGCCTGTCCGGCGTGGACCCCCTCCTCGTCATCGCCAATGCAGCCGCCGGCACGACCGAACGGCAGGCGGTGGAGGCGGCGGTCGACGTGCTGCGCGAGCACGGCGACGTCGAGCTCTGTGAGACCAGCAACCCCGGCGAGCTGGACGGCGTACTGCATCGAGCCGGGTGCCGGCACATCGTGGTGGCCGGCGGCGATGGCTCCATGCACGCCGTGGTGGCGGCGCTGCATCGCCGGCACGAGCTCGGCGAGCGGGTGCTCGGCCTGCTGCCGATGGGCACCGGCAACGACTTCGCGCGCACCCTGGAGCTGCCGCTCGACCCGATCGAGGCGGCTCGGGCACTGTTGAGCGCCCGTCCCCAGCCGATGGACCTGCTCGTCGACGAGCTCGGGGAGGTCGTCGTCAACAACGTCCACCTGGGCGCCAGTGCGCACGCGAGCCGCTTCGGGGCCGAGCTGAAGGAGCGGCTCGGACGGGTGCGCGTCGGGCGGTTGAGCCTCGGCCTCCTCGGCTATCCGCTCGGCGCGCTGCGCGCGGCGGTGAACCCGCCGTACATCCGGCTGCGCGTCGAGGTCGACGGCGAGGTGGTCGCCGACATGGACCGGCACATCCTCATGCTGGCGATCGGCAACGGAGCGACGGTCGGCGGCGGCACCCCGGTGACCCCCGAGGCGGACCCACAGGACGGCGCGATCGACGTCATGGTGTCCTACGCCACCGGCCCGCTGGACCGGCTGGACTTCGTGCGCCGGCTGCGCCACGGGGACCAGGTCGAGCGCAACGACGTCGAGTGCCTGCGCGCCCGCCAGATCGCGGTCAGTGGCGAGGACTTCTGGATGAGCGCGGACGGCGAGATCGTCGGACCCGAGCGGCGGCGCGCCTGGCACGTCGAGCCGGGCGCCTACACGATGCTGCTGCCCGCCGCCCCCTGAGCTCGCGGGGAGCACGGGGACGACGGGCAGCGCGGCGTACGTCAGACCGGCTCGCCGGCCGCGGCCCCTCCGTGGTCGACGAGGTCGCGGGCGACCCGCGGGTCGTCGGCATCGGCGAAGTAGTCGCCCGGAATCGTCTCGTCGGCCCCGTTGCTCACCTTCACCGCGTTGAGCACCAGCGTCACCACCACTGCCACGATGACGTTGAGGACGAACGCCGTCAGGGCGATGTAGCCCATCTGCTGCCATCCCGGCAGGATCGTGGACACCGACCCGCCGAAGTGGGTGTTCGTCCCCGGCTTCACGACGTTGTAGGCCTTCACCGTGCCGTAGACGATGCTCACCGCCCAGCCGAGCAGCAGCGCCCACCGGTGGAACCACCGGGTGTAGAGGCTGAACACCACCGCCGGGAACGTCTGGAGGATCCAGATACCGCCGAGCAGCTGGAAGTTCAGGGCGTTGGACTGGTCCAGGCTGACCACGAAGAGCAGCGCGAACGCCTTGACCACCAGCGAGACCAGCTTGGAGACCCTCGCCTCCTCCGACGCGTCGGCGTCGGGGCGGATGAACTCCTTGTAGATGTTGCGGGTGAAGGTGTTCGCCGCCGCGATCGACATGATCGCCGCCGGCACGAGCGCACCGATCGCGATCGCCGCGAACGCGACACCGGCGAACCAGCTCGGGAAGAAGTCCTCGAACAGCTGGGGGACGACTTCGTTGGGACTGGTCACCTGCGTGTGCGCAGCGATCGCGACCCAGCCGAGGAGGGCGAGCAGCCCGAGCAGGAACGAGTACGCCGGCAGCAGCGCAGCGTTGCGCCGGACGGTGACCCGGCTCTTCGACGACAGCGTCGCGGTCACCGAGTGCGGGTACATGAACAGCGCCATCGCCGACCCGAGCGCCAAGGTGGCGTACGGCCAGAACTGTGCAGCGCTCGGGATGAACGCGCCGGTCGGCTTCTGCGTGACCGGGTTCGTGGTGGCCATCTTCTCCTGGGCGGCGCCGAAGATGTGCTCCCAGCCACCCACCTTGTGGGGCAGGTAGATCACCGCGACGATGATGACGAGGTAGATCAGCCCGTCCTTGACGAACGCGATCACGGCGGGCGCGCGAAGGCCCGAGGTGTAGGTGAAGGCCGCCAGCACGACGAAGGCGATGATCAGCGGCAGGTCCTTCGCGAACCCGGTGCCGCCCAGACCGGCGACCTGGAGCACCGCCTCGATGCCGACCAGCTGCAGGGCGATGTAGGGCATCGTGGCGACGAAGCCCGTCAGCGCGATCGCGAGCGCCAGGCTGCGGGACTCGTACCGGCCCCGCACGAAGTCGGCCGGCGTGACGTAGCCGCGGCGGTGGCTCACCGACCACAGCCGTGCCACGAACACGAAGATGATCGGGTAGAGGATGATCGTGTACGGCACCGCGAAGAAGCCGTTGACCGCGCCCAACGCGAACATCGCCGCAGGCACGGCCACGAACGTGTAGGCGGTGTAGAGGTCGCCGCCCAGCAGGAACCAGGTGATCCAGGTGCCGAACTTGCGACCGCCGAGTCCCCACTCGTCGAGGGAGTTCAGGTGCTCGCCGCGCTTGAACCGGGTGGCCCAGAAGCCGAGGCCGGCGACGACCAGGAACAGCAGGATCAGCACCGCCAGCGCGACGCCGTTGATGCCGCTGTGGTCCGCCACGAGCGCGATCATGCGTCACCGTCCGCGGGCTCACCGGCCGGTCGGCCGGGGCGCGGCCGCGCCGCCAGCACCAGCCGGTGCGCGGCGTAGGTGAGGCCCGAGCACAGGATCACCCAGAGGAACTGGTACCAGAAGAAGAACGGGAAACCCCACAGGCGTGGCGTCTCCTTGGCATAGCTGCCCACCCACATCAAGGCGACGAGGGGGATCAGCAGGCACACACCGGCCGCGACGAGCAGCCCCTTGTTGGTCGGCGGCGGTTCGACGCCGACGCTTGATCGTTCATCCATGCTCGGACGCTACTCCTGAGAGGGTCCTGAGGAAGGCGTCCGGCGTGTTGCCCGAGTGTCAGATGTGACGGGCCTCAGTGATCGGCCAGCAGCGCGTCGTACGCCTCCGGGCTCGACTCGCGCAGGAAGCCGGCGCACCGCTCGCGCTCGTCGTCCTCGCCGATCGCCGCCGCGGCCCGGGTGAGCGCCGCGAGCGCGCGCAGGAAGCCACGGTTCGGCTCGTGCGCCCAGGGGACCGGTCCGTAGCCCTTCCAACCGTTGCGCCGCAGCAGGTCGAGACTGCGGTGGTAGCCCACGCGGGCGTAGGCGTAGGCGGTCACGTCACCTGCTCCGGTGTCCTCGGCGCGCTCGGCGAGAGCCGCCCAGGCGAACGGCGAGGCGGGGTGGCGCCGGACCACGTCGGCCGGATCCTCGCCGCGCTCGAGCTCGGCCTCCGCGGGGTCCGCGGGGAGGTGGGTGGGCGGGGGGCCGGCGAGGAGGTCGGGGTGGCTCACCCGACCGAGCCTAGAGCCCGCTCGTCCACGGCCGGGAATGCTGTCGGTGCGGCGGTGTTGAGTGTGTCCGTGACCCACGCACCCGCCGCGCCCGCGAGCGCTCCCGCCGACCTCGAGCAGCGTCCCTGGGCCGCGCTGTTCGCGCTGGTCCTGGGCTTCTTCATGATCCTGGTCGATCTCACGATCGTCACGGTGGCGACGCCGACGATCATCCACAAGCTCGACGCGACGGTGAACCAGGCGGTCTGGGTCTCCAGCGCCTACATGCTCGCCTACGCGGTGCCGGTGCTCATCACGGGGCGTCTCGGCGACCGCTTCGGCTCGAAGTACCTGTACCTGGCGGGCCTCGCGGTCTTCACCCTCTCCTCGCTGTGGTGCGGGCTCACCGGCAGCATCGGCATGCTGATCCTCGCGCGCGTGGTGCAGGGGCTGGGCGCCTCGATGATCACCCCGCAGACCATGGCGATCATCACCCGGATCTTCCCCGCCGCCGAGCGCGGCAAGGCGATGGCCGTGTGGGGCGCCACCGCCGGGGTGGCGATGGTGGTCGGCCCGGTCCTCGGCGGCTTCCTCACCGACGCGCTCGGGTGGGAGTGGATCTTCTTCATCAACGTGCCGGTGGGCATCGTCGGGTTCTTCCTCGCCGTCCGGCTCGTGCCCGCCCTGCCGACCCACGACCACTCCTTCGACTGGCTCGGTGTGGCGCTGTCGGGCGTCGGGCTGTTCCTGCTCGCCTTCGGCATCCAGGAGGGCCACGAGAAGCACTGGGCGGGCTGGATCCTCGCGATGATCGTCGGCGGCGTCGTGGTGATGGGCCTGTTCGTGTTCTGGCAGGCCCGCAACCGCCGGGAGCCGCTGGTCCCGCTCGGACTCTTCCGCGACCGCAACTTCTCGGTGTCCAACGTCGCGATCACCGTGATGGGCTTCGTCGGGGCGAGCTTCGGCTTTCCGCTGATGATCTGGGCGCAGGCCGTGCGCGGCGACTCCCCCACCGAGGCCGCGCTGCTGATGTTCCCGATGGCGATCATGTCGATCCTGCTCGCCAAGCCGATCGGCGACCTCACCGACCGTGTGCACCCCCGGATGATCGTGGGCACCGGGTTCGTGCTGAGCATCATCGGGATGTTCACCCTCGCTACGCAGATCGAGGTCGGCTCTCCGGTGTGGAAGATCGCGCTCTTCCAGGTCGTCCTGGGCGCCGGCAACGCCTGCATCTGGGCGCCGACCGCAGCCACTGCCACCCGCAACCTGCCGATGCACCTGGCGGGCGCCGGCTCCGGCGTCTACAACGCCACCCGGCAGGTCGGCTCCGTGGTCGGCTCGGCAGCCATCGCGGTGATGATGGACGCCCGGCTGGCCCACTACCTGCCCGGGGCGGCCGCGCACGGCGAGGCGGGCGCCGGCAAGATCCCCGACCCGCATGTCGCCGACCTGTTCTCCCGCGCGATGCAGCAGGCGATCCTGCTCCCCGCGGCGGTGTACGTGCTGGGCCTCGTCGTCGTGCTCTTCTACGAGCGCCCGCGCCACACCGGCTACTCGGGCACCCCGGCCGCCTCCGCCACCACGCGCGGCCCCGCCCCCACCGGCCGCCCCTCCCCCGCCTGACCGGCCCTCGCCCCCCACCACCGCCCCTCCATGCCCAGCGCCGCGCATGTAACGCGGGGTTATTGCTTGTGTACAAGCGCTGCTGCCGGCGTGTCGGAACACCAGCACCGCACCAGATGAGCCGTCAGCCCGCGCGGCGCCAGAGGTCGTGGTCGCGTCCCAGCGACGTCGGCCGAGGCCAGAGGTACGACCGCCGCAGCCACTGCTCCCGGCGGTCGGCCATCCGGTCGGCGAAGGCCAGCACATCGGCCGGCGGCTCGGACCCCAACCTGCGGCACGTCAGCTCGTACTCGGCGAGCATGCGGCTCAGTCCCGCCCGGCGTCTCCGCCCCCAGCACTCGTCCCAGAAGTGCCGGGAGACGCCCAGCCCGTTCGCCCGTACGTCGGCCTCGCGCACCTTCTCCTCCCACATGACGTCCTCGACACGGCGGTCCGCGTCGCCCCCGCGCTCCTGATCTCGGTACTTCCTGCGGCCGTCGAACTCGAAGACGTGACACCCCACGAGAAGGTCACACCAGGCCACGCCGCCGGTGACCGCGACGGGGAACTGAGGGATGGCCTCGGGAAGTCCGAGCTCGGCGACCATCAGCCGCCCCACCGTCTCGAGAGCGCTCTCCGCGCCCAGCCGGGAGACCTGAGCGGCACGGCGGGCCTGACGCACCCTCGGCCAGGACCACATCCCCACGAGGATCGCCTCGGTGAGGACGGGATCCGCACCCAGCTTCAACCCTCCATCCATCACGATCGCGCCGGCGACCCATCCGTGTTCGCGAGCGACGTCCAGACCGGCCCGCTCCAGTCCAGTGACCCGGAGACCGTTGCGGTCGTAGACCCCCTCCAGTCCCTTCCGCTCGAGGTGGTGCTTGACTCCGTGCTCGGTGCGGCTCCCCTGCACGCCAGGTCTCGTCACGTGCACCAGCGGGAGCGCGGGTCGTAGCAGCGGTAGGCCCCAGGCGTGCGCCGCCGAGTCGTGGCTGAGCACGTGCTCGACATTCATCGAGAGCGTGACCGCTCGAGCGACGGCGAGCGGCCGTTCCCGATGGTCGTCCCAGCGCTCCCACAGTCGCCGCTCGGCGTACACACCTCGTCGGACGACGACCCAGTCACCTCCGGGCGCTGTCAGTTGTCGAAGCGCGGGGCCCCTGTATCCGGCGTCACGCGCTTGTGCGCGGGTGAAGAGTCCGCCCTGGGCCGCGGCGACAGCTGCCAGTTCCGTCCACATCGGCCTAGCGTCGCGTCGCCGCCCCTTTGAGCCCGGGGGCGGGCATCAGGATTGTGGATCCTTCCCCTCGACCGCCTCCTGTGGACCGCGGCTCGAGAACGATCTACCGCGGTGTTGGTGCGCCGACACGCCGGCCACAACACGAGTTCGCAAGCAATAACACCGCGTTACATGGCCGCCGCCGCGCCCCCGGGAGGTGGTCAGCCGATGCTGTTGCCGGTGGCGGAGAGGTTCTCGCAGGCCTCGACCACACGCGCGGCCATGCCGGCCTCGGCGGCCTTGCCCCAGGCGCGGGGGTCGTACTGCTTCTTGTTGCCGACCTCGCCGTCGACCTTCAGCACGCCGTCGTAGTGGGTGAACATGTGGGCGGCCACCGGGCGGGTGAACGCGTACTGGGTGTCGGTGTCGACGTTCATCTTCACCACGCCGTAGGACACCGCCGCCGCGATCTCCTCGGCGGTCGAACCGGAGCCGCCGTGGAACACGAGGTCGAGAGGCTTCGAGCCGGGGCCGAACCCTGCGCCCTGGCCGTACTTCTCCACGATCGCCTGCTGGGCGTCCTTGAGGATCTCGGGGCGCAGCTTCACGTTGCCCGGCTTGTAGACGCCGTGCACGTTGCCGAAGGTGAGCGCGGTCATGTAGCGGCCCTTGTCGCCGAGACCGAGCGCCTCGACCGTCGCGATCGCATCGCCCGGCGTGGTGTAGAGCTTCTCGTCGATCGCCCCGACGACCCCGTCCTCCTCGCCGCCGACGACGCCGACCTCGATCTCGAGGATGATGTGCGCCGCCGCGCACTTGGCCAACAGCTCCTCGGCGATCTCGAGGTTCTCCTCCAGCGGCACCGCCGAGCCGTCCCACATGTGGGACTGGAAGAGGGGCGCCTGGCCGTTCTTGACCCGCTCGACCGAGATGTCCACGAGCGGACGGACGAACCCGTCCAGCTTGTCCTTCGGACAGTGGTCGGTGTGCAGGGCGATGTTGACCGGGTACTTCTTCGCGACCTCCGCCGCGTACGCCGCGAACGCGACCGAACCGGTCACCATGTCCTTCACCGTGGGCCCGGAGAGGTACTCGGCGCCCCCTGTCGAGACCTGCACGATGCCGTCCGCGCCGGCCTCGGCGAAGCCCGCCAGCGCCGCATTGAGCGTCTGGGACGACGTCACGTTGATCGCCGGGAACGCGAAGCCCTTGGCCTTCGCGGTGTCGAGCATCTCGGCGTACTTCTCGGGAGTGGCGATGGGCATGGGTGGGGCTCCTCGGGGCTCACCGCAGCGACGATCGGTGTCGGCCAGCCTATCCGCAGCGCCGATCAGCCTCGCCAGGCGTTCTCGTGGTCGAGGTCCGCGTGCTGCACCACCCAGGTGTGCATCGCGATGGCTGCGGCCGCCGAGGCGTTGATGGAGCGCGTCGACCCGAACTGCGCGATCGAGAACGTGCCGTCGACCGCCGTACGAGCCTCCTCGGAGAGTCCCGGGCCCTCCTGCCCGAACAGCAGGCACACGCGCTCGGGAAGCGCGAGCTTCTCCAGGTGAGCCGACCCGGGGAGGTTGTCAACGCCCAGCAGCGGGACCGGCGACGGGGAGAGCCCCTCGAGGTAGGCGCGCAGCGCGGGGACCGACTCGTGGTGGCGGACGTACTGGTAGCGGTCGGTGACCATCGCGCCGCGCCGGTTCCACCGTCTCCGCCCCACGATGTGCACCTCGGCCGCGAGGAACGCGTTCGCCGTGCGGACGATCGTGCCGATGTTGAAGTCGTGCTGCCAGTTCTCGATCGCCACGTGGAACCCATGCCGGCGGCGGTCGAGGTCGGCGACGATCGCCGCCATGGTCCAGTAGCGGTAGCGGTCCACCACGTTGCGGCGGTCACCCTCGGCGAGCAGCACGGGGTCGTACTCCGCACCGTCCGGCCAGGGGCCCTTCCAGGGCCCGACCCCGACCTCCTCCGGACCGTGCGGCATCGGGTCGTACGGCGCACGGCCGGCCGCGGTCCCCTCGGTCACGCCGGCACAGTAGACCCGCAGGCCAGTGACAGGTTGCCCGGCTAGGCTCGGCGGGTGAGGCTGTTCCTTCCCCTGCTCCTCGGTGTCTCCTGGATGGACCCGAGCTGGCTCCTCGACCAGTTCGGGTCGGCGTTCTTCTGGATCAGCGTCCTCATCCTCTTCGTCGAGTGCGGCTTGTTCTTCCCGTTCCTGCCGGGCGACACGCTGCTCTTCGCCATGGGCCTGTTCATCTCGGGCGACAAGATCCACGTCTTCCCGGGCAATCAGGCGGTCGAGCTGATCCTGGCGATGCTCGTCCTCGCCGGTGGAGCGATGCTCGGCAACGTCGCCGGCTACGAGATCGGCCACCTGATCGGCCCGCGCCTCTTCCATCGCGATGGGCGCATTCTCAAACGCGCCTATCTGGAACGGACCCAGGCGTTCTTCGACAAGCACGGCAGCCAGGCGCTCGTCATCGGCCGGTTCGTGCCGTTCGTCCGCACATACGTCACCATGGTCGCCGGCGTTGCGGACATGCCGCGACGCCGCTTCCTGCTCTGGAGCGGCGTGGGCGCGGCACTATGGATCGTCGTCGTCACCCTGCTCGGCTACTTCCTCGGCTCCGCGTTCCCCAGCCTGGCCAACAACATCGACAAGGCGATCCTCGGCCTGCTGGTGCTGTCGGTCCTCCCGGTCGCCTGGGAGTGGTGGCAGCACCGTCGGCGATCCGGCGCGGAGGAGAGCACTCCCCAGCGCTCCGACGTCGAGGCCTGAGCCGGCGGTAGCCGAAGGTCAGCCGGCGCGCGCGGCGTCCAGCTGCTCCTTGGTGAGCACCGGTCGCACCTCGAGCCCGACATCGGAAAGCGGGTTCTCACCGGCAGGGCTGCGATCGATGGCGCAGACGACCGTCGTGACGGTCGCTCCGGCCTCGCGCAGCGCTCGGGTGGCGTCGCGGACGGCGCCACCGGTCGTGATCACGTCCTCCACGAGGGTGATCCGCCGGCCGGCGACGTCGGGCCCCTCGGCGAGCTTGCAGGTGCCGTACTCCTTCGCCTTCTTGCGCACGAACAGCCCCGGAAGCCCGGTCCGCGCGCTCAGCCCGGTCGCCAGCGGGACGCCGCCGAGCTCCAGCCCCCCGAGCAGCTCCGTGTCGGCAGGCACGAGCGCCACCATCTGGGCCACCACGCGACCCAGGAGGGCGGGGTCGGCCTCGAAGAGATACTTGTCGAAGTACTCGTGCGACACCTGGCCCGAGCGGAGGGTGAACTCGCCGGACAGCCGGCAGCAGGCGTCGATGTCGCGAGCGAGGGTGGCGTCGTCCATGGGACGGAGGTTACCGAGACGCCGGGGGCCGCCCCGCGGCGCGTCAGGGAAGCGGCCGGGCGCCCGAGCGGTGCAGCGCGACGATCCGCACCAGGTGACCGAAGGCGATCATCCGGTTGTCGGTGTGGAAGATCTCCGAGCAGGTCGTCAGCGTGAGGATCCGTCGTACGCCGGCCGGGGGCTGCGGACCGCCCTGGGGGTTGCGCGGGTGCGTGGCGAGCACCCACCCGGCGGTGAACGGCACCACGAGGTCGTTGGGGTCGGTGTCGAGCACGTAGACGTAGCGGGCGGTGTGCGCCTCGATCACCACCCGGTCCCCCGGCCGCAGGTCCGGCATGTGCCGCAGCGGTTCTCCGTGGGTGACCCGGTGCCCGGCTAGGGCGTAGTTGCCGACCTGCCCGGGGCCCGCGCTGCCGGGGAAGTGCCCGTAGCCGCGCGCCAGCACGTCCTGGCCGACGCCCTCGTAGACGGGCACGGCGTAGTCCGGGCCGAACCGAGGAATGCGGACGACGGCCTCCACGTCGGTGAGGCGGGCCCCCTTCTCGAACAGCTGCACCGCGTGGCGCTGGTCGCGATGAGCGACGTAGGTGGTGCCGAAGAACACCCACGCCAGCCACCCCAACCGGGCCAGCCCGGCGGCCATCATCGCCACGCCCACCCAGAACCAGGGGCGCCGCCGCCGCTCGGCTCGCGGGGCGGCCGGTGGCTCCTGGGTCACGGTCACGGGCTCATTGTGGGGCACCATGGCGGCATGGCACACCCGCGGCCGCCTCGCGCGGCGCGTCGGCTCGACGGGGTCGGCAGCACCATCTTCGCCGAGATGTCCGCGCTTGCTGCCCGCACCGGCGCGATCAACCTCGGTCAGGGCTTCCCGGACACCAGCGGGCCGGCGTCGATGCTCGAGACCGCGGTCGAGGCGGTGCGCGCCGGGCGCAACCAGTACCCGCCCGGACACGGAGCCCCCGAGCTGGTGGAGGCGATCCGTCGACATCAACAGCGCCACTACCGGATCGAGCTGACTCCCGCGCAGGTCGTCGTCACGACGGGTGCCACCGAGGCGCTCGCGGGAGCGCTCCTCGGGCTGGTCGATCCCGGCGACGAGGTCGTGGTGCTCGAGCCGTTCTACGACAGCTACCGGGCGATGATCCAGTTCGCGGGCGCCGTACGCCGTCCGGTGACGCTGCGCGCACCCGACTACCGGCTCGACGTCACCGCGCTCCATGCCGCGGTGACGCCGCGCACCCGACTGATCCTGCTCAACTCGCCGCACAACCCGACCGGCACGGTGCTCACCGCGGCCGAGCTGCAGGCCGTCGCGGACGTCGCCGTGCAGCACGACCTGGTGGTGGTCACCGATGAGGTCTACGAGCACCTGACGTTCGACGACCACGCCCACATCCCGCTCGCGTCCCTGCCCGGCATGGCGGACCGGACGCTGACCATCTCCAGCGCCGGCAAGACCTTCTCGGTCACCGGGTGGAAGGTCGGCTGGGCGACGGGGCCCGCGGAGCTGGTCGCGGCCGTCGAAGGGGCGAAGAACTGGCTCACGTTCGCCTCGGCCGCGCCCCTGCAACCGGCGGTCGCTGAGGCCCTCGACGCCCACGACGGCTTCCACGAAGCCTTGCGGAGCGATCTCGCCGAGCGCCGGGAGCTGCTCTGCGCGGGCCTGCGCGCCGTCGGTCTCGCGCCGCGCACTCCCGAGGGCACCTACTTCGCGCTGACCGACGTCCGCGCGTGGGGCCACGAGGACGCGACGGCGTTCTGTCACGCGTTGGCTCACGAGGCGGGCGTGGTGGCCATCCCCGCGCAGGTCTTCTACGACGATCAGGACGAGGGCCGGCACCTGGTGCGGTGGGCGTTCTGCAAGGACCGCGCGGTGCTCGAGGAGGGCGTCGACCGGCTGGTACGACGTTTCGGCTGATCGCCACTGCCCGCTCGGCGCCTCTGGGCGTTCGCAACCGCCCGCTCGGCGAGGGGGCTCAGCGGCGGGGGAGGCGGAACCAGGCGACGGCGGAGCGGGAGAGCAGCAGCCCGAGGACGACCCCGCTGCCGACCACGTGGAAGACCGAGGCGGGGAAGGCGAGCAGGCCGACGACGGCAGCAGCACCTGCGCTGACGAGCAGCAGCACGCGCGCCCAGTCGTGGCCGCGCAGGACGAAGATCGCGAGGACCGCCGCGGACAGGGTCCAGAGCGCGAAGGCGCCGTCGAGGAACCACAGCGCGGCGACCAGGGCGTCCTCGTGGTCGGCGAACCGGTCGTACCCGGGTTGCTGCCGGAGCAGGTCCACCACCCGGGCCCGGTCGTCGGCAAGCACGGCGGCGGCAGCGATGAAGGCCACCAGGGCCAGCCCGCAGCACGTCCAGGTCAGCGCCACCGCCGCCTTCACGGTGCCGGGAGCCGGCGGCCGTCGTCGCCCGGGCGTCTCGTTCCACGGCCCGGGCTGCGCCGCCAGGGGTGCCGGCCCGCCAGGCGCCGTCCCCGGCCACCCTCCCGTCGTTCCGAAGCCGTACGTCGGCGGCGGGGCGGACGCTCCCTCCGGAACACTGTGCGGACCGGGGGTGGGTCCGCCGGCCACCGGCGGGGGCGTCGGGAACTGCTCCGGTGTCGGGTCGTGCGCCTCAGCCGGCGGGGTGGCGTCGCCGCCCGGGTCGGCCCCTCGCTCGGCCCCCGCGGGGGCGAGCGTGCCCGGGCGGAACCACTCCCGCGCCGGGGGGCTCCACAGCAGGCCGGCGCCGAGCACGAGGAGGAGCCCGAGCAGCGGGTCCGCCGCCATCGACCCGACCAGCGCCAGGAGCGCCGCGACCGCCAGGCCGGCGCGGGCGCCGGTATGCCGGACGTAGGCGTACCCGCCGAGGACGGCGGCGACCGCCGCGGCTCCCCCGGCGAGCAGGAGCAGTCCGTGCAGCACCTGGGTGGCGTCGGCGACCGTGAGCTCGACGCCGCCGGCCGCCGCGCCGTCGACGGCCCGCGCCAGCCGCTCCCGAGTGTCCACCGACCGCAGCCCGGTCAGGCCGTCGAAGGCGGTGGCGACCAGCAGAACGCCGCACACCACGGCGAGGGCAGCGCCCCAGGTCACCTGGGGAGGTCGTCGCTGACCGCTGACCTCGCTCATGGAGCCATTCAATCAACTGCCCGGCGTCGCACCCGCACGACCGGTTCCCGGCGCCGGTGGGCCGTCAGGCCGCCACCCGGTCCACGACCTTGAGCACGAGGCCGGCGTCGCCCTCCGCGTCCACCTCGACGGTCTCACCGTCGCGGACCTGTCCGGCGATGAGCATCCGCGCCAACGGGTCCCCGATCGCCGTCTGCACCAGGCGCCGCAGCGGCCGGGCGCCGTAGGCGGGGTCGTACCCGTTCTCGGTCAACCAGCGTCGTGCCTGGTCGGTCACCGTCACGGTGATCCGGCGCGGAGCGAGCCGCGCGTCGAAGGCCTGCAGCTGCAGGTCCACGATGTGCGCCAGTTCCTCCTTGCTCAGGGCGTCGAACAGGACGATCTCGTCGAGCCGGTTGAGGAACTCGGGCTTGAACGCCTGCCGCACCACCGTCATCACCGACGCCCGGCGAGCCTCGTCGTCGAGCAACGGGTCGACGAGGAACTGGGAGCCGAGGTTGCTGGTGAGGATCAGCAGCGTGTTGCGGAAGTCGACGGTGCGGCCCTGGCCGTCGGTGAGCCGGCCGTCGTCGAGCACCTGGAGCAGGATGTCGAAGACCTCCGGGTGGGCCTTCTCGACTTCGTCGAGCAGCACCACCGAGTACGGCCGGCGGCGCACCGCCTCGGTGAGCTGACCGCCCTCGTCGTAGCCGACGTAGCCCGGAGGGGCACCGACCAGACGCGAGACCGAATGCTTCTCGCTGTACTCGCTCATGTCGATGCGCACGATCGCGCGCTCGTCGTCGAAGAGGAAGTCGGCCAGCGCCTTGGCGAGCTCCGTCTTGCCGACGCCCGTCGGCCCGAGGAACAGGAACGATCCGGTCGGCCGGTTCGGGTCGGCGATGCCGGCGCGCGAGCGGCGTACGGCGTCGCTGACGGCGGTCACCGCCGCCTGCTGACCGATCAGTCGCTCGCCGATGATGTCCTCCATCCGCAGCAGCTTGGCCGTCTCGCCCTCCAGCAGCCGGCCGGTGGGGATGCCCGTCCACGCCTCGACGACGTCGGCGATCTCGGCGGGTCCCACCTTCTCGTTGACCATCCGCTCGACCTCGAGCCCCTCGACGGCCTCCGCCTGCTGGATCTGCTGCTCGAGCTCGGGGATGCGGCCGTAGAGGACCTCCGAGGCGGCCGCGAGATCACCGGAGCGCTGCAGGCGGTCGGCCTCGACCCGCAGGTCGTCGAGCTGCTTGCGCAGCTCACCGGTGCCCTCGAGGGGGTTCTTCTCGCGCTCCCACCGCGCCTCGAGGACACGGAGCTCCTCCTCACGGTTCGCGAGCTCCTCGCGCAACCGCCGGAGCCTCTCTGCGGAGGCCTCGTCGGTCTCGCGCTCGAGAGCCAGCTCCTCCATCTTCATCCGATCGACGCCGCGCCGCAGCTCGTCGATCTCGACCGGGGAGGACTCGATCTCCATCCGGAGCCTGGACGCGGCCTCGTCGATGAGGTCGATGGCCTTGTCGGGCAGCTGGCGACCGGTGATGTAGCGATCGGAGAGCATGGCGGCCGCGACGAGCGCGGCGTCGGTGATCTCGACCTTGTGGTGGGCCTGGTACTTCTCCTGAAGCCCGCGCAGGATCGCGACGGTGTCCTCGACACTCGGCTCGCCGACGAACACCTGCTGGAACCGCCGCTCCAACGCCGGGTCCTTCTCGATTCGTTCGCGGTACTCGTCCAGCGTGGTGGCGCCGATCAGCCGCAGCTCGCCGCGCGCCAGCATCGGCTTGAGCATGTTGCCGGCGTCCATGGCGGAGTCCCCGCCGGCCCCGGCGCCCACGACCGTGTGGATCTCGTCGATGAAGGTGATGACCTGGCCCTCGGAGCTCTTGATCTCCTCCAGCACGGCCTTGAGCCGCTCCTCGAACTCGCCGCGGTACTTGGCGCCGGCGACCATCGCGGCCAGGTCGAGGCTCAGCAGCCGACGACCCTTCAGCGAGTCCGGTACGTCGCCGTCGACGATCCGCTGCGCGAGCCCCTCGACGACGGCCGTCTTGCCGACGCCGGGGTCGCCGATCAGCACCGGGTTGTTCTTGGTGCGCCGTGACAGCACCTGCACGACCCGCCGGATCTCGGCGTCGCGGCCGATGACCGGGTCGAGCTTGCCCTCGGCCGCACGCTCGGTGAGGTCGACCGCGTACTTCTCCAGGGACTCATACGTCGCCTCGGCATCCTGGCTGGTCACGGTGCGGTTGCCCCGGAGCGCCGAGATCGCCTCGCGCAGCCCCGCCTCGGTCGCGCCCGCCTCGGCGAGCATCGAGCGCACCGGAGTGTCCACGATCGCCAGCGCGAGGAGCAGCAGCTCGGTGGCGACGTAGGAGTCGCCGTACTCGCCCATCAGCTCGAACGACGTCGCGAAGACCCGGTTGAGGCCGGCGCTGGCGGTCGGGTTCTGCACCGTCGAGCCCGACGCCGAGGGCAGGTCGCCCAGGGCGCGGTCCAAAGCCCCGGCGATCGCCGCCCGGTCCGCACCCACCTTGGTGAGCAGGTTGCCCGCAATGCCCTGGTCCTGCGTGAGCAGCGCGACGCCGAGGTGCACCGGCTCGATCTGCGGGTTCTGCTTGCTGACCGCCAGCATGTTCGCGGCATTGATCACCTCGACGCTGCGCGCGGTGAACTTCGATCCGTCCACGTCGACTCTTCCCTCCGACATCGGTAGTCCAGCGGTGGCGCGTACCCCGGCCACCTGTCTACCCCAACGTCAGCAAAGTTGAGTCCATTCCCCTCAAGTTTTCGCGCCGCTAGTACAGCAGGGGAGGCGCCGCGCACGGCGCCTCCCCGAGGGATCCGACTGCGGCTGCGACGTCGCTGCGCTCAGGACTGGAGCGCGGCCGGCCCGGACGCGTCGGCGGCGTCCATCGACACGGCGATCTTGCGAGGCTTCGCGCGCTCGGCTACGGGGATGCGCAAGCGCAGGACGCCGTCACCGTAGGACGCCTCGATGCGCTCCAGGTCGAGGTTGTCGCCGAGCACGAGCTGGCGGCTGAACAGGCCGCGCGGTCGTTCGTTGGCGAGCATCTCCCAGTCGCCGTTCCGGCCCACCTTCTCGGCGCGCACGGTCAGCACATTGCGCTCGACGTCGAGGTCGATGGTGTCCTTCGCGACGCCCGGCAGGTCGAACTCGAGGACGAACGTGTCCCCCTCGCGCCAGGCGTCCATCGGCATGACCGCCGGACGGTCAGTCGTGCCGAACCGGCCGCTCATCATCTGCTGGGTGAGCCGATCGAGCTCACGGAACGGGTCGGTGGTCCGCAACAGCATGACGTTCCTCCTTCGCACTCGGGCCATGAAACCTGTTACGGTGGTTTCAGATTTGTTGTAGCACCGGTGGCAGATCCAGACAAGACCGGTGGCCATACCGGCGAGAGGTGAGGCAGCGACGTGCCGAGACACAGCGACGCGATCTTCGGCATCACGGTCGCGGCCGAGCTGGCGGGAACCGCGGCCCAGAACCTTCGCGTGTACGAACGGCACGGCCTGCTCGCCCCAGCCCGCACGGACGGGGGGACGCGTCGCTACTCCCGCGCCGACGTCGATCGGGTGGTGCGCATCCGCTTCCTGCTCGACGAGGGCCTCAACCTCGCCGGCGTCGCGCGCGTGCTCGCCCTCGAGACCGAGGTGCACGCCCTGCGTCGTCGGCTCGGCTCAGGCGGCTGACCGGGCGCCGACGGGCTCCGGCGCGCCGACCCGGCGAGCCGCCTCGGGGCGACCGCCGGTGGGGATGAGCGCGGTGAACCCGAGCGCGACGACCGCGGCGGCGATCGAGATCCACAGGGCGATCGTGAACCCGTGGTACGACGGCAGCGCGACCGGACCGAGCCGCACGATCTCGTGGGCGAGCACCACGCTGATCACGGCTGCCGACAGCGAGGTCCCGACCGACCGCATCAGGGAGTTCAGGCCGTTCGCCGCGGCGGTCTCGGTGAGGGGGACCGCACCCATGATGAGCGCCGGCATGGCGGCATAGGCGATCCCGACGCCGGCACCGATGATCACCGTCGAGGCGGTGATCTCCCACGCCGACCCGCGCAGCAGCAGTCCGAAGACGTATCCGAGGCCGACCACGGCGACCCCGAGACCCAAGCTCGTACGGGGTCCGCGGGCCGCGGTGACGCGTGCGCCGACGGAGGAGAAGAGGTACATCACCAGGCCACTCGGCGCCATCAGCAGGCCGGCCTCGGTCATCGAGAGGCCCAGCCCGTAGCCGGTGGCCTTCGGGGCGAGGAGGATCTGGATCGGGATCAGCGACATGCCGTACATCGCGAAGCCGACGGCGACCGAGGCGATGTTGGTGAACAGCACCTGGGGGCCGGCGGACACCCGGAGGTCGACCAGCGGCGCCGAGCGACGCAGCTCCCAGGCACCCCACACGAGGAACACCGCGAGCGACCCGAGCAGCAGGCCGAGCGTCGTCCCGCTGGACCAGCCCCAGTCACCACCCTTGGTGATCGCGAGCAGCAGCATCACCAGGGCCGCGGACAGGCCCACCGCACCGACACCGTCGAACCTGGCCGGCGTGCGTACCGGCGACTCCGGAACGAGCACGAGGATCGCGACGACGGCGACGAGGGCGAGCGCCGCGGTCATCCAGAACAGCACGTGCCAGTCGGCCTTGTCGGCCAGGAAGGCCGCCACGGGAAGACCGATCGCGCCTCCGACGCCCATGCTGGCGCTCATCCGGGCCACGCCGGCGCCGACGTCGGCAGCCGGCAGCTCGTCGCGCATCACGCTGATGCCGAGCGCGATCGCGCCCATGGCGAGTCCCTGCAGGCCCCGGCCCACGACCATCACCGCGAGCGAGCCCTGGGCGAGCGCGCACACGACCGATCCGACGAGCAGCGCCGTCATGCTGAACGCGAGCATCAGGCGCTTGCCGTACATGTCGCCGAGCCGTCCTGCGATCGGCGTCGCGACCGCGGCCACCAGCAGCGTGGCGGTGATGGCCCAGGAGGCGTTCGAGGCGGTGCTGTGCAGGATGCGGGGGAGCTCCGGGATGAGCGGGACGATCAGCGTCTGGGTCAGCGCGGCAAGGATGCCGCAGAAGCAGCCCACCGCCACGATGACGCCGGGACGGGGAGGAGGGTCGCGCCGGGCGGCGGACTGGTGCATGGGTACTCCTGGAACGGGGACGGCCGAGCGCCGTCATGTGCACGATACACATCGCATGTAGGATGCACATCATTCTCCGATGAGAGGTGCACCACGTGCCGTCGTCGCCCGGTCCCGATGTGTCCGCCCTGGCGGTCGAGCTCACCCTGCTCGCCCGCCACCACCTGCGCACCACGCACTCGGCCGAGCACGTCCTCGACCGCTCCGCCTACCAACTGCTCAGCCGGCTCGAGCAGGGCCCGCTCTCCCAACGCGGACTCGCCGAGGCCTTCGGGCTGGATCTGTCCACGGTGAACCGCCAGGTCGCGGCGCTGTGCCGCAAGGGCCTGGTCGACCGCTCCCCCGACCCCGAGGGCGGCGCCGCGCGCCTGCTCGAGCCCACCGCTCGGGGACTCGAGCTGCTCGCGTCGGACCGCGCGCTGCTGCACGCGCAGCTGAGCCGGATCGTCGAGGGGTGGGACGAGGCGGACGTCGAGGCGCTGCGGACGCTGCTCGAGCGGTTCAACGTCGCCATCGAAGACCTCGAGGGACGTCCCTGGCCCCGGTCGGGCTAGACCAACGCAGCTGCGATCCGTCCGATTCGGGCCCAAAGACCCTGCGCCGGTCCATACTCTCCTCGCTGGCACTGCGGGGAGGGAGACGGTGCGATGGCTCTGAATGCGCATGCCCTGACGACGGCTGTCCACGTGGTGCACTACGGCATCGTGGCGGTGGGCGTCGTCGTGGTGATCTTCCTGCTCGCTCCCGGACGGGGTACGACGGACCGTCACCGGCCCCGCTCCTCCGCCGGGCTGGCTCCCGGCACGTTCTCCGGTTCCTCCTCTGGCCGCCCCGCACCCGCGGTGCTCGTCGCCTCCGCCTGCAGCCTCACCGCCGCCGGCGTCCATGCCGCGGTCGGACCCGAGCACTTCGGTGAGGGCCTCGCCCTCGGGCTGTTCTTCGTGCTCGCCGCCGTCGCCCAGGTCGCCTGGCCCGTCGCGGTCCTCCGCCTCCCCTCGCGCGAGGTGCTGCTCCTCGGCGTGATCGGCAACGCCGCCGTCGTGGTCCTGTGGATCCTCACCCGCACCGTCGGCCTGCCGTTCGGGCTGCTTCCCGGCCCCGAGGAGGTCGGCACCCTGGACATCCTCGCCAGCACCGCCGAGGTCGGCGTCGTTGCCGCCGCCGCCCTCGCCCTCGCACGCCGCCCGCACCCGAGGAGCGCCTGACATGACGTCGTGGCAAGTCGGCATGGTGTGCAACGGCGTCATCGCCGTCGCATACCTGCTCATCTCCGGATCGATCGTCGTACCGCTCGCGCGCAGCAACCAGCTCCGGACGAACCGGCTCGGCGCCGCCACCGCCGCGATCTTCTTCACCTGTGCGCTCCACCACGGCGCCCACGCCGCCCACATGATCGTCCCCAGCCTCGGCGTGATCGACCCGCAGGGCATCGCGATGCGTCGTGCCTGGGACTGGTCGATCGCCGGCTGGGACGTCGTCGGGGCCGTGGTCGCCCTCTACTACTGGTCGCTGCGCCGCACCTACTCCTCACTCATGCACGGCGCGAAGCTCTTCGAGGACATGAGGTTGCGTGAGCGTCAGGCGCTCGAGATCAACGACAACGTGCTTCAGGGCGCCGTCGTGGCGAAGATGTCGCTTGAGCTGGGCGACGCGAAGAAGGCCGAGGAGGCGCTCGCCAGCACGATCGCCGCGGCGAGCAGCATCATCACCGGCCTCCTCGACAACGGCAACGTCACCGGCTCGGCGATCCGCGAGCATGCAGCGCTGGTGCACGATCCCGACCTGCCCGCGGCGCCCGCGCCATGAGTCTGCCGGCAGCGGAGCTCGTGGGGCTGTCGGATCCGCGGGCGCGCGCGGTGGTCGTCGACGACACCCCCGACATCCGCCAGCTCCTCGGCATCGCGCTGGCGCGCGCCGGCATCGAGGTGGTCGCTGAGGCCGGCAACGGCCGGGACGGCATCCGCGTCGCCGCGCAGCACCAACCGGACTTCGTGCTGCTCGACCTCTCCATGCCCGACATGGACGGCATGTCGGCGCTCCCGCACCTCCGCGAGCAGTGCCGCGACGCGGTGATCGTCGTGCTCTCCGGCTTCGCTGCCGATGCGGTCGCCGCCGAGGCGGTCGAGCGGGGAGCGAGCGCGTACGTGCCCAAGGGGACGCCGATGGCGCAGCTGATCGACCGCCTCTGGGAGCTCCACGGCGCTCACGGAGCCCCGGCCACCCCCGCGGTCGGTCCGGTCCCGGAACCTCCGCGGGCGGCCGGCACGCTCCGGTCCGGATCAGCCGAGCCGGGCACTCTCGGCAGCGGCACGCCGCAGGAGCTGGCCCTCGCGCACGCGCCCCTGGGCATCCTCGTCCTCGGCCCGGCGCCCGACCGGCACGTCCTGTGCCGCAACGCCCAGGCGGCCGCGTTGCTCGAGGCGAACCCCCACGGCGCTGCCGAGACCCCCGGGCCCCTGGCGCAGTGGAGCCCCGCGTTGGCCACCACGCTGGAGACGATGCTCGCCTCGACGCCGCGCCCTGCCCTGGGCGAGGAGATCAGCGGGGGCCGGCTCGGCGAGGGGCCCGGCGCGCTCCAGGTCACCGTGATCGCCACGGGAGCAGAAGGGGCGCCCCTCGCGGTGTACCTGCATTCGCCCGATGCGGAGGTCGACCGGCTCCGTCGCGCGATGGCCGCCAGCGCCCATGAGCTGCGCACCCCGGCGACCGTGCTCAGCGGCGCGGCCGAGGTCCTTCAGCTGCCGGCGAGCGAGGTCGACGACGAGACCCGGGCGCGGTTGCTGCGCTCGGTGCACCGGCAGGCCGAGCTGCTCGAAGGCATCACCGCCGACATGCTGGCGGCGGCACAGGCCGAGCGCGGGGTGATCGCCGTCCACGCCGGGCCGATCGCGGCCGGCGATGTCGTCCGCGGCGTCGTGGAGGACCGGTACGACGTCGAGCTGCGGGTGCTGGCGGACCCGCTGGTCCGGGCGGATCCGGTGTGGCTGGAGCAGATGGTCGCCAACCTGCTGAGCAACGCCGTGAAGTACGGCGCCCAGCCGCTGGTCGTCACCGTGTGCCGGGGCTCCGGCAGCCACGCCGGGAGCGGGGAGGTGATCGTCCGCGACCACGGTCCGGGAGTGCCGTCCTCCTTCCGGGACCGGCTGTTCGACGAGTTCGCGCGGGCGCCGGGGACGACCGCTCGCGGCACCGGACTCGGGCTCTACGTGGTCCGCTCGCTGGCGGAGGCGATGGGCGGCTCGGTCGAGTACCACGACGCCGCGGGGGGCGGTGCGCAGTTCACCCTGCGGCTGCCGCTGGCGGCCGCTCCGGGCGAGGCGCCGAGCGCAGGTCAGGACTCGCTGTCGGGCACCTGATGCGCGGGGAGGTCGCCGGCCGCGACGTCGTCCACCAGGCAGGTGCGGCAGAAGTTCACGCCGAACGGGGTCAGGTGGATGGACCGGCGGACGAGCTTGGCGAAGCGCACGGCGTGCATCGCGGCGAGGACGTCCGGCTGCGCCTCGACCACCTGGTACTCCAAGGGGTCCTCCAGCTGCTCCCGGGAGAACCAGATCAGCCCGAGCCGGAACAGGTTGTTGAGGTAGGCCGGGACCTCCTCGAGGTGCCTGACTCCCGCCCGCGGCCCGATCATGTTCATCCCGGCCGCGACGAGCGACGAGCTCACCATGCCGACCGGTCCGCCGGTCCGCACGTCGACCGAGGGCTGCGGACCTCCGCGGAGCAGGAGCAGCAGGATGCGCGCCTCGTCGGGCGCCAGCTCGTCGAGGATCCGCCCGTACGCCGGGTGGGAGTCGTCGTCGTTCCACACGTCCCGCGAGCGCTGGAGCAGCTCCTCGCCGCGCTCGCGCAGGGACCGCTCCCGCGCCCGGCCGCTGTCGTGCGCAGCATCCCGAGCGGCCTGCCGGGCGCGCTGCTCGGAGACCGATGGCTCGGCGAGGACGGCCGAGCCCAGACTGACGGTGCCGTCGAGCACCGCCTTGGGCAGCGGCACGCCGTCGGCGACCGCGCGAGCCACCTCGGAGACCGTGCGGCTGGCGACGGCGATGTCCCGGGCGACGCCCTGGAGGAGGTCGCTCGCGCCGCCGGGCTCGGCCAGGGTGCGGGCGAGCAGCCGTCCGGACCGCAGTCCCGAGGCAAGCCCCCACGCCGCCGAGCGTCCCGCCGCCTGGGTGGCGATCCGGGCGAGCCCGGGAAGCGCCTCGGCCGCCTCGTCCAGGAGGGCAGGAACGCGTTCGTCGTGCGACCACCGCGGGCTCCTCGCGGTCGGCTGCTCGAGAGGAAGCGCCGTGTCGGCGTCGTACGCACCGTCCACCGCCGCAGGCTCCGTCGGGTCGCCCTCGAAGGCCTCGTGCATGTCGGCCATCGCAGTCACCGCCCTCCTGCGCCGAAGATCGCCAGGTGGAGGACCCCACCGACGAAGCCCATGATCGCGCCGTGGGCGTACAGCATCCACTCGTCCTCACGGATCGCCGACCGCATCATCTCCACGAAGTCCCGCGGCGGCAGCTCCTTGGTGCGGCGGGCGACGAGCGTGCGGATCTTGTCGGCCTGCCGCAGGCTGAACGCGGGGTCCCGGAACGGCTCGATGGTGCGTACGACGGCCTCCTGCGCGACCGCCTCGCGGATGCTGTCGAAACGACGCGGGCCGATCGCCACTCTCACCGCACCCCGGACCGGCCCTGCCGCCCGGTCGATCGCGGGCCGCATCGCGTCGGCGAGCATCTGCCGGGTCCGATCCCCGCGCGGCCCGTCGAGCAGGAAGTCGCCGATGTTCTCCAACGTGATCACGTCCTCGGCGATGATCCGCGCGTAGACCTCGGCTGCCTGGGGTTGCCGCCGCAGGAAGAGCCCGTGCACGGTGACGCCGAGGATCCGCCGCGGCTCGGTCGGCTCGAAGATCAGCCACATGCCGAGCGCGTTGGTCGCCCAGCCCACCAGGACGCCGAGGATCGGCAACAGCCACCAGAGGTGGAACCAGTGGTCGACCAGCGCGACCGGAACGCCGAGGAGGAAGCCGAAGACGAAGCCGAAGGCGACCATCAGGTTGAGCTCGCGCTGCCCGAAGTCGCGGAAGATCCGCACCACGAGCGCGGGGTTCTCCCGGAAGTGGTCGATGACCATGATCTTGGGGTCGAGCAGCTGGTCGATGTGCACGCCGATCTCGTCGGTCACCCGCGTGACCACGCTCGGCAGCTGGGCCTGGACCCGGTCGATGATCCGCTCGCGCACCGAGCGGGGCAGGTCGCGCCACAGCCGCGGGTGCTCGGCCCGCATCACCTGCTCCACGAGGCCGGGGATCTCGGGACGGAACTCCGTGACGATGTGCTCGGCGATCCGGTCGGGCTCGAGCTGGCGGTAGAACTCGGCGGGCGTGCCGAGCTTGGCGATCGCCTTGTCGACGGCGATGCTGCCCATCTTGGCGGCCCGGGCCGGGATGATCCCCTGCCAGCCGACGCCACCCTGGAGCAGGCCCGGCACCTCCTGGGCCTTGCGGGGCAGCACCGTGGCGAGCTCGCGCATGCCGGGGATGCGCACGCCGTGGAAGCGGACGGGTTGGAAGAGCATCACCAGCCCCGACCAGTTGATCAGCCAGCCGAGGACGCCGGTGAACACCGGGATGGTCGCGACGTGCCACCAGTCCAGGGCCGCAGCCCA
>JBQCCW010000132.1:0-20802 GCA_051961835.1 Marmoricola sp. | reverse complement strand
GGAGGTGCTGCATGGCTGACCCGCACGTCACGGTTTTCGCGACGCACCGTCCAGTGGTTGCGGCCGGCGGGTCTCCGCGGGCCGCCCGGATCATGGAGACTCTGCTCAATGGCTGACCCCAAGGGCTTCCTCAAGCACGGTCGCGAGGTCGCCGACCGCCGGCCCGTCGAGGAGCGCGTGCACGACTGGAACGAGGTCTACCCCGGTGGGCCCGGCCGTGCGCTGCTGCCGATCATCACCACCCAGGCGAGCCGCTGCATGGACTGCGGGATCCCGTTCTGTCACCAGGGCTGCCCGTTGGGCAACCTGATCCCGGAGTGGAACGACCTCGTCTACCGCAACGACTGGGACGACGCCAGCGAGCGGCTGCACGCCACCAACAACTTCCCCGAGTTCACCGGCCGGCTCTGCCCGGCACCCTGCGAGACCGCGTGCGTGCTCGGCATCAACCAGGACCCGGTGACGATCAAGAACGTCGAGGTGTCCATCGCCGACCGTGGCTGGGAGTCCGGCGCGATCCGCCCGCAGCCTCCGGAGTGGCTCACCGGCCGCACGGTGGCGGTGGTCGGCTCCGGCCCGGCGGGTCTCGCCGTGGCCCAGCAGCTCACCCGTGCCGGTCACACCGTGGCGGTCTACGAGCGCGCGGACCGCGTCGGCGGCCTGCTGCGCTACGGCATCCCCGAGTTCAAGATGGAGAAGGCGGTCCTGGACCGCCGCCTCGACCAGATGCGTCGCGAGGGCACCGTGTTCCGCGCCGGCGTGGCGGTCGGCCAGACCATCACCGGCCGGCAGCTCCGGGAGCGGTACGACGCCGTCGTGCTCGCCATCGGCTCGACAGTGGCGCGCGATCTGCCGATCACCGGCCGTGAGCTCGGCGGCATCCACCAGGCGATGGAGTACCTGCCCCAGGCCAACCGGGTCGCGCGTGGCGACGAGGTCGAAGGTCAGATAGTCGCCACCGGCAAGCACGTCGTGATCATCGGCGGCGGCGACACCGGGGCCGACTGCCTCGGCACCGCCCACCGCCAGGGTGCCGCGTCGGTGACGCAGCTGGAGATCATGGCGCGCCCGGGCGAGGAGCGGCCGGCGAACCAGCCCTGGCCGACGTACCCGATGACGTTCAAGGTGTCCTCCGCCCACGAGGAGGGCGGCGACCGGGTCTATGCGGTCTCCACCCAGGAGTTCCTCGGCGACGAGCACGGCAACGTCCGCGCCCTGCGCCTGGTCGAGGTCGACGGCTCCTTCCAGCCGATCGAGGGCACCGAGCGGGAGATCCCGGCGGAGCTGGTCCTGTTCGCGATGGGCTTTACCGGCCCCGAGCGCGAGGGACTGGTCGAGCAGCTCGGTGTCGACCTCGACGAGCGGGGCAACATCGCCCGCGACGCGTCGTACGCCTCCTCGGTGCCCGGTGTGTTCGTGGCGGGCGATGCGGGGCGCGGCCAGTCCCTGATCGTCTGGGCGATCGCCGAGGGCCGGGCATGCGCCGCGTCGGTGGACAGCTTCCTCACCGGCTCCCCGACGCTGCCCCGGCCGGTGGCGCCCACGGACCGGCCGGTCACCGTCTGACGAGGGCCGGCCCCCCGCCGGTCAGCCGAGGCGTCGACCGACCGCCGCGGCGACCCGCGCGACACCTACAGCCGACGTTCCGCGGACCTCGGCGACCGCGAGGTGGTGGTGGGACCACGCTGCGACCACACCGCCGTCGCGGGCGCCGTCGCCGTCGAAGGTCGGCATCCAGACGGTGCGGGTCTCGCCGTGGCCGACGTGGTGGACGGCGCCGTAGTGCCAGTGGGTGGCCGGCTCGTGCTGGCACCTGCGCAGCTCGCGCACCAGCCGGCGGTACGTCGCCGGCGGCGCGTGGTCGCCTGCGACCTCGCCGACCTCGATCCGCGTGCCCTCCGCGCGGCCGGTGAGGTGTCCGGAGAAGTGGCCCCCGAGCACGGTCGCGGCGCCGGGCAGGAGGTCGGCCATCCGCTGCTCTCCGGTGCAGGCGGACACGCCTGCCCGGGGTGCGCGGCCCTCCGTCGCGGAGACTGTGCCGATGCCGGTGGCGGCCGCGACGTCTGCAGGGCTGACAAGATCCGCCATCCGGACCGGTCGGCCCTCCGCAGCGTGACCGCCCGCCGCGAAGGCACTGCCCGAGACGGCCGACGCGCCGAGGCCGAGAGCTGTGGCCAGGGCTGCTGCCCCGATCGTCCGGCCGGCCGTGAGGGGAGTCCGCGTGGAGGTGCGCGGGCTGCTGGGTGGCTTCATGGTGTGCTCCTCGAGATCGATGGCTTGTGTCCTGCACCCGTCACCACGCTCCAGGCGCCCGGCCGGTTGCCTGCGTCGCGCCAGATCCTTCCGGCGTCCTCGGGCGTGCCCGCCTCGCGGGGTGCGATCCGTCGCACGCCGGGTGCCTCTTTGGATCGTTCCAGGGCTCGCTAGGCTGGCCCGGTGCGTAGAGCAAAGATCGTGTGCACCCTCGGCCCGGCCACCTCCACCGAGGAGCGGATCCGCGAGCTCGTCGCGGCGGGCATGAACGTCGCCCGGCTGAACCTCAGCCACGGCACCCACGCGGACCACGAGGCCGTCTACCAGCTCGTCCGCAAGGCCAGCGACGAGTCCGGGCACGGGGTGGCGATCTTCGCCGACCTGCAAGGCCCCAAGATCCGGCTGGGCACCTTCGCCGAGGGGCCGGTGACCCTCGAGTCCGGCCAGGCCTGGACGATCACGACCCGAGACGTCCCGGGCAACGCGGAGATCGCCTCGACGACGTACGCCGGGCTGCCGGGCGACGTCCACGTCGACGACCAGATCCTCATCGACGACGGCAAGGTGCGGCTGCGGGTCACGGAGGTCGACGGCCCGGACGTGCGGACCGTCGTGGTGATCGGCGGCCCGGTGAGCAACCACAAGGGCATCAACCTTCCCGGCGTGCCGGTGAGCGTCCCGGCCCTGTCGGAGAAGGACAAGGACGACCTGCGCTGGGCCTTGCACCAGTGCGTCGACTTCGTCGCGCTGTCGTTCGTCCGCTCGGCCTCCGACGCCGAGGACGTGCGCGCGATCATGCGGGAGGAGGGCGTCTTCCTGCCGATCATCGCCAAGATCGAGAAGCCGCAGGCGATCGAGAACCTCAACGAGGTCGTGCGGGCCTTCGATGCGTTCATGGTGGCGCGCGGCGACCTCGGCGTGGAGTGCCCGCTGGAGGACGTGCCGTTCCTGCAGAAGCGCGTGATCGACAAGGCGCGACGCAACGCCAAGCCGGTGATCGTGGCGACGCAGATGCTCGAGTCGATGATCAGCAACCCGGCGCCCACGCGCGCCGAGGCCTCCGACGTCGCCAACGCGGTGCTCGACGGCGCGGACGCGGTGATGCTCTCGGGGGAGACCGGGGTCGGGAAGTACCCGGTCGAGACCGTCAAGACGATGGCACGGATCATCGAGTCGACCGAGGACCATGCGCTGGCCGACATGGCCGCGATCGACTGGCAGCCGAAGACGCGCGGCGGCGTGATCGCCAAGGCGGCGGCCGAGGTGGCCGACCGGGTCGGGGCGAAGTTCCTCGTCGCGTTCACCCAGAGCGGCGACTCCGCGCGCCGGTTGGCGCGCTACCGCGGCGACATTCCGGTCCTCGCGTTCACCCCCGAGGCGAGCGTGCGCTCCCAGTTGGCCCTGACGTGGGGGATCGAGGCGTTCAAGACCTCGCCGGTCGAGCACACCGACGAGATGGTGCGCCAGGTCGACGAGGAGCTGCTGCGGATCGGCCGGGTGAAGGAGGGCGACCTGGTGGTGATCATCGCCGGCTCGCCGCCGGGCATCCCCGGCTCCACGAACGCGCTCCGGATCCACCGGATGGGCGATGCGATCAACGAGGTGGCACCGGCCTACCGCCGCCGCTGACCTCCGCCCGCCATGCCAGCCATGCTTCGACCTTGCGCCGGCTCCGCAGGCGGACGACGGGCAGGTCCGGCCGCACGTCCCGCACCCAGGCGATTCTCGCGCCGGCCTCGTGCCGGCTGGTCCACGCCCACCGGACGATGTGCTCGGGATCGACCAGGATCCGCCACAGCGGGCCCTCGCGGTTGCCGTTCCAGAGTTCCGTGCGGTGGATCCGCCGGCTCAGGGTGCGACGCGCCACCCGCCACATCGTCACGTGCAGCGGCAGGTCCAGCCACACCAGGACGTCAGCCCGCTCGAGGATCAGCGGCCGGGTGTCGTCGTACTGGAACTCGATGACCCACCGCTCGCCGTCGATCACGGCGCGGACGTCCTCGACGAAGCTCGGCCGGCGCTGCCAGCCCGCTCCGTGTTGCAGGGAGTCGATCTCGGTGGAGGGGAGGTCGAGTGCCGAGGAGAGCCGTCGAGCGAGCGTGCTCTTGCCGGCTCCGGCTCGTCCGTTGATCGCGATCCGCTGCACCGCGGGAGGATAGTGCCCATGCGGAGCGAGCAGCGGATGCCCACCGGGACAGAGGAATCACGGGCGTTCGCTCGCCGGACCCAGCAGGTGATGGCGCTGTGCGCTCGCCTCAACGCGCTTCCGTTCGAGGACGAGGACGCGCGGCGTGGGGTGCTCGAGGAGATCTTCGAGCGGCCCCTGCCCGGGTCACTGTCGATCATGCCGCCGTTCTTCTGCGACTACGGACGGGCGACGTCGTTCGGGGAGCGGGTGGTGGTCAACCAGGGCTGCTCCTTCTCCGACCTCGGCGGCATCACGATCGGCGCCCGCGTCCTGATCGGACCCCGTGTCACGCTGAGCACCGCCGGTCACCCGGTCCATCCCGATGAGCGCTTCGACTTCCTCACGCACGCGCCGATCGTCGTCGAGAACGACGTGTGGATCGGTGCGGCCGCGACGATCACCCCGGGCGTCACCATCGGGCGCGGCTCGGTCGTCGGCGCGGGCGCCGTCGTCGCCATCGACGTGCCGCCGATGTGCCTGGTCACCGGGACGAGCGTGGTCGAGCGCCGGCGCCTGTGACCGTGGGCCGCCGACGGGGCTCCTACCGCTTCGGCCCGATCAAGCGGTCGAGAGTCTCCACGGCCCCCCGCCGGGATACCGAGATCACCCAGCGGTGGGAGCGCCGCCAGGGGATCCCGACGAGGTCGAGCGCATCGCCGCACCAGCCCAGGATCTCCTCCGAGCGGTTGCTGAACTGCCAGCGGGGGTAGGCGTACCTCTTCTTCTCGCCGGCCACCATCCTGGTCGCCCAGTTGTCGACACGGCAGCCGTCGGAGTGGAAGAGCCCGCGCAGGAACGCCGCCGGGTGCTCCTCGACGATCGCCCACTGCCACCCCGCCATGCCGAGCACGCGCTCGTGCTTGCGCCCCGGCCCGTGTTGGGGGAAGAGGCAGGGCCAGTGCCTCCAGTACGACTGGACGTCCACCATGCCCGGTGCCGGTACCAGGTACGTCCTGCGCTCGGGGTGGACCTCGAGCATGCAGGCGCGGATGTCGGCGATGATCGCGGGGTACGACCGGTCGCACGAGATCCGCAACGAGTACACCGTCCTTATCTGCGACACGCAGCCATCGCCGAGGTAGTAGCCGAAGAGCGCCGCGTATGCAGCGGTCGAAGGCGGAGGCGCAGGGCAAGGTCGGGGCCCGGCACGGTCTGGGCGGTCGCGCCAGTCGCGGAGCGAAGCCCGGCTCACGCCCAGCTCCCGGCTCGTACGGTTCAGTGAGAGACCGCTTGCGAGGAGTTCGCGCGCTCTGCCGCGGACCTCTTCGGAGTACACATGACGAGGATCGTCGAACCCACCGACAGTGCCCCGGGTGGGACTCGAACCCACACTGTACGAGGTTTGAGCTCGCGATCTCTGCCGATTGGATTACCGGGGCGTTGTACGCGAAACGCTACCCGACGACCACCTCGGCTACCCTCCCGGCAGGGCCGCCCCGCGCGTCGTGATCGCCGAGGACGAGGCGCTGATCCGGATGGACCTGCGCGAGATGCTCCTCGAGGAGGGGTACGACGTCGTCGGCGAGGCCGGCGACGGCGAGAAGGCCGTGCGCCTGGCCCGCGAGCTCCGGCCGGACCTGGTCGTGCTCGACATCAAGATGCCGCGGCTGGACGGCATCGCCGCGGCCGAGCAGATCGCGGGGGAGCGGATCGCCCCGGTGGTGATGCTCACCGCGTTCAGCCAGCGGGAGCTGGTCGAGCGGGCTCGCGATGCCGGGGCGATGGCCTACCTGGTCAAGCCGTTCACGCGCACCGACCTCGTCCCCGCCATCGAGATGGCGGTCGCGCGCTTCCAGGAGACGCAGGCGCTGGAGGAGCAGGTCGGCGACCTCCGCGAGCGGCTCGCCACCCGCGCCGCAGTCGAGCGGGCCAAGGGCGTGCTGCAGGAGCGGCTCGGGCTCACCGAGGCCGAGGCCTTCCGTTGGATCCAGAAGACCGCGATGGACCTGCGGCTCTCGATGCGCCAGGTCGCCGAGGGGGTCGTCGAGCACGGCCCGGAGCTCGGCGCGGCCGGCTCCGGGCCCGGGACTCAGGCGACGCCCAGGTAGGCCTCCTTGATCGCCGGGTTGGCCAGCAGCTCCTTGCCGGTGCCTGTGTGGGTGATCACGCCGGTCTCCAGGACGTAGGCCCGGTCGGCGATCGCGAGCGCCTGGTTGGCGTTCTGCTCGACGAGCAGCACGGTGGTGCCCTGCTCGTTGACCTCCTTGATGATCCGGAACACCTGCCGGATGAACTGCGGCGCCAGACCCATCGACGGCTCGTCGAGCAGGAGCACCCGCGGCCGCGACATCAGCGCCCGCCCGATGGCCAGCATCTGCTGCTCGCCGCCGGACATCGTGCCGCCCTTCTGGTCCAGCCGCTCCTTGACCCGCGGGAACAGGTCGAAGACCCGGTCCAGGTCCTGCTTCACCTCGGTGCGGTCCTTGCGAGCGAAGGCGCCCATGTCGAGGTTCTCGCGCACCGTCATCGCGGGGAAGATGCCACGGCCCTCGGGGGTGAGCGAGATGCCGCGCTGCACCCGCCGGTGCCCGCGCAGCTTCGTGATCTCCTCGCCGTCGAAGACCACCGAGCCGCCCGAGAGGTCGAGCAGGCCGGCGATCGCGCGCATCGTCGTGGTCTTGCCGGCGCCGTTGGCACCGATCAACGTGACGACCTGTCCCTCCTCGACCTCCAGGGAGATGCCCTCGAGGGCCTGGATGCGCCCGTAGTGCACGGACATGTCGCGGATCTCAAGCAGCGCCATCGTCGGCTTCCTCTCCCAGGTAGGCGGAGATGACCGCCGGGTTCTCGCGGATCTCCTGCGGCTTGCCCTCGGCGAGCAGCTTGCCGAACTCCAGCACGACGATGCGGTCGGTCACCCCCATGACCAGGCGCATGTCGTGCTCGATGAGCAGCACCGTGTAGCCCTCCGCACGGATCGTGCGGATCAGCTCCATCAGGTTGTCCTTCTCGGCGGGGTTGAACCCGGCCGCCGGCTCGTCGAGGCACAGCAGCTTGGGATCGGTGGCCAGCGCACGCGCGATCTCGAGCCGCCGCTGGTGGCCGTACGGCAGCGCGCTGGCCTTGGTCATCGCCGCTCCACCGATGCCGACGAACTCCAGCAGCGCCATGCCGCGGTCGATGATCGACTTCTCCTCGCGACGGTGTCGCGGGAGCTGCAGCATCGCCCCGAACAGGCTGGTGTGGTGACGCGTGTCCAGCCCGACGGCGACGTTCTCCAGCGCGGTCATGTCGCCCCAGAGCCGGATGTTCTGGAACGTGCGGGCCACGCCCATCCGGGTGATGGTGTGCTGCTTCTTGCGCAGCAGCGAGGTGCCCTCGAGGCGTACGTCGCCGCTGCTCGCCCTGTAGACGCCGGTCATCGCGTTGAAGCACGTCGTCTTGCCGGCACCGTTGGGCCCGATGAGCCCGAGGATCTCGCCGCGCTTGATGTCGAAGCTCACCGAGTCCAGCGCCTTGAGGCCTCCGAAGGTCACCGAGAGGTCGCTGATCTCGAGCAGCGTCTCGCCCACATCGACCTGCAGCTCCCGCTCGGCGGCGGCCTTCTCGGCCACCTCCGAGTCCAGCGGCGGGGCCGACTCCGGCGTGGCGTCGTCGCCGATCACCTGGGGGATCTCCTCGCTCACGATGCCGCCTCCTCGGTGGTCGCCGGTGTGCGTCGTCGTTCGTGGAGCAGGGCGAGCGTGCGCTCTCGCGCGACACGGGAGAACACCAGCAGGTGCTGGCGAGCGCCGACCAGGCCCTGGGACCGGAACAGCATGAGCAGCACCAGGGCGACGCCGAAGATCAGGTACTTGTAGTCGGCGATCGAGATGAACCGGTTCGGGATGTAGGACACGATCGCTCCACCGAGGACCACGCCGAGCTTGTTGCCCGAGCCACCCAGGATCACCGCGCACAAGAACAGCACCGAGGTCACCACGTCGAACTTCTGGTTGTTCACGAAGCCCACCTGGCCCGCGAACAGCGCCCCGGACAGACCGCCGATCGCGGCTCCGGTCCCGAAGGCCCAGATCTTGAACTTGAACGTGGGCACGCCCATGATCTCGGCGGCGTCCTCGTCCTCGCGGATCGCGATCCACGCGCGACCCACCCGGCTGCGCTCGATGTTCCCCAGCAGCAGCATCACCAGGATGATGATCGCGACGGTGAGCATGTACCACGGCGTGCCGTGGGAGTTGGCGAACAGCGGGATCCTGCCGTCGTTCGGACCCGGCGGGTGACCGACCTCCTGGAAGCCGACCTGTCCGCGCAGCGCCGGGATGATCGTGGCGAGCAGCCGGATGATCTCACCGAACCCGAGGGTGACGATCGCCAGATAGTCGCCGCGCAGTCGCAGCGTCGGTATGCCGAGCAGCACACCGAAGATCACCGTCACGACCATCGCCAGCGGTAGCGTCCACAAGTAGGGGATGTGCACGTAGGAGGAGTCGGGGCTCGTCCACAGCGCCGCCACGTAGGAGCCGACCGCGAAGAAGCCGACGTACCCCAGGTCGAGCAGGCCCGCCTGGCCGACGACGACGTTGAGACCGAGCGCCACCAGGGCGAACCGCGCCATGTCGAAGCAGGCGAGCGGCCAGTCGTTTCCCGGCTCGGTGGTGATGAACGGTGGGTTGAGCACCGGCAGCAGGAAGATGACCACGACGATCGGCAGCAGGATCGCCCACTGCACCGGTCGCGGGAGGCCGTTCCACCACTCCTCGAAGCGGTGGAAGCGCGACGGGCGCGCCTCCTCGGCCTCGTGGTCGAGCCGCTCCTGGACGCCCTCGACGCCCAGCACCGGCTCCATCGGTCCGTCGGTGCCGTGCACCGGGTCCGGAGGGTTGATGCTCATCGGGGGTCCCCCTGGCGTTGTGTGGAGGAGCGAAGCGGGGGAGCAGAACGTCTGGGGGTGTCGATCATGCGCGTGCCTCCCCGAGGTCGGAGCCGAGCAGGCCGGTCGGCCTGACCATCAAGATCAGCACCAGGACGACGAAGCTGACCACGTCGGTCCACTGGCCGTTGCCGAGCAGCACCTGGCCGTAGTTTCCGATGAGGCCGAGCAGCAGGCCGCCGACGAGCGCGCCGCGGATGTTGCCGATGCCGCCGAGCACGGCGGCGGTGAACGCCTTGATGCCGAGGATGAACCCGCCGTTGTAGATGACGCCCGAGGGCACCTTCATCACGTAGAACAGAGCCGCCGCGCCCGCGAGCAGGCCGCCGATGATGAACGTGACGACGATGATGCGCTCCTTGTCGACACCCATCAGCGTGGCGGTGTCGGGGTCCTGCGCGACCGCGCGGATTCCTCGCCCGAGGCGGGTACGCCGCACGAACTGGTCGGTGAAGATCATCATCCCGACCGCCGCCACGACGATGAGGATCTGCATGGAGTCGACGGTGGCGCCGAAGATGGTGAACACCGGCTGCGGGATGAACATGATCACCGCCGGCTCAGCGGTCGCGCCGCGCCACAGGTAGATGAGGTACTGGATCGTGAACGACGCGCCGATCGCGGTGATGAGGAACGCCAGCCGGGACCCGTTGCGGGCGCGCAGCGGCTTGTAGGCGATCCGCTCGAGCAGGAACGCGACCACGGCGGACGCCAGCATCGCGGCGATCGCGGCGGCCAGCAGGCAGCCCACCAGCTCGTACCACGGGAAGTTCAGCGGCGAGGGCCCGAAGCCCAGCGCGGTGAGGGTGAAGACGCACGCGTACGCCCCGGAGATGAAGACCGCGGAGTGCGCGAAGTTGATGAGGTTGAGCACGCCGTAGACCAGCGTGTACCCGAGCGCCACCAGCGCATAGATGGCGCCGAAGGTCAGGCCGTCGAAGGTGATGCTCCAGAAGTTCTGCCCGAGGCTGGTCCAGTCGAAGCTGATCCACTGGCTGCTGTCCAACAGTACGTAGGTCACGTGGTCCTCGTGATCGTGTGATGGAGGCGGTCACGGCAAGGGGGGCCACCCGGTCGGGTGGCCCCCCTGCCGTCTGGGTGACTCTCATCAGCCGATCGTGCCGACGGAGACGATCTTGCCGTTGTCGACCTTGTAGCCGTAGACGACGGTGTCGGCGAGCTCGCCGGTGCTGTCCCACTTGAAGTGCTTCGACAGGCCCTGGCCGTCGTAGCCGGCGACGAACTTCTTCAGCGCCGGGCGGGTGGTGTTCCCGGCGTCGACGCCCTTGAGGAGGATCGTCATGGCGTCGTAGGCCTCGACCGAGTAGGTGCCGGGCTCGGCGTTGAACGCCGACTTGTAGGCCTTCTCGAAGCTCGGGATCAGCTCACCGGGCAGGCAGGGGCAGGTGAAGTAGGCGTTGCTCGATGCCGAGCCGGCCAGCTTGATGAACTGGTCGTCCTTCACGCCGTCCGGGCCGATGAAGGTGCCCTTGTAGCCCTTGGAGACCAGCTGCTGGTCGAAGGGGGCCGCCTCGGCGTAGTAGCCGGAGTAGAAGACCGCGTCGGGCTTGGCGTTCATGATCTTCGAGACCGTCGCGCCGAAGTCCTTCTGGCCGGTCGTGACCTTGTCGGTGCCGGCCAGGTTGCTGCCGAGCGCCTTCTGAGCGGTCGCCGAGAGGCCGATGCCGTAGTCGGAGTCGTCCTGGACGACGTAGACCTTCTTGGCGCCGAGCTTGTTCGCCAGGGCGGCCGCGGCGGGACCCTGCACGTTGTCGTTGCCCAGCGCCCGGAAGAACGTGGTCCACCCGTTCTTCGTCAGGTCGGGGTTGGTCGCCGACGGGGTGATGTGGACCAGACCAGCCTGCTCGAAGATGCCGCCGGTGGCCTTCGACTCGCCCGAGAAGGGGAGCCCGACGACACCGATGATGTTCTTCTCGTTGGTGGCCTGGGTGACCGGGCCGGTGGCCTTGTTCGGGTCGCCCTCGGTGTCGTACTTCTTGAACTGCACCTGGCAGCCGGGGTTCGCCTTGTTGTGCTGGTTGATGGCCAGCTGGGCGCCGTTGTAGATGTTGATTCCGAGCTGGGCGTTCGGGCCGGTCTCGGCCCCGATGTAGGCGAGCGTGAGGTTCGAGGGGCACTTGGCCTTGCCGTCTCCCGCCGGGTTGGCCGCACCGGCCGGGACGGAGATCGACGTTTGGGCCGGGAGGTCCTTGAGGTTGCCTCCCGCGCTGCTGCCGCCGGTGGACGCGGTACCGCAGGCGGTCGCCGCGAGCGTGATGCTGCCGACGACGGCGGCGAGCTTGATGGGGTGGAGCATCTGTCCTCCTGGTTCGGGCCGGTGGGGCACACATCACCGGCATCGGTGCCGGGAAGGCTCGTGGGTGAACCGGTGGGTGTCAAGGCGAATCGCGGACCCGTGTCCGAGTCGCAATCACGGTCCTCCCAAACCGGACACGCATCGGACCGCATGCTCCGGAGGGCCGGATCAGGCGCTCATCGCACTCCGGCGACGAACGCGGTCAGCAGCGGCGCGACCACCAGCGCGGGGAGCAGGTCGGCCACCTTGACCTGCTTGAGATCCAGCAGGCGCAGGCCCACCCCGACGAGCAGCAGGCCGCCGGTCGCGGTCAGCGCGGCGATCCCGGCGGCCGGTACGACGTTGCCCAGGACCGCCCCGAGCACGGTCAGCGACCCCTGCACGACGAGCACCACGAGGGCGGCCGCCGTGACCCCCCAGCCGAAGGCCGCCGCGAACGCCACCGAGGCGAAGCCGTCGAGGGCCGCCTTGAGGAACAGCTGCTGTGGGCCGTCGCCCAGACCCTCCGAGAGCGACCCGAGGATCGTCAGCGGCCCCACGCAGAACACCAGCGAGCTGGTCACGAACCCCTGGACGAAGCGCTCCCGGGAGGGGTGCCCCGCCCCGTGCTGCCCGGCGTCGCCGGCTGCGGTACGGCGGACCGCGAGGCGCTGGAGGTGGCCGCCCAGACCCTCGAGCCGGTCCTCGACCCGGAGCAGCGACCCGGCGATGCCGCCCAGCAGCAGCGACGCGAGCACGATGAGGACGGGTGCCGAGCTCCCGACCGCACGACGGAGCGCGGGGTCGCCGACCGCCGTCGCCGAGGACGCGGCGATGAGCAGCGTCACCAGCCCCAATCCGTCGGTCACCACGGTGCGGGTGCGCTCGGGGAACCGGTGGCCCAGGGCGAGGCCGACCAGCGACCCGAGGACCACCGTCGCGGCGTTCACCAGGGTTCCGATTCCGGGGAACACCGCTCTCCTCTACGATCGAACCGGCGTGGGGGGACGTCAGTGTGTCACCCGGGCGGCACGGACGCCGACCGGCGGTTGCTGGCCCCGAGTCGGAGGTAGAGAGGATGCGCCGTCACGTCGTCGTGCGCGACGCCGTTGCCGAAGACGTCGACGGGTTGGTCAGGTTGTGGCGCGAGGCCGGCCCCGGCGGCGCCGAGGCCGCGGCCCGCGTCGAGGAGGAGGCGCCGCTCGCGCTGGCCCACGTGCTGGCGTCGGCCGACGAGCGCCTGATGGTGAGCGAGGAGGACGGCCAGGTCGTGGCCGCGCTGCATCTGCGTCGCGCGCCGATCAGCCCGCTCCACCTGGAGCAGGTGGTGCACACCTCCTACCTGATGGTGATGCCCGAGCACCGGCGCCACGGGCACGCCCGGCTGCTGCTCGAGAGCGCGCTGACCTGGGCGGAGGAGAAGGGGCTCGACCACGTCACCGCGGTGGCCGCCAGCAACTCCCGCGACGTGAACCGGTTCCTCGCCAGGCTGAGCCTGGGCACCGTGGCCCACGTCCGGATCACCACCACCGCGGCGCTGCGCAAGAAGCTGAGTCCGGCGACCCGGCCCGGCGGCGGTGGCCGCAGCATCGGCGAGGTCCTCGCCGTACGCCGAAGCATGCGGCGCCGGCAGGAGGGCGAGCCCTCGCCCAGCGGCACCGAACACGACTGACCGGCGCCCGTGACGGCGTCCGACCGGCCCTCGGGGATGGCCTAGGGTCGCTGCGTGGCCCCCGCTGATCCCGACCGTCCCCGGCTGCTGCTCCTCGACGGGCACTCCTTGGCCTATCGGGCCTTCTTCGCGCTGCCGGTGGAGAACTTCTCCACGACCACGGGTCAGACCACCAACGCCGTCTACGGCTTCACCTCGATGCTGATCAACGTCCTGCGCGACGAGGAGCCGACGCATGTCGCTGTCGCCTTCGACCGGTCCCGGCAGACGTTCCGGCTCGAGCAGTACCCGGAGTACAAGGCGAAGCGCAACAAGACCCCCGACGAGTTCAAGAGCCAGCTCCCGCTCATCCGCGAGGTGCTCGACGCGCTGCACATCCAGCACCTGGAGATGGACGGCTACGAGGCCGACGACATCATCGCCACGCTGGCCACCCAGGCGCTGGCGCAGAACTACGAGGTGCTCATCCTCACCGGCGACCGCGACTCGCTGCAGCTCGTGACGCCGAGCTCGACCGTCCTCTACCCGATGCGGGGCGTGTCCGACCTGGCCCGGATGACGCCGTCGAAGGTCGAGGAGCGGTACGGGGTGCCGCCGCACCGCTACCCCGAGCTGGCCGCCCTCGTCGGGGAGGACTCCGACAACCTGCCCGGCGTCCCGGGAGTGGGCCCGAAGACCGCCGCCAAGTGGCTGACGGCGTACGACGGGCTGGAGAACCTCATCAACCGGGCCGACGAGGTCACGGGGAAGGCAGGCGACAACCTGCGGGCCCACCTCGACGGAGTGCTGCGCAACCGCCGGCTCAACGCCCTGGTGTGTGACCTGCCGCTGCCCCTCGCCCCCGACGAGCTCGCCCGCAAGCCGTGGGACCGGCACGCCGTCCACACCCTCTTCGACGGCCTGGAGTTCCGGGTGCTCCGCGACCGGCTCTTCGAGACCCTGGAGTCGGAAGAGGATGTGGAGGAGGGCGGCTTCGCTCTCGAGGGGGCCCGGCTCGGCGCCGGCGAGGTGGCCGGTTGGCTCGCGTCCGTCGAGGCGGGGACGGCCGTCGGAGTGCACGTCCGAGGGTCCTGGGCCGCCGGCACCGGGGCCGTGGAGGGGCTGGCGCTCGCCGACGCCTCCGGCCGGGCGGCCTACGTCGACGTCGACGCGCTGGCCCCCGCGGACGACGACGCCCTGGCGGCGTGGTTCGCCGACCCCGACCGGCCGAAGGTCCTGCACGACGCGAAGGGGCCGATGCTGGCGCTCGCCGCCCAGGGCTGGCCGCTGACCGGTCTGCGCAGCGACACAGCGCTGGCTGCGTACCTCGTGCGTCCGGACCAGCGCAGCTACGACCTCGCCGACCTGACCGTCCGCTACCTGCGCCGGGAGCTGCGCGACGAGGCGGCGGGGGAGCAGGGGATGCTCTTCGAGGAGGACGAGACGGTCGCCGACGCGGCGATGCTGCGAGCGCGCGCCGTGGTGGACCTCGCCGACACCCTCGCCGTCGAGCTGGAGGACCGCGGCGGCACCGCGCTGCTGACCGACGTCGAGCTGCCGCTCGTCGAGGTGCTGCTCGGCATGGAGCAGACCGGCATCGCCGTCGACCACGACCTGCTCACCGCCCTCGAGTCGGAGTTCGCCGACGGCGTGCGGGAGGCCGCCGCCGACGCCTACGAGGTGATCGGCCGCGAGATCAACCTCGGCTCGCCCAAGCAGCTTCAGGCGGTGCTGTTCGACGAGCTCGGCATGCCGAAGACGAAGCGCACGAAGACCGGCTACACCACCGACGCGGACGCGCTGCAGCAGCTCTTCGAGAAGACCGAGCACCCGTTCCTGGCGCACCTGCTGCGCCACCGCGACGTGACGCGGCTGCGGCAGACCGTCGAGGGACTGCTCAAGTCGGTCGCCGACGACGGCCGCATCCACACCACGTTCAACCAGATGATCGCCGCCACCGGCCGGCTCTCGAGCACCGAGCCGAACCTGCAGAACATCCCCGTGCGGACCGAAGCGGGCCGGCGGATCCGCCAGGTGTTCGTCGTGGGGTCGGGCTACGCCCAGCTGATGACGGCCGACTACAGCCAGATCGAGATGCGCATCATGGCGCACCTCTCCGAGGACGTCGGGCTGATCGAGGCGTTCCGGTCCGGCCAGGACTTCCACTCGGTGACGGCCGCGCGCGTCTTCGGCGTCGAGCCCGCCCAGGTGGACTCCGAGATGCGGGCGAAGATCAAGGCGATGAACTACGGTCTGGCCTACGGACTCTCGGCCTACGGCCTCTCCCAGCAGCTGCGCATCGACACGACCGAGGCGCGGGGGTTGATGGACGAGTACTTCGAGACGTTCGGCGGCGTGCGGGACTACCTTGGCGGGATCGTCGACGAGGCCCGGCGTACCGGGTTCACCGAGACGATCCTCGGCCGGCGCCGCTACCTGCCGGACCTCACCAGCGACAACCGCCAGCGCCGCGAGATGGCCGAGCGGATGGCGCTCAACGCGCCCATCCAGGGCTCGGCCGCGGACCTCGTGAAGGTGGCGATGCTCGACCTGGACCGCGGTCTGCGCGAGGCCGGGATGGCGTCACGCGTGCTGCTCCAGGTCCACGACGAACTCGTGCTCGAGGTGGCGGACGGCGAGCGGGAGGCCGTCGAGGTCCTCGTCCGCGAGCGGATGGGAGGAGCCGCCGACCTCAGCGTGCCGCTCGACGTCTCCATCGGCACCGGTCCCAGCTGGTACGCCGCCGCCCACTGAGCGGCCTCTCGCCGAGCGGGGCGTCAGGCCGCGACCGGCCGGCTCCGCACCCGGACGAGGCTGACCGCGAGCAGCACGAGGAACAGCCCCGCGTCGACCGCGACCACGCGGAAGAGCAGGCCCGAATAGGTGTTCGCCATCCGGCCGAGCACGGCGAGGAGCACCAGCCCCGCCCAGATCGCGTAGACCGACCGCCGGGCCTGGCGGGCGACCACGCTGTAGACGAGCAGCTGCAGCATCGAGAGCAGCGTGCCGAGGATCGCGAAGAGCCAGAGGCTTCCCTGGACCGCGGCGTACTCGTGGCCGCCGACGAAGACCAGCGCCACCGAGGAGAGGAGCTTCGCGCCGAGGGCGCACACCGCCCCGGTGACGGCGACCACGAGCAGGCTGCGCACCAGCACGCGTTCGCGTTCGTCCTCCGAGGACATCGAGGGGAAGGCCACCACGACGACGAACTGGGGGAGGAACAGCACGGCCTTGACGACGATCACGCCGGCGGCGTACAGGCCGGCCTCGCGTCCTCCGAGCACGCTCCGGGCGACCAGGACGTCGATGTTGGAGAGCGCGAAGAACGCGAGCAGTGCGTGGGAGTTGTGCAGCGTCTCGACGAGCACCGAGCGGTGGCCGTGTCCCTCGTCGTGCCCGTCGTCGTCGGGGGGAGCCGACTCCTGCGGACGCGTCACCGGGCGGCGGAGCGCCCAGGCGCCCACCACGACCGGCGCGACCTGCGTCACCGCGACGGCGACCATCGCCGCGAGCTCGGTGGGGCGCCACCAGAGCATCGCGGTGCCCAGCACCACCCGGGGGACGCCGTTGGCCAGGTAGACCAAGGCGAGCTCCTGCCAGCGGCGCTCGCCCTGCAGGACGCCCGCCTGGCCGCCCATCACCGTCATCGGTACGGCCGTGACGGCGACGAGGACGGCACTGGCGTAGCTGTCGAGGTGCAGCGCGCTGTTGATCAGCGGAGTGGCGACCAGGCACAACACGCCGAGGGCGAGGGCCGAGCGGTAGCTGACCCGGAGGATCGAGCGCTCGATGACGTGCACGTCGCCGGGGGACGTGGCGATCCGCCGAGCGCCGGTGGCCTGCAGGCCGAGCTGGAGGACCCCCACGACGAGCAGCAAGCCCATCAGCGCTGCGAATCCGCCGTACGTGTGGGGCCCGAGGAAGCGGGCGGCCACCATCGTGAAGCCGTAGGTGCAGACGTTCATGACGCCCATGGCGACGGCGATCGAGCCGCCTCCGCGCACGTCGGCAGCGGGGCGCTCGCGTACGTCGGCCCCCGAGCTCATGCCGTCCACCCTAGGGGCGGCAGATGACGGCACGCTGTCATGCGCGCCGACGTGCCCGGGCGTGCACGCGCGCCCGCGCGGTTTAGACCGGCTGCGCGCCGGGCCACTGCCCCCGGTGAACTTGCTAGTAACCTCACGCTCGTCCGCGCCGGGGAGGGTGCGGCACTCCGGCCCTTGCTGGGCGCGGAGCTTCTTGGGGAGGGAGCGCACACCCATGCGCAGAAACATCGTGTCCGGACTCTGCCTGGCGGCAGCGGCCGGCCTCATCGTCGTCGTGAGCGCGGCGTTCGACCTCGGCCTGGAGTCGGTCGCCCTGCTGGGCGGCGCGCTGGGTGCCGTGGTCGTCCTCGTGCCCGACCGCACCACCGGCATCCGGCTGGGCGGCTTCGCCGCCGGCCTGGTCGTCGCCTGGGTCGGCTACATCGTCCGCGCCGCCGCGCTGCCCGACAGCGCCGCCGGGCGCGCGGTCGCCGTGATGGTCGTCGTGCTGGTGTGCGTCGGTCTCAACGCCGCCACCCGCGACCGGCTGCCGCTGTGGACGCTGCTGCTCGGTCTGGCCGGGTTCGCCGGCGCCTACGAGTTCACCTACGACCAGGCACCGCAGGAGCTGCTGAGCACCTCGGTCAGCACCGCCACCACGCTGCTGTTCAACATCGCGGCCGGGTTCCTGGCCGCCAGCGCTCTCGCGCCGACCATCCGCGGCGGGCAGCCTGCCCGGCCGCACGCCGAGCCGGTGCTTCCGGCTGCCGACCACCGCGCCGACACGGCCGACCTGACGGGAGCGACCGCCCAGTGAGCACCATCCAGAGCAGCGCTCCGCAGCATCGCGGCGCGCGCCGCACCGACCTGCACACGTACGCCGTACGCGGCGCCGCGATCACCGGCGCTACCGCCCTGACCGCCCTTCTCGCCGCGGGCCCGGCCCTGGCGCAGGGCTCCACCGCGAGCGGTCCGGTCAAGGTCGTCAACACCGAGACCGTCCAGGTCTACATGAGCCCGCAGGGCAGCATCGAGAACAAGCGCGTCTACGAGCAGCTCGCGATGACCGGTCACGGACCGGTGGACATCGCGAACCCCATCTCGACCAAGGGCCTGCGCAACCTCGACGGGTTCTCCGGCTTCAGCGTGGTGGACGGGCGCCAGATCGTGAAGGGCACCGTCGATGGCACCCTGAAGACGCGCTCGGTCTCCGACTTCACCGGCTCGCTGCCGCTCCAGGTCCAGACGGCGTACTACCTCGACGGCAAGCGGGTGCAGCCCGGTGACGTCGTCGGGAAGTCCGGCCACCTCGAGGTCCGCTTCACCGTGACCAACGTGACCACCCGCAAGCAGCAGGTGACGTTCTCCGACGGGGCCGGTCACACGATCACGAAGTCGGTCGACGTGCCGCTGCCCCTGGTCGGCTCGCTGACCACGACCGCGCCGGCGTCGTTCACCAACGTCGTGTCGAAGCAGGCCAACATGGCCGGTGACGGTCAGGGCGGCACCACGATGTCGTTCACGATGACGCTGTTCCCGCCGATCGGGTCGACCTCGGCGACCTTCGGCTACGCCGCGGACATCACCCACGGCGTCGTGCCGCGCGTCGACGTGTCGGCGCTGCCGGTGGACCCGCTGGCCTCTCCGACGTTCGCCTCGGCGGCGCACTCCTACCAGGGCGGTGCCGACACCGGCGCCCAGCTGGTCGACGGCGCCAGCCAGATCGACGCCAACCTGCTCAAGCTGCGCGACGGGGCCGCCGCGCTGGTCGCCGGCCTGATCAAGCTGAACGCCGGCGCGGCCCAGCTCCACGCCGGCCTCGCCGACTCCGCTGCTCCCGGAGCCAAGAAGCTCGCCGTCGGCGCCGGGCAGCTGCACGACGGCCTCAGCGACCTCGCCGCCGGCAGCTACCGGCTGCGGACCGGCCTCGGCACGCTCGCCGACGGCACCAAGGCGCTCGACGGCGGGGCGCGCACCCTGCACGCCGGTGCGGCCAAGCTCGCCGGCGGTGCCGGTGACGCCTACGCGGGCGGGAAGAAGCTCACCGCGGGCCTGCAGCAGATCAGCGGCGGCCTGGGTCAGCTCTCGGCCCAGCTGCCGGGCGCCAGCGACGGCATCGCCCAGCTCAAGGGCGGCATCGACAAGCTCAGCGCCGGCCTCGGCACCACCAGCGACCCGAAGTCCCTGATCGGCGGGCTGGTCGCGCTGTCGGGCGGGCTGGGTCAGCTGCAGGGGGGTGTCGGGCAGGTGAGCGGCGGCCTCTATGTCCTCGCGCACGGAGACGGTAAGACCACGCCTGGTCTCGAAGGGGCGAAGGGTGGCGTTGATGCCGTCAAGGCCGGTCTTGATGCAGCTGCCGGGTCCAGCACTATTGAGGACGATTTGACCGATGCCATCACCGCGTGCGGCGCGAGCTGCCTCACAATCGTGTCCGGGGCTCCGGTTGTCGTCGACGGAAAGCCGCTGCCGAGTCCGAAGTTCCTGAAACTTATTGACGATCTCCAGAGTGCGCAGGGCGACCTTGCGACTGCAAGCGGAGCGCTCGGACAGGTTTCTGTCGGTCTGGGATCGGCGATCACCGCGATCGACAAGCAGCTGCTCCCGGGCGTCGGCCAGATCGCCGGCGGGCTCTCCGACGCCCAGACCGGCGTCGGCCAGCTGACCGACGGCGCCAAGGCTGCCCAGGGCGGCGTCGGCCAGATCGGCACCGGCCTCGACGCCCTCGCGGCCGGCATCACCAAGGCCGTCGCCGGGGTCGGCGCGCTGCGGACCGGCTCGGTCGACGCGGCCACCGGCAGCGCGACGCTGACCGGCGGGCTCGGCAAGCTCTCCGCCGGCGCGCAGCAGCTCTCCGTGGGCAGCGGCGCCCTGGCGGCCGGCGTGGACAAGGTGCACGCCGGCGCCGGCAAGCTCGCCGACGGCTCGGGCAAGCTCGCCGACGGGGCGACCCAGGCCCGCAACGGCTCCGCGCAGATCGCCGGCGGCGCGAAGCAGCTCAGCGACGGTCTCGGCACGGCGGCGGACGGCTCCGGCCAGCTCGCCGACGGTCTGGCTCAGGCGGCGCAGCAGGCTCCGGCTCTGCCGGCCGGCGCTCAGAAGCTCGCCACGCAGGGCACCAGCAAGCTGGTCTCGGCGGGCAAGAGCACGACGAGCACCTACGGCGAGATGGTGGCCGTGATGGACGCGGGCGCCAAGCGTGCCCAGACCTCGAGCATGGCCTACGGCGCTCCCAAGGACGCCATCGGCCTGACCGCCTACAGCTACGTCATCCAGGGTGACGACGGCGAGGGCGGCCGCAACCTCACCCGTGCCGCGGGTGGCGTGCTGATGCTCGGTGTGGCCGGCGGGGTGTGGATGCTCCGGCGCCGCTTCGTCCTCTGATCCCGCGAGTCGAGTGGGGGCGGGGGGGCGGCCCCCCGCCCCGCCCCCCAAGACCGCGGGTTGGGACAGGGGGGGGTGGGAATGGGGGGGGGCGGGGGGGGTGGGGCCCCCGGGGGGGGGACAGCCCCCCCCCGG
>JBQCCW010000131.1:0-12274 GCA_051961835.1 Marmoricola sp. | reverse complement strand
CACGAGGCCTGCTGGACGGTGCTCGAGGACGCCTTCCTCGAGTGGTCGGTGCGCGAGCGCGAGCCCTTCGACGACTTCCTCGCCCGCACCGTGAAGCGGCCCGGCTTCGAGCCGTGGAACCTGCGCCTGGTCGCCGACCCGGCCGGCGCCGTCGTGGGGGTCACCGTCGTCTACGCCGTCGGCAGCGACGGGTACGTCGACCGGATCGCCACGCGCAAGGACCGGCGCGGCCAGGGCATCGCGCAGGCGATGCTCGTCGACGCGTTCGCGACCGCGCGCGAGCACGGCTGCACGACCTCGAGCCTCAACACCGACTCGCGCACCGGGGCGCTCGGCCTCTACGAGCGGGTCGTCATGGTGGTGACCCAGAACTGGGTCAACCGCGGCAAGACCCTCTAGCCCACCGGGTGCTGCCCGACGACCCGCGGCGGGGCGACCGGACCCGCGGCCACGGGCTGGAGGCAGGGCGGCTCAGCTCTCCAGGGCAGCGTCCAGGGTGATGTCGACCCCGGTGAGCGCCTTGCTGACCGGGCACCCGACCTTGGCGGCCTCGGCCGCCTCGACGAAGCCGGCCTCGTCGAGGCCACCGACCTCGCCGCGGACGGTGAGCTTGATCCCGGTCAGCCTGAAGCCCCCGGCCTGGTCGGGGCCCAGCCCGACCTCGGCCGCGACGTCGAGCGCCTCGGGCGTGCCGCCGCGCTGGGCGATCTCGGCGCTGAGCTGCATCGCGTAGCAGGCGGTGTGGGCCGCGGCGATCAGCTCCTCGGGGCTCGTGGTGCCGCCGGCGTCCTCGGCGGCACGCTTCGGGAAGGAGACGTCGTAGGTGCCGATCTTCGAGCTGGACAGCTCGACCTGGCCCGAGCCCTGCTCGAGGGTGCCGTTCCAGGCGGTGCGTGCGGTGCGAGTGGGCATGCGTCTCTCTCCTCGTCGTCAGCGACCGTGCGTCGGTGTCGCCTGCGCAGTACCTCGTTCGTGACCTGCGCAACCCCCTCCGCCGTGGGGGAATCGGCGCCCGGGCCGTGCGGTTGGTCCTCGTGGACGACATCCTCGCGACATCCCCGGCCCGCCCCAGGAGGCAGCACCCGTGAGCCAGCTCTTCACCCCGATCACCCTGCGCGACGTCACGATCCGCAACCGGGTGTGGGTGGCACCGATGTGCCAGTACTCCGCCGTCGACGGCGTGCCGAACGACTGGCACCTGGTGCACCTCGGCTCGTTCGCGCGCGGCGGCGCCGGGCTGGTCATCTCCGAGGCGACCGCCGTGGTGCCCGAGGGCCGGATCTCGCCGGAGGACACCGGCATCTGGAACGACGAGCAGCAGGCGGCCTGGTCCCGGATCACCGCCTTCGTGCGCGCCCAGGGCGCGACGCCGGGCATCCAGCTGGCGCACGCGGGCCGCAAGGCCTCGACGTACTCGGGCTTCACCGGCGAGCGCGGCGGCGTCGCCGACGCGGACGGCGGCTGGCGCCCGGTGGCGCCGTCGGCCGACCCGTTCCCGGGGCTGCGCGAGGACCCGGAGGCCCTCGACGCGGCCGGCATCGCGCGGGTCGTGACGGCCTTCGGCGACGCGGCCGAGCGCGCCGTCGCCGCCGGCTTCGAGGTCCTCGAGGTGCACGCGGCGCACGGCTACCTGCTCCACGAGTTCCTCTCCCCGCTGTCCAACCACCGCCAGGACGAGTACGGCGGCTCCTTCGACAACCGGGTCCGCCTGGTGCTCGACGTGGTCCGCGAGATCCGCGGCCGGGTCGCCGCCGGCGTGCCGGTGGTGGTGCGCCTGTCCGCGACCGACTGGGCCGAGGGCGGCTGGGACGACGACCAGACCGTCCGGCTCGCGGGGCTGATGCGCGAGGCCGGGGTCGACCTGGTCGACACCTCGACCGGCGGCAACGTGCTGGCCGACATCCCGGTCGGGCCGGGCTACCAGGTGCCCTTCGCGCGCCGGGTCCGCACCGAGGCCGGCGTCCCGGCCGGCGCCGTCGGGCTCATCACCGAGCCCAAGCAGGCCGAGGAGATCCTGGCCGAGGGGGACGCCGACGTCGTGCTGCTCGCCCGCGAGCTGCTCCGGCACCCCCACTGGCCGCTGCACGCCGCCCGCGAGCTGGACGGGCAGGGCGCCGGCGTCGACGACCTCTGGCCGGTGCAGTACCGGCGCGCCGCGCACTAGGGTCGGTGGCATGCCGACCGAGCTGCAGGTGATCGCGCCCGGGGTCGTGCGGCTGACGCTGGATCTGCGCGACGACGGCCCGGGTGCCGCCACCTCCGCGGTGCGGGACGCCGTCGCCGCCGGCTTCGCCGACGGGTACCACCGCATCGAGGTGCACGTCGACCCCGACGACCAGGCGGCGCAGCGGATGGTGACGACCGCGGGGCTGATGCGCGAGGGCATCGCCCGGGGGGTCGCCGACGGTGCGGACCGCATCGTCTACGCCCGGCTCGCCGACGACGTGCCGGTCGACGACCCGGGGGGCTTCCGGAGCCTGCTCAACTCCTTCCTGCCCCGCAAGCGCGCGATCGGACAGATGCTCGTCCGCGCTGCGCCGGAAGAGGACGGGGGCCACGACCGGGTGCTGCTGTGCCGGCTGACCTACAAGCGCGACCACGACCTGCCCGGCGGCGTCGTCGAGGTCGGCGAGTCGCCGCGGGACGCCACCGGCCGCGAGGTCGAGGAGGAGCTCGGCCTGAGCGTCGCGCCGGGCCGGCTGCTGCTCACCGACTGGCTCCCGCCGTGGGGCGGCTGGGACGACGCGCTCTGCCTGGTCTTCGACGGCGGCGTGCACGACCCGGGCATCGTCGACGACATCGTCCGCCAGGAGCGCGAGATCCGCTCCGCGGCCTTCCACACCGTGGCGGAGGCGCGCGACCTCTGCGCCGACTTCACGGTGCGCCGGCTGGAGGCGGCCCTGCGTGCGGTGCACGGCGGCGGGACGGCGTACACCGAGGGCGGCCGGGGGCCCGCCGACCGATAGCCTCTGGCCATGGGTGCGGCCACACGGGAGCCGGCGGTCTCGGTGATCGTGCCGGTCTACAACACGCTGCCTCATCTGCTGGAGTGCCTGGACTCCCTGGTCGCCCAGACCCTGCGGCCCGACCTCGAGGTCCTTGCGGTCGACGACGGGTCCACCGACGGCAGCGGCGCCACCCTCGACGAGTACGCCGCCCGCCACCCGGAGCTCTTCACCGTCGTGCACCAGGTCAACTCCGGCGGCCCGGCGAGCCCGTGCAACCGGGGGCTCGAGCGTGCTCGGGGCCGGTACGTCTCCTTCCTCGGCGCCGACGACCACCTCGCTCCGGACGCGATGGAGCGGTTGGTGCGGGCAGCCGACGCGTGGGACTCCGACATCGCCTTCGGCCGCGCGGAGGGCGTCAACGGCCGGGGCGTGTGGCAGCCGATCTTCGCCGAGACCGTCCCCGACATGGACCTCTACGACTCGCTGCTGCCGTTCACCGTCTCGAACTCCAAGCTCTTCCGCCGCAGCCTGGTCGAGGAGCACGGCCTGCGGTTCCCCGAGGACCTCAAGGTCGGCAGCGACCAGCCGTTCACGATCCAGGCGATGGTCCACGCCCGGCGGATCTCGGTGCTCGCCGACGAGACCTACCTCTACGTGTCCAGACGCGACGACTCGGGCAACATCACCTTCAGCGCGGACGCCGCCGACCGGCTGCACTTCGTGACCCGCATCATGGCCCTCGTCGCCGAGCTGCTCGAGCCGGGACCGCGCCGCGACGCCCTGCTGCGCCGGCACTTCCGGTGGGAGCTCTCCCGGCTGTTCGGTGAGCTGTTCGAGGAGATGGACGACGCCACCCGGCGCCGGCTGTGCGCGGAGTTCGGCCCGCTCTGCGACGCCTACCTGACGCCCCGGATCGTGGAGGCGCTGCCGGTGGCCTCGCGCGTGCGTCTGGAGCTGGCACGCCGGGGGGAGGTCCAGCGCGTCCTGGACGTCTACCGGGCCGAGCAGGCCGGGCCCGGTTTCGCGACCGACGGACGGGGCCTGTTCCGCGACCTACCCGGACTGGAGGAAGCGGTGTTGCCGCGCGACCTGTACGCCGTCCAGCGCCAGGACCAGCCTGTCGTCCTCGCCGACGGCGTGGAGGCTCGGCGGCTGCGCTGGCGGCGGCCCCCGACGGACGCGCCCGCCGGCGCCGAGCCCGTGCTGGTGGTGCACGCCGTCGTGCCCCTGCGGCTGCTCGGCGAGGTGCCGGTGACGGCCCAGCTCGCGCTGGTGGCCGACGACGGGTCGGCCGTCGGGTGGCCCGCAGAGGTGGCCGTCGAAGGGGACGGCCTGCACCTGCGCGGCGAGGTCGGGGCCGCGGCGCTGCGGGACGCCGCCGGTCCGGCCGCCCGGAGCCTGCGCTTCCGGATCGCCCTTCCCGACCGCCCGGTGGACGTCGGGCTCCCCCTGGAGGAGCCGCGCCGGCCGGTCGTGCTCGGCGGGGCGAAGATCCTCCTACGCCCCGGGAGGTCGGGCCGGGCGACGGTGCGCCGCAAGGCGATCGACTAGCCCCGTCCGATCACCAGCACGCGCGCGTCGGGGAACGCCCCGGCGTCGAGGATCCGGCGCCCGTCCACGATCACCCGGACACCCGGCAGGTCCGCCCCGGTCAGCGCGCGGTAGCCGGCGTGGTCGGTGTGCACGACGGCCGCGTCCCAGCCGTCGGCGGCCGCCCCGGCCGGGAGCCCGAGGGCCGCGAGCTCCTCGGGGGTGTAGAGCGGGTCCTCCACCCCGACCACCGCTCCCCGCTCCTGCAGGGCGGCCACCGTCGGGAAGACCCCGCTGAAGGCGGTCTCCTTGACCGCACCCCGGTAGGCCGCACCGAGCACCAGGACGCGGGCGCCGGCGAGGTCGCCGTACGCCGCCTCGAGCACGTCGACGGCGTGCTCGGGCATCGCGGCGTTCGCGTCCCGGGCCGCGCGGACCACCGTGGCCGCCGGGTCGCCGGAGAGGTAGAGCTGCGGGTAGACCGGGATGCAGTGGCCCCCCACCGAGATGCCCGGCGTGTGGATGTGGCTGTAGGGCTGGGAGTTGCAGGCCTCGATGACCGCCATCACGTCGATGCCGGCGGTCTCGGCGAAGCGCGCGAACTGGTTGGCCAGGCCGATGTTGACGTCGCGGTACGTCGTCTCGGCGAGCTTGGCCAGCTCCGCCGCCTCGGCGCTGCCGAGGTCCCAGACGCCGTTCGGGCGCGGCAGGTCGTCACGCGGGTCGAAGTCGAGCACGGCCTCGTAGAACGCGACCGCCGCCGCGGTGCCCTCCGGCGACAGCCCGCCGACCAGCTTGGGGTAGCGGCGCAGGTCGGCGAAGACCCGACCGGTGAGAACCCGCTCGGGCGAGAACACCAGGTGGACGTCGCGGCCCTCGATCAGGCCGCTGGTCTCGATCATCGGCTTCCACCGCGTCCGGGTCGTCCCGACCGGCAGCGTGGTCTCGTAGATCACCGTCGTGCCCGCGGTCAGGTTCGCGGCCAGGTCGCGGGTGGCGGCGTCCATCCAGCCGAAGTCCGGCTGTCCGGCGGCGTCGACGAACAGCGGGACGACGACCACCACGACGTCGGCGTCCGGGATGGCCTCGGCGTAGGAGGTGGTGGCCCTCAGCCGGCCGGCGGGCACCACCTCGGCGAGCAGCTCGGCCAGCCGGTGCTCCCCGGGGAACGGCTCGCGGCCGGCGTTGATCGTCGCCACCGTGCCCGGCGCCACGTCGACACCGACGACGTCGTGGCCCTTGCTGGCGAACTGCACGGCGAGCGGCAGGCCGATCTTGCCCAGCCCGACGACGGCGATCCTCATGCGGGCTGCTCCTGGCTCAGGTCGATGGTGCGGCCCTCACGGGCCGAGCGGATGCAGGCGTCGGCGACGACGACCGTGGCGGTGCCCTCGCGCATAGTGACGATGCCGGCGCCCTCTCGCCCGAGGACGGCGTCACGGAACGCCTCGTGCTGCACGCGCAGCGGCTCCGGCTTGGGGATCGCGAACCGGGTGCTGTTGCCCTCGCTCACCCCGCGGAACGCCCGCAGCTGCTCCCACTCGGTGGCGACCAGCCCGTTCTCGTGGAAGGTGAGGTCACCCAGGAGCGTGTCGGCGACGTAGGCGCCACGCTCGCCGGTCACGATCGTGGTGCGCTCCTTGAGCGGGGAGAGCCAGTTGACCAGGTGGTTCGCGATCGTCCCGTCGGCCATCTGCGCCGTGATCGAGACCAGGTCCTCGTGCGCGCGGCCGCTCTTGTGGGCGGTGTGCGCCGCGACCCGGGCGTACGGCGAGCGGATCAGCCACGCGGTGAGGTCGATGTCGTGCGTGGCGAGGTCCTTGACCACGCCGACGTCGGCGATCCGGTTGGGGAACGGCCCCTGCCGGCGGGTCGCGACCTGGTGGATCGCGCCCAGCTCGCCCTCGTCCAGCCGCGCCCGCAGTGCTCGCAGCGCGGGGTTGTACCGCTCGATGTGGCCGACCGCGCCGACCACGCCGGCGGCCTCGAAGGCCTCGGCCAGCTGCCGGGCCTGCGCGCCGTCGGTCGCCAGCGGCTTCTCCACCAGGGTCGGTACGCCGGCCGCCGCGAGCTCCAGCCCCGCGTCGAGGTGGAACACGGTGGGCGCCGCGACCACCGCCAGGTCGAGCCCGAGCCCGATCAGCTCCTCGACACTGGAGACGACCTGCGCGCCGCCGGCGGCACCGTGCGGGTCGCCAGCCGGGTCGGCCACGCCGACCAGCGCCACACCGTCGAGCGAGCCGAGCACCCGGGCGTGGTTGCGGCCCATCATCCCGACGCCGACCAGCCCGGCCCGCAGCGTCCTGCCCCGGGTGCTCACGCGCCGGCCCCGGCCAACTTGTTCACCGCGGTGACGATCCGCTCCAGGTCGCCCTGCGACAGCGACGGGTGCACCGGCAGCGACAGGCACTGCGCCGCCGCGGTCTCGGTGCTCGGCAGCTCGACCGGCGTCTCGGCAGGGTCCTGGAAGGGAGCGAGCCGGTGCACCGGCGTCGGGTAGAACATGCCGGACCCGACGTTGTACTCCTCGCGCAGCGCTGCCGCGAGGCCGTCGCGGTCCTCGGGCACCCGGACCGTGTACTGGTGGTAGACGTGCACCGCCTCCGGCGTCACCGGCGGGGTCACCACCCCGGTCAGGTGCTCGGTGAGGAACGTCGCGTTGTCCTGCCGGGCCTTGGTCCAGCCGTCGACCTTGGTCAGCTGCACGCGGCCGATGGCGGCGTTGAGGTCGGTCATCCGGTTGTTGAACCCGACGACCTCGTTGGCGTACTGCCGCTCCATCCCCTGGTTGCGGTAGAGCCGCAGCAGTCGCTCGGTCTCGGGGTCGGCGACCGACACCATGCCGCCCTCGCCCGAGGTCATGTTCTTGGTCGGGTAGAGCGAGAACATCGCGAACCGCCCGAACGCGCCGACCGGCGTACCGGCCCAGGACGCCCCGTGCGCCTGCGCCGCGTCCTCGAAGACCATCAGCCCGTGCTCGGCCACGATCGCGTCGAGCGCCGTCATGTCGGCGGGGTGTCCGTAGAGGTGGACAGGCATGACGCCGACGGTCCGCTCGGTCACCGCGGCCGCGACGCTGCCGGGGTCCAGGCAGAACGAGTCCAGGTCGATGTCGGCGAACACCGGCGTCGCACCCGTCAACGCGACCGCGTTCGCGGTGGCGGCGAAGGTGAACGACGGCACGATGACCTCATCGCCGGGCCCCACGCCACTCGCCAGCAGGCCCAAGTGCAGACCCGAGGTGCCGGAGTTGACCGCCACGCACGCCCGGCCCAGGCCGAAGTGCTCGGCGAACTCGGTCTCGAACGCGGCGACCTCCGGGCCCTGCGCCAGCATCCCGCTGCGCAGCACCCGGTCCACCGCCACCCGCTCCTCCTCACCGATGATCGGCCGGGCGGGCGGGATGAAGTCGTTCACGCGGTCTCCCCGTCGGTGGCGGGACGCAGCGTCCCGTCGGTCTCGATGTAGCGCTCCCCGGTCTGCGGGCAGGTCCAGTGCTCGCCGTCCTGCCCCTCGGCGCGCTCGAGGCGAACGCCGGCCCTCCCGACCCAGCCGATCCGGCGGGCGGGGTTGCCCGCCACCAGGGCGTACGCCGCGACGTCGCGCGTCACCACCGACCCGGCCGCGACCAGCGACCACGCGCCGACGCGGACCGGGGCGATGCAGACCGAGCGGGCCCCGATGGAGGCGCCCTCCTCGATCGTGACGCCGACCGGCTCCCAGTCGCTCGCGGACTTCGGGGACCCGTCGGGGTTCACCGCCCGGGGCCAGGTGTCGTTGGTGAGTACCACCGCCGGCCCGATGAAGACTCCGTCGGCCAGCGATGCCGGTTCGTAGACCAGGGCGTTGTTCTGGATCTTGCAGTGGTCGCCGACCTGCACGCCGGTGCCGATGTAGGCGCCGCGCCCCACGATGCACCGCCCTCCGAGGCGGGCGTGCTCGCGGATCTGGGCGAGGTGCCAGACGGTCGTCGCGTCCCCGAGCGTCGCGCGGTCGTCGACGTCGGCGGTGGGGGCGATGGTCACGCTCATCGCGGCTGAGGCTATCCCAGCAGGGCCCCGCGTCCCGCGCTGGATACCCTCGCCGGCGTGAGGATCATGAGCGTCGTCGGCGCCCGACCCCAGCTGGTCAAGCTGGCCGCGATCGCCCACGCCGTGGAGGGCACCGGGCACGAGCACCTCATCGTCCACACCGGGCAGCACTACGACGCCCAGCTCTCCGACGTCTTCTTCTCCGGCCTGGACATCCCCGACCCCGACGTGCACCTGGGCGTCGGGTCGGGCAGCCACGGCGTGCAGACCGGTGCGGTGCTGGCGGGGATGGATCCCGTGCTCGACGAGCACCGCCCCGACTGGGTGCTGGTCTACGGCGACACCAACTCCACGCTCGCCGCCGCCCTGGCCGCGGTGAAGCTGCACCTGCCCGTCGCCCACCTCGAAGCCGGCCTGCGCTCCTTCAACCGCCGGATGCCCGAGGAGCACAACCGCGTGCTCACCGACCACGCCGCGGACCTGCTGCTCGCCCCGACCCGGGTGGCGATGGACCACCTGGCCACCGAGGGGCTCGCCGAGCGGGCCACGCTCGTGGGCGACGTGATGGTCGACGTCTGCTGGCAGGTCCGCGACGCCGTGCTGGCCGGTCGCCACCCGGCGCCCGAGCTGCCGGCGGGCATCGACCCCCAGGCCCCGTACCTCGTCGCGACGCTGCACCGCCCCGACAACACCGACGACCCGCAGGTGCTCGCCGCCCTGGTCGGCGCGCTCGCCGCGCTGCCGGTGCCGGTCGCGTTGCTGGCTCACCCCCGCCTGGTGGCGCGCGCCGAGCAGTTCGGGATCGACCTCTCCCGGGGCGCCCTCCACGTCGGCCGGGCACTGCCGTACGCCGGCCTCGTCGCCGCCGTCCTCGGCTCCGCCGGTGTCGTCACCGACTCCGGGGGGCTGCAGAAGGAGGCGTACCTGCTCGGCAAGCCGTGCACGACGCTGCGGCCGGAGACCGAGTGGGTGGAGACGGTCGAGGCCGGCTGGAACGTGCTCGTCCCGCGCCCCGACGCCCTGCCCGCGGCCGAGTGGGCCGCCCTCGCGACGCGGCCCGCTCCGGACGGTGACCGCCCGATGCCCTACGGCGAGGGCGACGCCGGGCGCCGCACGATCGCCGCGCTCGAGGCGCACCGGCCCTGAGGGTCAGTCCCGCGGCGCCGCGGCGCGGTCGGCGAGCTCGGAGATGCGGTCGAGCACGTCCTGCATCCGCTCGAGGTTCCGGCTGAGCGCCTCCACCGACCAGGCCGCCTCGTGAGGAAGCGCGTCCCGGAGGTCGTCGAGCAGCTCGACGTGACCGCGCAGCGCGGCAGCCGGCGTACGCAGCTCGTGGTTGACCGTGGCGACGAGCCGCTCGCGCAGGGCGTCGAGACGGTGGCGCTCCTCGATCCGCTCCGTCACGTCGACGACGAAGGCCACCGCGCCGGCGGGCGAGCCGTCCTCGTAGGTGATCGGGCTGGCGTTGCACCGCAGGTAGCGCACCCCGCCGCCCGGTGGGCGCGTCGCGATGATCGCGTCGGTCACCCGCTCTCCACCCAAGGCCCTCGCGAGCGGCGTCTCCTCGGGCGTGAGCGGTCGCCGGCCGTCCTCGGCGAGGAGGTGGAAGCACTCGGGCCACTCGCCGCTGGGCGCCGGCTGGTAGGGCGTGTCGAGCATGCCGGCGAGCGCGCCGTTCAGCTCCACGAGCATGCCCTCGGCGTCACACACCGCGACGCCGACGTGGGACTGGTCGAGCACCGCGGCGGTGAGCGGGACGTCGACCGCCGGCCGGCCCGCCCCGGCGGTCACCTGGCCCTCCCCATCTGCACGTCCCTCCCGACGAGTCCGAGTGCCGCGCCGGTGCGGGCCCACCTGCGTCATCGACGGCCCTCACCGGCAAGACACGCGAGCACCGGGACTCGGGACCAACGTCCCGGACCCAGTGCCCTTTTCCGACAATCTACGCGTTTCGGCCGTCGACGGGAAGGGGCCGCGTGCTCGATAGGCTCCCTTGCGATGAGTACCTCCGAGCAGCGCGGCCGCGTCGTGATGATGGTCGACAACGGCGTCCGCAACGACTCGCGCGTCCGCAAGTCGGCACAGTCGATGGCCGAGCGCGGCTGGAACGTCGTGCTCATCGGGCGCGCCCCGGGCGGCAAGGCCGAGCGGTTCCGCCTCGGCAAGGCCAAGGTCCGGCTCGTCCCGGTCTCCGACGCCCTGTCCCGGCGGCCGGACTCCTTCGCACCCGCAGGTGCGTCGCTCGGCTACCTCAACCCCCGGGCCGCGCGCTACCGCCGCCAGTCCGTGCGGGCCCAGCAGACCGACGCGCGGGTACGCCGCGCCCTGGCCGCCCAGGACACCTCAGCGGTCGCACCGCTCCGCCGCGCCGCCGCCCGAGCCCGCCTCGGGCGGCTGCGTCTCACCGAGCGCTGGGTGAGCACCCGAGCCGAGGCGACGTCGAAGACCCCGGTGCGCAAGCAGGCCGCGCTGCCGGCCGAGCAGTGGCCGACACCGTGGTGGATGCCGGCGGTCACCCGGCTCCGCGGGGACCGGTCCTGGCGGGTCCTCGACCCGCACCTGTGGGACTACGAGCTCGCGTTCGGGCCGCTGATCGACACGCTCGAGCCGGACATCATCCACGCTCACGACTTCAACATGGTCGGGGTCGGCGCCAATGCCGCCGCTCGGGCCCGGGCCGCCGGCCGCACGGTGCAGTTCATCTACGACGCTCACGAGTACGTGCCCGGCATCAGCCGGATGGGCGTGCACGCCGGCTGGCTGCCGGCCCGGGTCGCCTACGAGCGCGAGTACATCGGCCAGGCCGACGCCGTGGTGACGGTCTCCGACACGCTCGCCGACATGCTCGTCGAGGAGCACGGCCTGCCGGAGAAGCCCACGGTCGTCCTCAACGCTCCCCCGGTCGGCGAGCCGGCCCCTGCCGAGGGCGTGCCGTCGATGCGCGCGCTCGCGGGCGTCGACGCGACGACGCCTCTGCTGCTCTACAGCGGCGGCGTGGCGCCCCAGCGCGGCGTCGCGGTGATGGTCGAGGCACTCCCCCGGCTGCCCGAGGCTCATGTGGTGTTCGTCGTCGCCAACGACACCGCGCCGTACGTGCAGGAGCTGATGGGCCGCGCGACGGAGCTCGGCGTCCGCGACCGGATCCACCTGCTGCCGTATGTCGCCCCCGAGCAGGTCGTGCCCTACGTGTCCGAGGCCGACATCGGCGTGCATCCGACGCTGCATCACCTGAACCACGAGATCTCGCTGGCGAGCAAGTTCTTCGAGTACTCCCAGGCCCGGCTGCCGATCGTCGTGAGCGACGTGAAGACGATGGCCGGCATGGTGCGCCGCACGGGCCAGGGCGAGGTGTTCGTCGCCGGCGACGTCGACGACTACGTGCGCGCGATCACGGCCGTGCTGGCGGACCCGCAGCGCTACCGGGCGGCGTACGACGCACCGGGGCTCCTGGAGGAGTGGACGTGGGAGGGGCAGGCGGACGTGCTCGACCGCCTGTACGCGCGACTGACCGGCCGCTGACCTCACGTCCGCCGCCGGAACCGCACGTCGCCGTTCGCGAGTCGCTCGGCGTGGAAGGTGTTGTCGTGGGCGCGGTGGTGGTGGAAGTTGCAGAGCAGCACGCCGTCGTCGAGGTTGGTGGGGCCGCCGCGTGACCAGGGGTGCCAGTGGTGGGCTTCGGTCCAGGCGACGGGGACGGTGCACCCTTCGGCGCGGCAGCCACCGTCGCGGAGCCGCAGCGCTCGGCGTTGGGCTGGGGTGAAGAGG
>JBQCCW010000130.1:0-4399 GCA_051961835.1 Marmoricola sp. | reverse complement strand
GGCGGCGGGCTCGGCGGGGGAGAGGATCGCCTCGGCGAGCAGGGGTGCGGTGAGGCCCACCTGCCAGCGGCGCGCGCCCAGACGGGTCAGCGCTTCACCCACGGCGGCCTGCATCTCGTCGTCAGCGGCCGCTGGCGGGGCCCAGAGGACGCGGCGCATCGCGTCGGGCGTCAGCAGGTTCTCGACCGGGATGTCGAGCCGCTCGGAGAGCGAGGCCATGGCGGCACGCGCGGTCGCGAGCCGCGCGGCCGCGACGGGGTCCCGCTCGGCCCAGACCCGCTGCTGAGGAGGGCCGTCGCTGCGCACGGTGAGCGGGGGCAGGTCGCTCTCCGGCAGGGCGCGGGCACGGTCGAGGGCGGCCATCCACCGGTCGGCGTACCGCTTGGCGCCGCGGCCCTGGAAGCCGTCGGTGGCGAGCAGCGCGCCGCGGGTCGTCGGCATCGCCTTGGCGGCGGCGACGAGCGCGCTGTCGGGCAGCAGGCGCCCCGGCGTGACGTCGCGCTCCGCGGCGATCGTGTCGCGCTCGGTCCACAGCTCACGGACGGCGGCGACGGTGCGCCGGCCGCGCATCCGGTGGATGCCGGAGGTGCGCCGCCAGGGCTCGGCCCGCGGGACCGGCGCGAATCCGGTCAGGTAGGCGAACTCCTCCGCCGCCCACGCCGCCTTGCCCTGATCCTCCAGCTCGCGGCCGAGGATCTCGCGGAGCTCGATGAGCACCTCGACGTCGAGGGCGGCGTACTCCAGCCACGGCGTGGGCAGCGGCCGCTTGCTCCAGTCGACCGCCGAGTGCTCCTTGCGCAGTCGCCACCCCAGGACGCTCTCGACCAGCGTGGCCAGCCCCACCCGCGGGTAGCCGAGCAGCCGGGCGGCGTGCTCGGTGTCGAACAGGCGCTCCGGCACTAGGCCGACCTCGCGCAGGCAGGCCAGGTCCTGGGTGGCGGCGTGCAGGATCCACTCGGCGCCGCCGATGGCCTCGTTGAGCGCGGTCAGGTCGGAGAACGCGATCGGGTCGATGAGCCAGGTGCCGCTGCCTTCGCGGCGCAGCTGGATCAGGTAGGCGCGTGCGGAGTAGCGGTAGCCCGAGGCGCGTTCGGCGTCGAGGGCGACTGGGCCGGTGCCCCTCGCCACGGCTGCGACGGCGGCCGCGAGGCCTTCCGGCGTGTCCACGGCGTCCGGAAGCCCGTCCCGCAGCGTGAGGAGAGGAGCCGGGGGTGGTGCGGCGGCCCCAGGATCGGGCCCAGGATCGGACCCAGGATCGGTCGCGATCGGTTCGCCGGGGCCGTCGTGCCGGTCAGGCACCCGGACCCCGCTGGCCCCGCCGGTTCGGCAGCGTGGCGACGCCCTCCGGGACCGGCGGCAGCCCGGCCGCGGTGCAGAGCAGCTCGCCCCACGCCTCGCCGTGCGGGCCGAGATCACCGGTGGGGGTCCAGGAGGCGCGGATCTCCACCTGCGCGGTCGCGGGCTCCCCGGCCATGCCGCCGAAGCTCTCCGAGGAGACGGTGGTCACGGTGCCCGAGGGAGCGGCGTACTGCGCGCCGTGGGCTTCGAGGGCCTCGGTCAGCCAGGACCAGCCGACCTCCGCGAGCAGGGGATCGGTGACGAGCTCGGGGTCCACCTCGGCGCGGACGTAGGCGACGCAGCGGAACGTGCCGTGCCAGGCGTCGTTGCCGGCCGGGTCGTGCAGGAGGACGATCCGGCCGGACCCCACGTCCTCGCCCTCCACGGTCACGTCGGCGGACAGCGCGGCTGCGTAGGGCGCGATGCGCTGAGGCGCCGGCATCTCCTCGACGAAAACCTCGGGCCGGAAGCGGGCGCCACGCAGCTGCACGAGGGCCCGGTCGAAGGCCAGCGGGGCCGCGATGGCGCCGCTCACCTCGCCGTGGTGCTCGGTCGGGGCTGACATGCCTCTCAGCCTAGGTCGGGGCATCGGGTCCGATGCCTCGACGCGCCGCCTCACCTGCGAAGATCGGCACCATGGCCGCCCCTGAGAGCACGCCCGCCACCGCCTCGTCGGCCCCCTCCTCGGCCCCCTCCTCGGGGCTCTCCCAGGCGCCGTTCCTGCGTGCGGCCCGGGGCGAGCCGGTGCCGTTCGTGCCCGTCTGGTTCATGCGGCAGGCGGGTCGCTCGCTGCCGGAGTACCGCCGGGTGCGCGAGGGCGTCGGCATGCTGGAGTCCTGCATGCGACCCGACCTGGTCACCGAGATCACCCTGCAGCCGGTGCGCCGGTACGGCGTGGACGCCGCCATCTTCTTCTCCGACATCGTGCTGCCGGTCAAGGCCGTCGGCGTCGATCTCGACATCAAGCCCGGCGTCGGTCCTGTCGTGGCGCGGCCGGTGCAGACGCTCGCCGACGTGGCGGCGATCCCCGACCTCGAGCCCGGACACGTCCCGTTCATCACCGAGGCGGTGCGGATGCTGATCGCCGAGCTCGGCGCGACACCGTTGATCGGCTTCGCCGGTGCGCCGTTCACCGTTGCGTCCTACCTCGTCGAGGGCGGGCCCTCCAAGGACCACGCTCGCACGAAGGCGCTCATGCTCGGCGCTCCAGAGGTGTGGCAGGCGCTGATGCGCAAGATCGCCGCCATCGCCGCGACCTACCTGGAGGTGCAGGTCGCGGCAGGGGCCTCTGCGGTGCAGCTGTTCGACTCCTGGGCCGGCGCGCTGACTCGGGAGGACTACCGGCGCCACGTGATGCCGTACTCCGCCGACGTGCTCCGCCGGGCCGGCGCCCTGGGGGTGCCGCGCATCCACTTCGGTGTCGGCACGGGGGAGATCCTCGACCTGATGGGCAGCGCCGGGGCCGACGTCGTCGGTGTCGACTGGCGGGTGCCGTTGGAGGAGGGCATCCGGCGCGCAGCCGGGGACGGCACGCCCCGCGCGGTGCAGGGGAACCTCGATCCGACGCTGGTGTTCGCGCCCACGCAGGTGATGCTGGAGCGGGCCGAGGGCATCCTGGATGCCGGCCGTGCCGCCCCGGGGCACGTGTTCAACCTGGGTCACGGAGTGATCCCCAGCACCGACCCCGACCAGCTCGCCCGGCTCACCGACTTCGTCCACGAGCACTCCGCGCGCTGAGGCGGCCTGGGCCCTGCCCGCTCGCCCCGCGCGCGGTTTGGCAGGGTGGGGGTGTGCACGACCCGGATCCCGACCCTCCGCAGGACCAGCGCCACGTCGTTGCCGTCGTCGCCGTCGTGGGTGCGGGGATCGCCGGCCTCGCCGCCGCAGCGGCCCTGCGGTCGGCACGTCCCGACGTGGAGGTGCGGGTGCTCGAGGGCGCCGACCGTGTGGGCGGGAAGCTCCACCGCGCGGAGGTCGGCGGCGTCCTCGTCGACGTCGGGGCGGAGGCGATGCTCAACCGCCGACCCGAGGCGGTCCGCCTCACCCGCGCCTCCGGGCTAGCCGACGAGCTGGTGCACCCGGCCACGATCACCGCACACCTGTGGAACCGGGATCGGCTCGTGCCGATGCCCCGCACCCTGATGGGGGTGCCCGGGGACGTGCGGGTGCTCGACGAGGTGCTCTCCCGGTCGGGGCAGCTGCGGGCGGCCCTCGAGCCCCGCCTGCCCGCGACCGAGATCGGCGAGGCCGACGTGAGTATCGGCAATCTCGTCGAGGAGCGGTTCGGCAAGGAGGTGGTCGACCGCCTCGTGGAGCCCCTCCTCGGCGGCGTGTACGCCGGCCACGCGCGAGAGATCTCCGCCCGCGCCGCCGTGCCGCAGGTGGTCGCGCTCCTGGAGCGCGACCGGTCGATGACACGCGCGGCAGCAGAGGCCCTGGCCGTGCCGCGCGCGAGCGGACCGGTCTTCGCCGGGATCCGCGGGGGAGTGGGCCGGCTGCCCGGGGCCGTGATCGAGAGCCACCGGCTGTCGGTCGAGCTCGCTGCGCCCGTGCGCGACCTCGCGCGCCGACCCGGAGGCGGCTGGCGGCTGGTGGTCGGCGACACCCGCGCGCCTCGACTGGTCGAGGCCGACGGGGTCGTCCTGGCGACACCGGCTCGAGCCACGGCGCGGCTGCTCAGCGACGTGGCGCCGTACGCCGCCTTGGAGCTCGCCCGCATCGAGTACGCCTCGATGGCGATCGTGACGTTGGCTTTCAGCGCCCGGGACTTCCCGCCGGTCGAGGGCTCGGGCTTCCTCGTGCCCCCTGTGGACGGCCACGTCATCAAGGCCGCGACCTTCTCGCACCGCAAGTGGGAGTGGGTCGCCCAGGAGGCGGGTGACCTGATCGTCATGCGCTGCTCCATCGGTCGCCACCGCGAGGAGGAGGTCCTCCAGGTCTCCGACGCCGAGCTCGTCGACGCCGCCGTGGCCGACCTCGGCCGCGCGATCGGCCTGTCGGCCGTCCCGGTCGACGCCCACGTGCAGCGGTGGGGCGGCGCGCTGCCGCAGTACGCCGTGGG
>JBQCCW010000129.1:0-5099 GCA_051961835.1 Marmoricola sp. | reverse complement strand
GCAACCTGCTCGACAACGCTTTGCGGCACACACCTGTCGGCGGGACTGTCCGAGTCGAGTGCAGATCAGCTCGTGGATGGGTCGAGTACGCGGTGATCGACACCGGCCATGGCATCGCCGCCGAGCACCTCGGGCACGTCTTCGACCGGTTCTTCCGCGCCGACACGGCCCGCGACCGGGACCACGGCGGTTCCGGGATCGGCCTCAGCATCGCCAAGGCTCTCGTCGAGGCCCAGTCCGGGACGATCGCGGCTGCCAGTCCTGGTGAGGGACACGGCGCCACCTTCACGGTCCGCCTCCCCGCCGCCAACACCTGATTCCCCTCGAGGACGGTCCGCGAAGGAGCCTTCGTCGAATCTTCATCGAACCTGAGGAGGAAGTCCGCACCGGGGGGGCAGGGTCTCTGTTGTCGTTGGCCCTCACCGCTGCGCCCGAAAGCGAGACCATGCCCGAGATCTCACGACGCACGCTGCTGCTGGGTGGCTTGGCTGCCACCGGAACCGGCGTCCTGGCCGCGTGCTCGAACGACTCCGCCGCCCCGGCCACACGGTTCGGCACGCCTGCCCCGCTTCGAGCGACGCCGGGGCAAAACGTCGTCGAGCAGAAGCTCGCGCCCCGGCCAGTCACACTCGACCTCGGTGGCCCGACGGTCGAAACCTGGGCGTTCGGCGAGAGCGCTCCGGGCCCGCTCATCCGCGCCACAGCAGGCGACCTCGTGCGGGTACGAGTGGACAACCAATTGCCTGCCGAGACGACCGTCCACTGGCACGGCATCGCACTACGCAACGTTGCGGACGGTGTACCTGCGCTGACACAGGACCCGATCAGCGCCGGTGGCTCGTACCTCTACGAATTCCGCGTCCCGGACCCAGGCACGTACTTCTACCACCCCCACGTCGGCGTCCAGCTCGACCGGGGACTCTACGGCGCACTGATCATCGACGACCCGCATGACCCCGGCGACTACGACCACGAATGGATCGTCGTCCTCGACGACTGGGTCGACGGCACCGGACGTACCCCCGACGACGTACTGGCCGATCTCAGCCGCGGCCCTGCCAGTTCCCAAGGCACCGACGGCATGCACGGGATGGACGGCATGAGTGGGATGAGCGGCATGGATGGCATGTCCATGGGAAGGCCACCGTTCGGCGAGGCCGGCGACGTCGTGTATCCGCACTACCTGATCAACGGGCGGGTCCCCACCGCACCCGACGTCCTTCGCGCCCGGCCCGGTCAACGAGTCCGGCTGCGGATCATCAACGCCGGTTCCGACACGATCTTCACCGTCGCCCTGGGCGGCCACCGCCTCACCATCACCCACACCGACGGGTTCGCCGTCCACCCGCGCGAGGTCGACGGAATCCACATCGGCATGGGCGAGCGCTACGACGCCGTCGTGACTCTCGCAGACGGAGCGTTCCCCCTCGTGGCCGCACCCTTCGGCAAGCAGGGCCAGGCCATGGCCCTGATCAGGACCAGCACCGGCGCTGCGCCTCACCACACCGTTCGGCCCGCCGAGCTCGACGGCGAAGTGATTCAGGGGTCGGATCTCCGCCCGGGTGAAGGGACAAGGCTGGAGAACCGTGTTCCAGACGCGACCGCGATGGTGCACCTGAGTGGACAGATGACGCCGTACCGGTGGGCGATCAACGGCGCGCCATACGGGAAGAACGATCCGATTCTCGTCGATAAGGGCGATCGGGTGCGGCTGGAGCTGATGAACATGACGAAGATGACCCACCCCATGCATATCCACGGCCACACCTTCGCGCTGCCCAACGGGCTGCGAAAGGACACGGTGCTCGTAACACCGATGTCGTCGGTCTCGGTCGACCTCCAGGCCGACAACCCGGGGTCCTGGATGACGCACTGCCACAACGTCTACCACGGGGAGGCCGGGATGATGATCGCTCTGAACTACCGGAACTCGACCGCGTAGGACCGCTGCCGCCGGCCGACATCGGTCACAATCGGAAGCGGCCCAGACGCTTCCTCGCCGCGTCGACCCGCTCCCTGCTTTCGATTCGCGGATCTGGGTACTCGAACTTACCGAGCCAGCCGCCCGCCGACGACCGACAATGACGACAGACAAGGAGGAGCCGTGTACGCCGGCCTCGCAAGCATCGCTGCGCTCGGAGTAGCCGTGGTCGTCGCCATGCGTGGGATCGCACTACTGCTCGCGATCGAACACCACCCGATCGTGACGCTCCCCTTCCTGTCCGGCGTCGAGCCGTCCGAACACGCGCTCTCGCGCTACCACGTCCGCTGGTACACCGCGAGTGTCGTCTTCCTCGGCTTCGACATCGAGATGCTGTTCATGTATCCGTGGGCGGTGGTGGTCGCCGACCTCGGCACCGCCGCTGTGATCGAGATGTTCTCGTTCCTGGGTGCGCTGCTGGTCGCGGTCCTGTGGGCCCGCCGCGAAGGTGCGTTCCGATGGGTTTGAGGGACCGCTTCGTCCAGCTGGCGACCGCGCGACTGCATGTGCTGATAATCGAGGCACCGGGACAACTCGCCACCCGGATCGCCGTCGAACGCGCGGTCACCGACCGCGGCTGGGTACTCGCCAACACCCCCGCAGAGGCTGACGTGCTGCTGGTCGTGGGACCGCCGGACCCCCGGCTCCAGGAGGCAGTTGACCTGCTCTACGAGAGCATGCCGGGGCCGCGCGCACGCGTCGTCGTCGCAACCACGACAAAGAGCGCCCACACCCTCGACGAGGCGTCGCGGCTCATAGGGGACGACGCCGTCCAGCGGGCGGACGCGCAGAAGCGACCATCGGAGTCGACAGCACACGGCGACATGGACCACGGCGACATGGACCACGGCGACATGGACCACGGCGACATGGACCACGGCGACATGGACCACGGCGACATGGACATGGCCCCGGGCGGGATCCCACTCGCGGGCGGCGCTGAGGACCGCGACGGCCTCGAGATGGACGAGCTGCACCTGCCGCTGGGGCCGGCCCTGCCGCTCTGGCCCCCGGGCCTGATGCTCACGTGCACGCTGCACGGCGACGTGGTGGTCGACGCCACCTCGGAGTGGGTCGGTGAGCCGGCGGTCGATGCGGCTGCGAGCTCGGGGCACGTGCCGAACAGAACCCTCTGCGCCGCGAGCTGGCTCGACGCCGCGGCGAGGGTGCTGACCCTCGGCGCCTCGCCGACCCGCGCCGCAGCGGTCCGGTCGGTCCGCGACGCGTGCCTCGACGGGGATGCGACGACGAGCTCCCGAATCTCCCGGGAGCGCCGCCGGATCGAGCGGAGCGTGCTGCTGCGCTGGTCGCTGCACAGGGTGGCCACGGTCGACGACCTCACCGGGCAGGCGAGCCCGCCCTTCGCCGGAGACGCCTTCACGCGCCTCGTCGCGTCGCTCGACGCAGCCGCCGCCGAGCTCGCCGGCCAGCAGGTGCTCACGCCCGAGCCCGCCGTGCTGGTGGACCGGCTCCCCTCAGTGGTGCGCGGTCGTGAGCTCGGCGAGGTCCGGCTGCTCGTGGCGGGCCTCGCCCCGGCGTTCGGCCCGACGGCGGGCCGGTGGGCGTCGGCACACAGCACGCGGGAGGCCGGATGAGCGAGGCAGACGCGCTCTCACCGGCCTGGACCCTGGCCATCGCGGCCGGGCTGCTGCTGCTCGCGGCAGCCACCGCCGGCACGCGCGCCGCCGTGGTCGCCCGCCGTGACGGTCGCCCGACGCTGGCCGGTGCGGCCGACCCGCTGCGGGAGGCGGCGCGACTGCTGCGCCAGCGCCCCCGCCGAACCGTCGCGGCGGACCTGCTGCTGTGGCGCATCGCGTCGTCGGCGCTGCTCCCGGTCGCGCTGTGCATGGCGGCGCTGGTGCCGATCGGTAGCCGAACCCTCGTCCCCGACGGCCTGGGCGTCGTGTGGTTCAACGCGCTCGACGTGTCGCTGTGGGCGTTCTTCTGGCTGCTCGGCTGGGGCGCGAACGCATCCTTCGGGCTGGCCGGCGCCTACCGCTTCCTCGCGCTGGGGCTGGCCTACGAGCTGCCGCTGATGTTCGCGCTCGTGGCCCCGGCGGTGGCCGCCGGCAGCCTGGATCCCGCAGCCATCGCGGCCGGCCAGGGGCTCTGGTACGTCGTGTGGATGCCGGTCGCGTTCCTGGGCTACTGCGTCGGCGTCCTCGGCTTCACGCTGTGGGGCCCGCTGCGCGCCCCCGCCGATGACGACATCGCCAGCGGCGTCCTCGCGGAGTTGTCCGGGGTCGACCGGCTGCTGGTCTCTGCCGGCCGTTACGCGCTGCTCGTGGCCGGTGGGGCGTTCGCCGTCCCGCTGTTCCTCGGCGGCACGGACGGGCCGTGGCTGCCGGGAGTCGTGTGGCTGGTCGTGAAGACGGCGGCGGTGGTCGCGCTGCTGGTGGTCGTTGGCGAGCGGCTGTCGGTGCTGCGGCCGGACAAGCTGCTCGAGGCGGGCTGGGTGGTCCTCCTGCCGCTGGTGGTGCTCCAGGACCTGCTGGTCGCAGTGGCCGCCGTGATGGGGTCGAGCTGAGACGGGCTGAGGAGGCGACGAACGATGCAGCACGTAGATCCACTGACGCTGGGGACGACGCTGGGGTCGACGCTGGCTCCGTTCGCCCAGGCGGCTGGCGCCGGCGACAGCACCTCCCTCGGCGTGCCCGCCGCGGTGGTCTTCTGGGTCTCCGCGGTGGTCTCGGTGCTGGCCGGGGCCGCGGTCTTCCATGTCGACTCGATGGCGCGGGCGACCTACGCCCTCGCGGTCTCGTTCGTGGCCGTCGGCGGCATCGTGCTGGTGCTGCACCAGGGCTACGTCGGCGTCGTCACGATCTTGATGATGGTCATGGAGATGGCCGTGATGGCGGTCTACATGGTGATGTACATGGGCATGAACCCGGCCCTCATGCCGATGAGCATGGTGCACGGGAAGTGGGCCGCCCTCGGCGCGGCCGTCGCGACGTTCGTGCTGCTGGCCGCCGGCGCGCTGCTGATCCCGTGGCCCGAGCGGCGCAGCGGGCCACCGCCCGACCTCACCCGCGCGCTCGGCGAGGCCCTGATGGGCAGCCACATGCTGGTGATGGTCGCGGTTAGCCCGGGGATGGTGGCGACCATCGTCGCCGGCGTC